>NZ_UETR01000009.1:0-196971 GCF_900491745.1 Candidatus Amarolinea aalborgensis | reverse complement strand
TGCGAGCGCCTGGAATTGGCAGAGTACTGTATCTGGAAATACTTTTACATCAGGTTTTACTTCGGGTACTGCAACCGGCAACGTTGCACAATGTGATTTGGCTCGCCCTGCCGGAACGTGATATGATTCGACATCCCACCGGATCGCCGTGTTTTACATTCCTAACCCAGGAGGTATCCCATGCAGCGACAGTTGATCCTGATGCGTGTAGTTGTAGTTCTGCTCCTTGCGGGCGGCGTCTTGCCCGCGGTCAGCAGTTCGCCGGCATCGAGCCTCGCCCAGCCCCTCGGCGGACCCTGTACAATCGGTGTTGATTATGACCCGGCCTGCGACGTTGATCATGACAACGACGTTGATATCTTCGACATCCAGCTCACCGCCGGTCATTGGAACCAGAACGGTAGCTATCCGGTGGACGCTTACTGGGCGATCACCGGCAACACCGGCACTTCATCAGCCGCCAATTATCTCGGAACTACGGACTACCAACCGCTGGTTATCAAAACCTGGGGAAAGACGGCGATGCGCTATCTTCCGGGCAGCGTTCCGAACGTGGCGGGAGGAAGTGACGCCAACGATATCCCCGGTGGGGTCGTGGGAGCGACCATTGCCGGCGGTGGAACCGTGACCGACTATAACCAGGTGACAGACGACTTTGGCGCGGTGGGCGGCGGCGTTGCCAACCGCGTCGGCAATAACTTTCCCCCAACCAGCGATGCGGCCTATTCCACCATTGCGGGCGGCGCCTACAATGTGGTCACTGGCTATGTGTCTACGATCGGCGGTGGCGCCCAGAATCAGATCAGTGGAAATTACACAACGGTCTCTGGCGGGCTACACAATCAGGCAAGCGGCAGTTACTCCACGATCGCCGGCGGCGAGAACAATCTGGCCTCCGGAAGCCGTTCATTTGCCGCGGGTAGTCAAGCCCAAGCGGTGCATTCAGGTGCATTTGTATGGGCAGATAGCCAAGGCAGCGTTTTCAGCTCAACCACCAATGACGAATTCAGCGTGCGCGCGCAGAACGGGTCTCGCTTCCAGGGCAACAATGCCACCCTCTATGCGCTACGGGCGCAAAACTCCGGAGCGGGAGACGGTGTGCGCGCCTATGCAGCGGCCTCCAGCGGTAACGCGTGGGCCGCGCTTTACGCCTCCAACAGCGGCACCAGTCCAGCAATCTATGCCACCAGCGGCGGCACCAACTCGGCGTATTTCAACCAGGATATCTTCGTGGTCGGCAACTGCACTGGTTGCGAGCTGGTTTACATTGCTCGCAACACGGGCGATGCGACGCTGGAGCAAGGTGACGTCGTGACGGCCGCGGGCACTGAAGCACCGCTGGCCGGCACGTCGGGCGCGGTGGTACAGGCGCAGCGTGCAGACAGCCAGAGCCTGGCGGTGATCGGCGTCGTGCAGGGCCGGGCGCAGATCGCCCACGGTGAGAAGGATGGCGCCGTGCTGGATGGCGCGCAGGCCGCCCCCGGCCGGGTGATGCCGGGTGATCTGATGTTTGTCGTCGTGAACGGCATGGCGCAGGTGAAAGTTGATCCCGCAGCCGGCGCCGTGGCCGCCAACCAGCGCTTGACCGTATCAGACGTAGGTCGGGTACGCCCGCTGCAAAGCAGGCTGATTGACGGCATGCGGGTGACCGAGGGCGCGCCGACTATCGGCGTCTCGCTGGATGCAGCGCAGAATGGCATGGTTTGGGTGCTGGTGACCCCACAGTAGCGTCCGCGGCTGGGGATATGCGCGTATGGACTCGACGTCACAACCTACCACCCTCATTTACGGCGGCACCGCGGCCTATTGGCTGCACCTGGCCGAATTTGGCGCGGTGGGCGAGACCCTTACCCTGGAGACGCCCTTTGGCCCGGCCGCGCCGGTGACCTGGCTGACCAGCCGCGGCGGCTTGACCGTGGGCTTCAGTTCACGCCACGGCGTGGGCGAGCTGCAGCGTTCAGCCGGCTTTGTCAATCATCGCGCCAACCTGTGGGCCGCGCAGCAGTTGGGCTTTCAGGCCATTCTCAGTTGGAACGGCGTTGGCGCGATCAACCCCGCGCTGGCCGTGGGCGACCTGGTCGCGCCGGCCGACCTGCTCGACTGGACGCGTGCGCGCCGCGCCCATACCTTCGATCGCTGGCGCCAGCCAACCGCCGGCCCGGCGTTCGACCCTGCGCTGCGCCAGGCCATCCTCCACGCGCTCAGCGCGGCGCGGCCCCCAGAAACCGGCGCTCGCCTGACCTACCACGCCGCGCCTGTTACCTACGTCTGCACCGAAGGCCCGCGCCTGGAGACGCAGGCCGAAATTGCGCTCTTCGGCCGCGCGGGCGCTGACGTGGTGGGCATGACCCTGGCGCCGGAAGTCTGGCTGGCGCGCGAGTTGGGTCTGCGCTACGCCTCGCTCTGCTTTGTCACCAACTACGCCACCGGCATGGCCCGCGGCCGTGAAGCGACGCGCGAGTTTGGCCCCCGCGTCGCCCGCACCTGCCTACCCATTCTCCTCGCCGCGGCCGCTCGCTAACCACCCTCCCTCAATTGCCAGCGCCTAAAGCTGCATGTGGGCGTGCGTACGCTAACTTTGAATCTTCTGCCAAGAAGGTAGTATAATCAGTCGAGATGAGATAAAAGCTATTGCGTGGAGGCCTGTATGACAATTCAGGAACTGGAAGCCCAGATAGAACGCCTTGATGCCTTGGAAAAGACGCGTCTATACTACCGCCTGGTTTTCGATCTGAATCGCATATGGCCTGGCATTGAGAAATCGCCCGGCATCTGCGGCGGAGATGCGCGCATTGTTCGCACTCGCATCCCGGTATGGACGTTGGAGAATTTCCGGCGTTTGGGAGCCAATGACGCAGAATTGCTGGAAAACTACCCGACCCTCATTCCAACCGATCTCATCAATGCCTGGGCATACGTGGCGGCCCACCGCGAGGAAATTGATAATGCCATCCGAGAAAACGAACTGGTAGCTGTGGAATCATAGTCAGCGATGGCACACCTATACGCCGACGAGAACTTCTGGCTCAACGTCGTAATAGCTTTGCGCAGCCTGCACCATAACGTGCTCACAACGCAGGAGGCAGGAAATGCTGGGCTGAGAATCCCAGACGACGCCGTCCTCCACTGCGCAACAGAGACTAATCGGGCAGTGCTCACTTTTAATCGTCGCGACTTCATTCGTCTGCATGTCCAGGATCAAAATCATGCATGCATTATTGTTTGCACTGAAGACCGCGACATCGAGAGATTGGCAGCCCGAATTCACACGGCGATCATAGACAACGAACCGCTGGCTGGAAAGTTGGTTCGCGTGATTCGACCTCAAGCTTGATATTTACAGACGGTACGCGCGGCATGGCCCGCGATCGTAAAGCGGTGCGCGAGTTTGGTCCCTGCGTCGCCCGCACCTGCCTACCCATTCTCCTCGCCGCGGCCGCTCGCTAACCACCCTCAATTGCCAACGCAGAAAGAGGCACGCGACATGGTTGCGCACGTGGGCGTGCGCACTTGACGAAACGAAATGCGCGGCGGGATTGCACACGTGGGCGTACGCCCTCAACGGGTGCATTTCAATTTCAGGGCGTAGCCCCAGAGGGGCTTGCACCTCGTAGCCGGATGGCCTTTGGCAGCCGGCGGGGTTGACGACCGCATGGCCCGCGCATCCAACGCCGCCCGACCGTGAACGGATCGGGCTACAAGGTGGAAGGCCCTATCGGGCCTCCGGCGGGGTTGCTGGCCCGATAGCGTGCGCACAACCAACGCCGCCCGACCGTGAACGGATCGGGCTACGAGGTGGAAGGCCCTATCGGGCCTGACAGCGGGGTTGCTGGCCCGATAGCGTGCGCGCAACCAACGCCGCCCGACCGTGAACGGATCGGGCTACAAGGTGGAAGGCCCTATCGGGCCTCCGGCGGGGTTGCTGGCCCGATAGCGTGCGCGCAACCAACGCCGCCCGACCGTGAACGGATCGGGCTACAAGGTGGAAGGCCCTATCGGGCCTCCGGCGGGGTTGCTGGCCCGATAGCGTGCGCGCAAACAACGCCGCCCGACCGTGAACGGATCGGGCTACAAGGTCGAAGGCCCTATCGGGCCTGACGGCCCCGGAGGGACTTGCATCTCGTAGCGGGCGCATTTCAGTTCCGCTGCGTAGCCGGCTTCGGTTGGGCTTGGAGGTGGTTGCAGCGGCCTTCGACAAGCTCAGGCCCCGTGCGGTGAGCCTGTCGAACCGTGCGGTGAGCCTGTCGAACCGTGCGGTGAGCCTGTCGAACCGTGCGGTGAGCCTCGCCGAAGTCTCGGTCGAGCCGCTCACGACGAAGCCTCAATCGCCCGACGTCGGACCCGCCCCCAAACTGAAATGCACCCAACTCTAGCGCGCACTTGGACAGCCTGGCCCTGTGCGCTATAATATCCCCAAACAAAACAAGTGTTCGCTTTGCACTTTGCACTTTGCACTTTGCACTCTGATTGGTGACAACCATGCCTGATTTCAAAGTTGTTTCTGATTTCCAACCGACCGGCGATCAACCGAAAGCCATTCAGAGCCTGGTGACGGGCCTGCGTGAGGGTTTTCAACACCAGACGCTGCTGGGCGCCACCGGCACCGGCAAGACGGCCGTCATGGCCTGGGTGATCGAACAGGTGCAGCGGCCTACGCTGGTGATGGCGCACAACAAGACGCTGGCCGCGCAGCTCTACAGCGAGTTGAAAGAACTGCTGCCCCAAAACTCGGTCGAATACTTCGTCTCCTACTACGACTACTATCAGCCTGAGGCGTACGCGCCCAAGACCGACACCTACATCGAAAAAGATGCGCAGATCAACGAAGAGATTGACCGCCTGCGCCTGGCGGCCACCTCGGCCCTTCTGAGCCGTCGCGATGTGGTGATCGTGGCCTCTGTCTCGGCCATCTACGGCCTTGGCAGCCCGGAGGATTACGGTCGCGCGGTGGTCAATCTGCGCGCCGGCGCCACCGTCCGCCGCGACACCGTGCTGCGTGAGCTGGTCAGCATCTACTACGATCGCAACGATGGCACGCTGCAGCGCGGCAAGTTTCGCGTGCGCGGCGATACGCTGGAGGTCTTGCCCGCGTACGGCGAGCAGGCCTTCCGCATCGAGTTCTGGGGCGATCAGATCGAGCGCATCACGGAGGTGGACGCATTGACCGGCGAGGTGTTGGCGGAGCATCAGGCGGTGGACATTTATCCCGCCAAGCACTTCATCACGCCGCAGGACAAGCTCGTGGAGGCGCTGCAGGACATCGAAGCCGAGCTGGAAGCGCAGCTCAAGCAGTTCAAGGCTGAGGGCAAACTGCTGGAAGCGCAGCGCCTGGAACAGCGCACGCGCTACGACCTGGAGATGATGCGCGAGGTCGGCTTCTGCTCCGGCATCGAGAATTACAGCCGGCCCCTGGCGCGGCGTCCTGCCGGCGCTCGCCCTTGGACCTTGCTGGACTACTTCCCGGCCGATTGGCTGCTGGTGGTGGACGAGAGCCACATGACGATCCCGCAGATTTCGGGCATGTACCGGGGCGACCGCAACCGCAAGGAAGTGCTTGTGCAGTACGGCTTCCGCCTGCCCAGCGCGCTGGACAACCGCCCATTGACCTTCGAGGAGTTCGAGTCGTTGATCAACCAGGTGATTTACACCAGCGCCACGCCTGGCCCGTACGAGCGCGGCCATGCGAGCCAGATCGTCGAACAGATCATTCGCCCTACCGGCCTGGTGGATCCACAGGTGATTGTGCGGCCAACCCAGGGTCAGATTGATGATCTGATTCGAGAAATTCGCCTGCGCACCGCGCGGGGTGAGCGCGTCCTCGTCACCACGTTGACCAAGCGCATGGCCGAAGACCTGGCCGACTATCTGCGCGAGATCAACATCAAGGTGCACTACCTGCACTCGGACATTGACACCCTGGAGCGCATCGAGATTCTGCGCGACCTGCGCCTGGGCGTGCACGATGTCGTAGTCGGCATCAACCTGCTGCGCGAGGGCCTTGACCTGCCGGAAGTCTCGCTGGTGGCGGTGCTGGATGCAGACAAAGAGGGCTTCCTGCGCTCGGAATCCGCGCTGATTCAGACAGTTGGGCGCGCGGCGCGCCATGTGAACGGCACGGCCATCTTCTACGCGGACCGGGTGACCGATTCGATGCGCAAGGCGATGGATGAGACCAATCGGCGCCGTGACATTCAACTGGCGCACAACAAGGCGCACGGCATCGAGCCGCGCAGCATCAGCAAGTCGGTGCGTGACTTGACGCAGCGCGTGGCCGGCGGCAGGGCTGTGGCCGAAGAACGGCCGGTCTACCAGGTGGGCGGCGAGGACGGCGCGCCCACGCGGTCGCTGTCCCTGGCCGCGCTGCCCAAAGACGAAGCCGCGCGCATCATCAAGCTGCTGGAGAAAGAAATGAAAACCGCCGCCCAATCCCTGGAGTTCGAGAAAGCTGCGCAGCTGCGCGACCAGATCATCGAGCTGCGGCGGGCCATGGAGGACATGGACGATTCACCGTTGTGGGAGAAGATTCGTAAGTTCGAGAAGGGCGGCAAGTAGGCTTAGATTTGGCTTAACCTTGCGCATCGTGTTATGATGATTGTGTGCCCAGATTCTGACTTGTGAGGAAACCATGCCATCACTCCGACTCGGTGTCAATGTCGGTTACTCCGGCGCCAAGATCGAGCTGCCCTTGGAAATGATTCAAGAGGCCGATCGTTTGGGCGCGTACGTCGTGTGGACAGCGGAGTCCTACGGCTCTGATGCGGTTACGCCCCTGGCCTGGATGGGCGCGCTGACCAGCCAAATCCACCTGGGCACGGCCATCATGCAGATGCCGGCGCGTACGCCGGCCAACACCGCGATGACCGCGATGACGCTCGATCAACTGAGCGGCGGGCGTTTTTTGCTTGGCCTGGGGCTTTCTGGCCCGCAGGTTGTCGAAGGCTGGCACGGCCAGGCCTACGGCAAACCGTTAGGCAAAACGCGCGAGTATGTCAGCATCGTGCGCCACATCTTCGCCCGCGAGGCGCCCCTGGTCCACAACGGCGAGTTTTACCAGATTCCGTACCAGGGCGCGGATGCCACCGGACTGGGCAAGCCGCTGAAGAGCATTCTACACGGCCGCGCCGACATGCCGATCTACCTGGCGGCCATTGGTCCCAAGAACGTCGAACTGGCGGCTGAAATTGCCGACGGCTGGCTGCCCATCTTCTTCTCGCCGCGCCATTACGCGGAGACCTACCAGCCCCAGATCGAAGCCGGGTTTGCCAAAGCCGGCGGCGGCAAAAGCGTGGCGAATTTTGATATTGCCCCGTCGGTGCCGGTGTCGGTTGGTAAAGATGTCAACAACGCGCGCAACCTGGTCAAGCCGTTCCTGGCCCTGTACATCGGCGGCATGGGCGCGAAGGGCAAGAATTTCTATCACGACCTGGCCTGCCGCTACGGCTATACCAAAGCCGCTGACCGCATTCAGGATTTGTACCTGGCGGGTAAGAAATGGGAAGCGATGGCCGCCGTGCCTGATGAGCTGGTGGACGATGTCGCGCTGTGCGGTCCCAAGGAGCGCATCGCGGAGCGCCTGGAGCTTTGGCGCCGCAGCCCGATCACCACGCTCAATATCACCACCTTCAACATCGAAGGCTTACGGGTGATGGCCGAACTGCTGCTTTGATAAGTCCCCCTCGCAGGGCTGCGACGAGATGACGCACTCAGAGGCGCGCAACGCCGTGATGAGTGAACGTTGTGATGTTCCGTAACCCCTGCGAGGGTTGTGTTGCGCGCCAGCCAACCTTGCGCAGTCTCGCCGGATAAGGAGCCGTCGCCGTCAAGAACCATCGCGGCTTGCGCGGCGACCGGCCGTGCCGCCAGCCTGCGCAAGGGGACGCCCCCTCGCAGGGCTGCGACGAGATGACGCACTCAGAGGCGCGCAACACCGTGACGAGTGAACGTTGTGATGTTCCGTAACCCCTGCGAGGGTTGTGTTGCGCGCCAGCCAACCTTGCGCAGTCTCGCCGGATAAGGAGCCGTCGCCGTCAAGAACCATCGCGGCTTGCGCGGCGACCGGCCGTGCCGCCAGCCTGCGCAAGGGGACGCCCCCTCGCAGGGCTGCGACGAGATGACGCACTCAGAGGCGCGCAACACCGTGACGAGTGAACGTTGTGATGTTCCGTAACCCCTGCGAGGGTTGTGTTGCGCGCCAGCCAACCTTGCGCAGTCTCGCCGGATAAGGAGCCGTCGCCGTCAAGAACCATCGCGGCTTGCGCGGCGACCGGCCGTGCCGCCAGCCTCTGCGCAAGGGGAATCTCGCCACGTTCGTTTACCACCTCAGCTACGACACCGAGTTACGCCCACGGAAGAAGTCTCGCAGTAAACTCCACACCGTCTTGGCCCAGATGACGCTGTCCCGCGAGAGTCGAGGCCACTGCACCGCGGCCAGCAGCAGCAGGAAAACCATCAATGCCAACCCCAACATGGGATAGTACCAAAGAACCAACACCGCGGCTGTGACGTCAACCAGGCGCAGGAAGAGAATAGTGATTGGCTTGCGACGCGCGTGCCAGGCGACGATCAAGGCCACCAACGTGTACGCGATGCCAATCCACCAGGCCAGGAAGCCGGTCAGCAGGATATAGACCAGCGTTGCCCAGGTGAAGATCACATCAATGGCAAAGTCGTGACGTCCCAGCCACGAGGGAGGGCGTTTGGGAATACGCCGCGCAATGAAGCCGTCGAGGTTATCGGTCGTCCACGCAATGATGACCAGGATCACCACGGTAGGCGTAACCTGGCGACCGTGGGTTGCACCGAGGACGATGATGATCCCTGCTAACAACAAACGGCTTGCCGTGAGAAAATCTGGAATCCAATCCATCATAAGGTGTTGCTCGTGGGGGCAAACTGTCAGGTGGCTGCGGTTTGCCTGACAACGTTCTGTAAGGCAACAAGACCGGCTGCCTGTCATAATGAGGCTGCAAAACGCGAAGCGATGTTCCTCTGTGTTCCGCGGGGATGAATGATCCGAACGGGATGGAGGTCTATATGATGTTCATCGTGCTTGTGGTCTGCGTGATGATGACCGTTGTGATGTTTACGGCCCTGGCAAACTGAGACTATTGACCGGTGGTGCGCCCTCGTTGGCGTTACACCGGTGTTTGCGGTTCTCCCAGCCATGCTTCGATGGGCGCGCGGCGGCAGAAGGCGCGGAATGCGGCCGCTTCCGCCAGGAGCGCATGCAGCTCAGCCTGAGCAATCGCACGTTCAGTTTCGCGCCGCGCCTCGATTGAGGATGCAGTAGGCCCGGCTGATTCGGCGACCGGCGCCAGGCGCACACGGTCGCTGGTCAGCCAGGCCTGAATTTGCAACCGGCCAAAGCGCTCGAGCCAGGTCAAGCCCCGGCGCACGGTCAGCTCACGTTGGCCGAGACCGGCCGCCACAGCCGGCACGTGCATCTCACCGCCGCGGCGTGTCAAGGCGAATTTCGCCATGCCGAGCAAATTACGCAGAAATAATTCCAGCCGATCCTCGGCCGTCACCAGGTTGACGAGAGCGATTTGGGGAGGCGCCACGCGCTCTAACACCCGTTCCAGTTCGGCCCGCCCTGGCGGCGCACTCCAGATAATCAATGGCCGGCCAACGTCCAAACTGCACCGGTCGCGCACTGGCCCTTCGAACGCCACATGACCTTCGCCCCAAATCTGCCACTTCTCATCGCTCGCCAACAGGCCGCGTACCGCGCTCAGTGGGTCAGCCAGCATGCGCAAATCGGTAATTGGCGCACGCACGGGCGCGACTTTCACCTCGACGGTCTCTGGACGGCGTAAGCGCACGGCGCGCACGACCAACTGCAGGGAGGTGTCCCCGCGAAACTCATTCTGCGCCAGCGTGTACGCGATATCCAGGGCGCCTTCGGGTAGATCAGCGTCTGCGCCGCCCCACCACACGACATCCTGCACATGGCCTTGCTCATCGGCAACCGTCAGCTTACGATGGCGACGATTGCGCCCGATCAAGCGATGGCTCTGAACCGTCACGCCCAAGGTCGCCAGCGTCACCGGCGGGTTGCCTTCGCCGAAAGGCGCCAGGCGGTTCAATTCCTGCACCAATGGCAGCGATAGGTCTTGAAGCGGCAATATCGCATCGAGCGCCAGCGCATACGCATCGTCGGGCGTGGTGCGAATCGCGGCCACGGTGTTCGAAAGCGCGCGGCGCAGTTCGGGCACGCGTTCCAGGCGCACGGTCAAACCGGCGGCGCCGGCGTGACCGCCGAAGCGTTCCAGCAGATGCGCATTGGCCGCGATGGCCGCGCCCAGGTCAATACCGGGCACCCCGCGCGCAGAGCCACGCGCCAATCCATCCTGCGTTTGCATCAACAGGAGGACGGGGCGCCGATACTGCTCAGCCAGGCGGTTGGCGACAATGCCGAGCACGCCGGGATGCCAATGCGGATTGAGCAGGAGCAGCATCTGCCCATCCAACAGCGACGGCTCACGCACGAGCATCTCTTGCGCGGCAGCCTCAACCTGATCGCACAGCAGCTTGCGCTGATTGTTCAGCCCTTCCAACTGAGCCGCCAAGACGCGCGCGGTCGTGGCGTCGGCGGTGGTCAGCAGCTCCACGGCCTGCGTGGCGTCGGACAGGCGCCCCAGCGCGTTGAGCCGCGGGCCAAGCTGAAAGCCAATCGTCTCCGCGTCGACGCGCGCGGGATCGAGATTCGCCTGCGTCATCAAGGCCTGCAGTCCCAGGCGTGACGACTGGCGCAGCGCCAGAAGGCCGCGCTGCAGCAGGTAACGGGTGTCGCCCACCTGCCGCGCCACATCGGCCACGATCCCCAGGGCCACCAGGTCAAGCAGGCGCGCCTCATCGCCCGCGCGCCCCGCGCGGCCGTAAAGCGCCTGCATCAAGATAAACGCGACGCCGACGCCGGGTAGTTCGCGCAAGGGGTGCTGCCGCGCCAGCAGCTTGGGTTCGACCAGGGCCTCCACCGGCGGCAAGTCGAGCGGGAGATCGTGGTGATCGGTGACAATGACTTGAACGCCGCGCGCGCGCGCCAGGGCAAGGGCCTCGTGCTCGGTCACGCCCGTGTCGCAGGTCAGGAGGACATCCACGCCGCGGGCCAGCAGCTTCTCCAGAGTTGGCAGCTTGATGCCATGGCCATCGCTGAGGCGGTTGGGGATGAAGAAATGAGGCTGCGCCCCCAGGTCGCGCAGACCATCCACCAGCAGGGCTGTGGCCGTTTGACCATCTACGTCGAAATCACCCCATACGGCCAACTGACGGCGCTGCCGGATGGCTTGCCAGAGGAGATCAGCGGCTGGTGTAACGCCGGGCAGGTCTGCAGGCGGCGCAGGGGCATAGCGCCGCCAATCAAGGAACGCTGCGGCCGCGGCTGGATCGGTCAGCCCGCGGCGGGCCAGGATGTCGGCCACGAGGGGGTGTCCGCCGACGGCCGCGGCCAGCGCAGGGGGCGCGGTGATCGTTGTAGGTTCAATCCAATGCAATTGCGTCATGACAGCCGTCTCCCCCGTTATTTTAGCACGGACAGGAGAGACAGCCCAAAGTACATGACACAGACTGCATCGCGGGGCGGCGGACAAAAAAAGCACCGGTTTTGGCCGAACTGGTGATAGCCAGCGAACGCCAAAGCCGGTGTACTGTCAGCTAAAAGATCGCGCCGGATCAGCCGGCGTCACGCATCGTCAGAATGACCGGAACGGTGGCCAGCAAAATGCGTAGGTCAAGCCAGAACGTGCGATTTTCGATATATTCGATGTCCAGGCTGGCGCTTTTGTCGAAAGGCAGGCTGCTGCGGCCATTGACCTGCGCCAGGCTGGTGAGGCCGGGCGTCACATCCAAGCGGCGCATGTGCCAATCCTTGTAGTAGGCCAACTCATAGGGCATGGGGGGCCGCGGGCCAACGAGCGACATCTCGCCGCGCAGCACATTGATCAACTGCGGCAGCTCATCCAGGCTTGTCTTGCGCAGGATGCGACCAACCGGCGTCACGCCCTGTTTGATGACAGCCGGCTTGAAGATATGATTGCCGTTGTGGTCATGGGCGCCGTGCTCGTTGTCGCCATTCAGATACTGCTTGACGAACTCTTGGTGCGCGGCTAAGTGATTGACACCGTTGTACATCGAGCGAAACTTGAAGAAAGGAAAAGGCCTGCCGTTTTTGCCCGCGCGCGGACTGACGAATATGACCGGGCCGGGCGAATCCAGCTTCACGGCCAGCGCCAAAATGAGGAACAAGGGCGACAGGATGATCAGAAGCAGCGAAGCCACGACGATATCAAAAGCGCGCTTGACAATCAAGTAAACCCGTTCATTCATCATTTTTTGCAGACGCCTCCGTTGAACCGCCTGCTCGTCATCCGTGAGGTCGAACAGTTCGAGCCAGCCGATGCGCTGGTTCCCCCTTCTTCGAATGCCTCCCTCGATCATGGAATAATCCTCCTCTAGAACAATGGCGTCCAATAAGTTATCACTAATTTAGGTCGCTGTGCGGCCACGGGAAATTGGGCGCTCGCCATTATAAACTCTACATTGGCATTTTCGCTGCCGGCGCTTGCCTTCAGGGCCAGGCCATGATTGGTCTGACGGTTGACCTGCCAACGCCGCAGCACGTGCGTCACGTCCACGTCATACCAGCGACCGACCGCACTGATGGGCGTTGCGGCGGTCGGACCAAAATCACGATCCTGGCCAGGGCCATTCGCGCCCGGCGCTGTCCAGCGGACAGAGCTGGTTGCCAGTTCCCAGGTTGCAGCCAATTCGCTCCACGCACGCTGCAACCCGTAGGCCTGCAGAACCATGTCTGTCTGCAAACTCCGCTCGACGACGTACACTTCCAGACTGGCCGAAACCACATGCGCGGCGGTGGGGAGCGGGGCCAAGCCAAAGCGCAGCAGCGGCGTCTTTTCATCTATCTGCGCACTACGATTCCAGCGCGCCAGCAAGGTTGTCGAGTTACCCTGGGCCGTCGTTGGGCGCCAGCTATCTAGCGTCGTGTCCTGCTGATCGCTGAACCCATTCCGCCCCAGCTGCAACACCAGCGTTTGCACCGGCGGCGTTGGCGTCGGCGCCATACGCCATCCTACCAGGGGCAACCGCCGCGGCCCTGGCGTCGCCGTAGGGGAGGCGGTGGCCGTGAGGGTGGCGGTGGCGGTCGCCGTCGCGGTTGACGTCGGTGTACGCGTGGGGGTCGCTGTCAGCGTAGGCGTAGGCGTCGGGGTCGCCGTAGCCTGGGGGCCAAACGGACACTGAATCGTCAAATGGAACGGCCCTGCACTGCCCTGATACCCATCCACCACCAGCACGTAATCCTGGCCGGCGGGCAAGTCCGCCAACGCCAGGCCGCTGTCGCCGGCGGCCACGCAGCTCGCCGGGTCAGCCGACGCCAGCAGGAAGACATCCAGGTCCACCCCGGGCAACAGCGACGCCAGGCTGATCGTCACCGGCTGCGGCTCCAGAAAGTGGAACTGAAAAACAGCCTCAGGTCCAGTTTCTTGCCAATCGCTGCGACAGGCGTAAGTCGTCACATTGGCTGGCTGTCCGCGCGTATCGCCTTGCACGCTGCTGCCGCAGAAGACATCCGGCGCCTGGTTGACATCCACGGTAGGCGTTGGGGTCAGCAAGCTGCCCATCATCGGTTGTGCGGCGCTCGCTGGCGCGCCCAGGATCAGGAGCCCGGCCATGGCTGTGACGGCTATGCCGAAAGCCAGGAAACCTCGTCCGACCTGCCGGCCTGATCTACCATCATCGGCCTGCGCCATGCTTAGCGGCCCATCAACGGAAAGTACCACTGCATGAAGCGCGTGTGCGCAAAGTTGACCGTGATGGTTTCTGTATTTGCAATGTTAAAGGCGCGCACGGTGTTGCCGATGACGGCATAGCCGCTGGGAACCGCCGCTTCCTGCGCCAGGTAAGCGCCGGGATCGAGTGCAAGGAACCGATATTGTCCGCTGCTGTCACTGGACGTGGTCCCCAGCAGTGCGTCCGCGGCGTCGAGCTGACCGTTTTGATTGACGTCGCGATGCAAGCGTATGTCAACCCCGCTCAGGCGCGGCTCGTTCACGTCTGGCTGACCGTTCTGATTGACATCGAGATAAACCAAGCCTTGCGCGCGAGCTTTGGGAATATCGCCGAAATTCTGCGTGAGCGTCACGCCGGCCTGAACGACGAGCAGCCAACTGTTTGGACTGGTAGACGTGTAGCCGGGCGGGTCTGTCTCTCTGACTTGATACTGGTCTGGCGTCAGTGAGGTGAACGCATAAGCGCCATTCGCCCCGGTCGTGATTTGACTCAGATCGGCGGCGCCGCGGCGCAGCGTGATGATGGCTCCCGCGATCGGTTGTTCGCCGGGGTCGAGAACCCAATTCTGGTTCAAATCCTCGAATACGACGCCCTGGATGGAGCCAACGCTGGGGGTCGGCGTGGGAGTAATCGTGGGCGTCGGGGTCACGGTCGGCGTCTTTGTCGGCGTGGGCGTGTTCGTTGGCGTCGGCGTACTCGTTGGCGCTGATGTATTCGTGGGTGTTGCCGTAGGCGTGCGCGTCACCGTCGGCGTCGCTGTTGGCGTCGGTTCGACCTCATGCTGCAGCAGTTTGACATCCACCATGTGAATCCACTCATTGCCGTCGCCGCGAGCGTTGATGCGGAAATCGCTCTCGGCCAGGCCGCCATCATCCGTGCGCAGCCCCTTGCCCATGCGCGCATCGGTGATGTGGAACGTCGCCGTTTTCCAGGTGCGGCTGTTGGTCTTGGTCACGTAAGCATTGGCGCCGCCGTTCGGCGTGGCGGAGCGCATGACGCCGCCAATGGCCTCATAATCGAGCGACCACGTGTCGGCGCCCATGTCGGCGTAGGTTACCTTGATGTCCACGGTGTTCTTGCCGACGGTGATGTAGTCAGGATGCACCCGCAGCCACATGTAAGGGTTGTTGGTTTCCTGCGCCGTGCGCCGTACAACCCATCCTTCCATGCCGCTCGGCAAATCGGGATTGTACGCGTTGGTGTTACAGTAGGCAGGCCCCGCCCCAGCCGGCGCGCCGCAGTTCCCCAGCCCGTAGACATAGGAGGTCGAGAAGCACGGGATGCCGCCGCAGCTGTTGGGCCAGCCCGCGGCCGGATTGATGGCCGGATCCGGGCTGATGAAGGGATCGTTGGACTCTGGCACGGTATGACCACCAAGTACGTTGTCGTTTTGATAGAGCCAGAATTCGAAATTGCCCAACTGCGGGAAGAACGACGACTCCTCGAAGGCGTAGTCGTAGTAGATGGGATTACGATGGTCGCGCATCACCACCCACACGCTGGGCGTATTGCTCAGGTTGGCGCCCACATAAGGCCGCCAACGCTGGATCATGTTAAGGTACTCGGTGCGATCAATGTTGGGGGGCGGCGCCGGGTAAGGGCTTGAATTGTTCTCCACGAACAATGACTCATCCAGGCGCAGGTAATAGGCGTGTTTATCCAGGCCGCTGAGCAAGCCCCAGTAGAATGAACGGGGGCTTTGCAGCATGTACCAGTAGGTCTCGAATACGGTTGGCACTTGATTGTAATGCAAGTTCAACACATCGTACATGCCGCAGTTTTGACAACCCGAAAGGCCATCGCCGACTTCAGCAAAGTTGAAGTCCGGGGTCAGGCCGTTGAGTGAGATGCCGATGCCGAGACTGGCGGCATAATCCCCCATGTCGCGGCGCTCGCTCACCTGGTAGGTAAACGAAGCGATCTGTACAAGCAGCTGCTTCTTCAACACCCGTCGTCCCTGGTTGGCATCGTACACACTGAACGCGTCATAAAAAGCATCTACGACGTCGGTTGTGTAGTCACGCCAGGCCTGCGTGTAATTCGTAATGCCATCGGCGTGCATGGCCAGTTCCATGATGTACTTATCTTCGGTTGAGTTGACCATATGGGCTTCACCGTAGGTGCCAAAGCCCATGGCCACGAACTCGAGCCGTGTATCGTTCATGTAACGTTCGCCGTAATACTGCGCCAGCGCCCGATAACGCTGCAGGAAGGCTGGACGCCAGTACATGGGTAAGCGTCGGTGATCGGCGTTTGCATTGGCGCAGGCCGGACCAGAGAACTTACAAATTTCAAACGTATACTGATCTACGTCGGCCGCCGGATAGCTGTTCGTGTCCCACATGTAGGCAGGCAAATCGCGCACGCCCGTTTCATACGAGCGGCCGCCGCCGTAAGGACTGATGGCGAACGCGCCCTTTTTGCCTTTGGCTGTTGATTGGCTCAAGAGCCAGTTGACGCGATCAGGGCGATAGCTGCCGTACCCAGTTTCCAGGTAAGCCCATGACCAGTTCATCACGGTGCCGTCCAGGTGATAACGATTGGTATCGGCCGTGCCATACCAAAACGACGAATCATCCTTGAAGTAGATGCCAGGGCGCGAGGCCGGGGGGCCAGGCGCAGCCGGCGCCGTCACCGCAGGCGCGTCCGCAGAAACCGGTGCATCCTGGGTCGCTCTGGTGGCGCTCGCCGCCGGGGCCAGTAAGAGCACAGCCAGGCAAATCAAAGCTGCAACCCATTGAGTCAGCGTTTGATGCGTCATGTCGAATTCCCTCCGTGTGCAGTCTGGGAGAACGGCAGCCAACGGTGGGCAGTCATTGTTGTATAGAGCAAAGTATACCGTCCATTCTTGTAACCTTTTGCTCGCGTCCGTGGGCGGTCAGGCGTCGAGCGGCATGCGGCGTGCACTGGTGATGACCCAGGGACTGAGCGCTGGTATGCGATCAAGCCCCACGAGCCGTTCGATCGTTGTGTACACCGGCAGCAGCGCGGTATCAGAAAAACGCAGTGTTGGCGCCCAGTTGTAGCCGAGGTGACGCTCCACCGAGAAGCCTGCCTGGTTCAAGCGTGTCTCCATGTCAACGGGCGTGGAGACATACTCAAAGCGATGCCACGATTGCGGCTCCATCCGTCCCAGCACAAGCAGGAAGCGACGAAGCCACCCTTTGTAAGACAGGCGATTGGTGGAGGTGACGATCAGCCAGCCCCCCGGGCGAACGACTCGGTGCACTTCACGAAAAAACCAGTTGCGTCCATCCTCTACGTAGAAGGGAACCTGGATGCACAACGCGGCGTCTACACTGCCATCGGCCAGAGGAAGCACAGGCGTTGTGGCATCCACCAGTTCCGCTCGAATCGAATGATCTTTTTGGCGCAAGCGACGCAGCGGGATGATCGAGACGTCAGTCACCGTCACATCGTATCCAAGCTGAGCCAAGGGAACGGCAATGCGTCCAGAACCGCCCGATAAATCCACCAGTTTGTGTACGGAGGGATCACGGGTTAAGGTTGACAAGATAAACTGGCGTTCAACATGATCCAGGTACTGTCCTAAGGCCACGGTGTTGAGCCAGTCAGGATGATATTCGTGATCTATCTGGGCGGAAGCCAATCTTTTCTCGTACTCCACATTAAGATATAGGTCTAGGCCGCGAAAAATCCTATTTTTCCGCTCTTATCCTAAGGCCGCAAGATGAAACCTAGATGAACAACAGGCGCGGGGATGATGACATTTTGTTCACCAAGACGGCCATGACCTTTGTCATGTTGGGCCAGTAAAACAAAGGTCAACAAAAGATCACCTTCCAACGCGTCGCTGCGAGGAAGGCGCCCAAAATCGGGCCATCTTAGCACAGCCCAAAACCTTTGGCAAATCAAATTTGATGGGTTCGGACGCCGCGCTCCGGTCTGCGGCGGCGCCCCCTCGATGCAACGCGTGCGATAGGCGTCACGTCAGTCGGATGATTTGGTGTGTGCGGCCCGATTCGACGATCTTCTCGGCCAATAACACGGCGCGTAGGCCTTCGGCGCCGTCAATCAGCGGCGGGTGATTCTCAATCACGGCGCTGACAAAAGATTCGAACTCTGCGCGCAACGGCTCTTTGCGCTTCAATTCGTATTTCACCACGCGCCCTTCGCTCACGCCCATCAATGCCGTCAGCCCTTCCCATTGGCCGTTGCTGGCGCTGCTGTTCTCGAAAAACTGCAGCTCCTGGGTCAAGTAGTTGACGGCAAACATGCCTCGCTCACCGATGATCGTCAGTTCACGGAACTTCTTCGGCGTCAGCCAGTTGATGTCCAGCACGCCAACCGCGCCATTGCTAAACTTCAGAACGCCCGATAATAGATCTTCGTGTGCGGCGTGAATCTCGCGCGCGGTTTCCGCATACAGCGAGGTCACACGTGCTTTCGTCAGATACTCCAGGATGTTGACCTCGTGCGTTGCCAGGTCAAACACCACGCCCACATCTTCAACGCGGGGCGGAAAGGGGCCGACGCGTCGCGAGCGCAGTTGAAAGATGCGCCCCAGTTGCCCTTCATCCAGGAGATGTTTGAGCTCGACCACGGCTGGGTTGAAGCGTTCGATGTGACCCACGGCCAGTTTGCGGCCGGTGCGATGCACGGCATCGAGAATCGCTTGACCATCAGCGACCGAAAGCGCCAGCGGTTTTTCCACAAAGACATGGCTGCCCGCTTCCAGGACAGCCACGGCCACCGGCTGGTGCAGCCGCGTGGGCACTGCCACCGACACCACATCGGGTCGCTCAACCGCCAACATTCTTTCGAAATCGGCGTAGGCCTCCGCTTTGTACGTCCGCGCCACCTGCGCAGCCGCCTCAGCATCCACATCGGCCACAGCCGCGAGGTGGGTTTGCGGCATTTCGGCGAAGATGCGGGCATGGTTGCGCCCCATCGCGCCCACCCCGACGACGGCAACTTTCAGCATAGGTTCTCCTGCCAGTCCAATAGTTCAATTTCCAGGCCGCATGCTGGACACACCCCGACCGCATTGGCAACCGTTAGGCGATTAGCGCACCGGCAGACATAGCCTACCAGACGAGCCGGATTGCCCACCACCAGCCCATGATCGGGCACGTCGTGCGTGACGACCGCGCCCGCGCCGACCAACGCCCAGCGCCCAATCGTCACGCCGGGCAAGATGACGCTGTTGGCGCCCAACGCGGCCCCGGCGCGCACCAAAATCGGCGTCACCGTCCAGTCGCTATCGCCTTTCAACGTCCCGTCCGCGTTGATGGCCCGCGGCAGGCGATCGTTGGTGAAGCAGACATGCGGTCCGACAAAAACACCGTCTTCCAGGGTGACGCCGTGATAGACCGACACATGGTTCTGAATCTTGACGCGATTGCCAATCTGGACGCCGACGTCAATGTAGACCCCTTTGGCAATGATGCACTGCGCGCCCAGCCGGGCGCCCTCGCGAATCTGCGCCCAATTCCACACGCTGGTGCCCGCCCCCAGCATCGCCTGGGGCGATACCTGCGCCGTCGGATGAATGGTTGGCGCCGGCAAGGGCGCATCCTGCTTACTTGCTTGCGTCATGGGCGCGTTCTCCGCCTTTGATAGATGTCATAAGCCCTCACCGCCAGGCCATACCAGGGCGCATGGATTTTCACGCTGCGCCCATAATTCACCAGCTGACCGCCAAAGCGTTCTTTGAAGTCGCGTACGCCATATGGCTTGTCCGGGTGACCTGCGCCGCCAAAATCAAAGACCTGGCGCCCCTGCGCGCGGCCCCATTGCAAAAGATGCCAGACCAGGAAATCATTGGGGTAGAGCCTTGCATACTCACGATCAGCGCCAGCGTACCAATCCAGCAGGCGATCCTTGTACAACAAGGAAGCGCGGCCGCCAATAGCGACGCCATCAGCCATGGCTAGCACGATTTGGAATTGCCCCTGTGAACCGAGCACCTCAAACGCCCGTTGAAAGAGCGAGACATCGGTCAGATGCACACCGGCATGGTCGTACACCTTGCGCAGCAGTCCGTAAAATGTTTTGACTCCCGCCTGGTCGTGCACCGTGACGGCGCTGACGCCCTTTTTCTGCGCCGTGCGCACATTGCGTCGCGCGCTGCTGCTTAGCCCATTCCAGAGAGCCTCTTCGGATTGGCGCAGGTCAATCAAGAAGTTCAAATGCGGCTCCCAACGAAACCCACCCGCCTCGAGCGACGCCTGCCAGCCGGTCGCCGCGTTTTGATGCCGCAGTTCGGTAAAAAGAAAACGTCCCCAGGCGCGACGATTGACCGTTGGCAGTAAGAACGCCAGGGCGTCCTGCCCCAGGCGATTGGGCGCGACCAACATGCCGCCAAAAAGCACGGCCCGTGTGGCAAATGGCTGCAGCAGGCCACCTAAAACCGTGGTCAACACCGCCGGCCACAAGGCTCCGATCTCGCCGTTAGCGGCGTCTACGGCCGCCAACGTGCGTGAAGACCACCCATGGGTGCCCGCAACCACGTCAGCAAAATCTGGCGTCTGGAAGATGTTGCCGTCTGGATGGCTGCTCACGAACTGCTGCCAGGCCGTGCGCGCCGGCCGGTCGGTGATGATAAACGTCAAACCCTCAACTCCTACACGCGGCCTGGCCCCATCAGCCCTCGGACAAACGCCACAGGTAATCCCAAAGCGTGAGCGAATCAATATCCCCGCTGATCACCAGGGCGCTGCGGGCCGCGGCCGGCCAGCGGCTGAAACGGAGCAGCGGCGCGCTGGGCGCCTCAACCATCTGAATCGCCTGGCGCGCCTGCGCGGCCAGGTCAAAGCTGGCCCAATCGAAGTAAACCGGGTAACGCGCGCGCTCTGGGCTGATTTCCACCACATAGCCTTGCTGGCGCAAGAAGCCGAGCAGCTCCTGGCTGCTGTCGGGCGCCACGCCGACGAAGGGCCGCAACTCACTGCGCACGACAAAGGATGCGGCGGTCACATCGGTCACGTGCGGCCAGCTTGAGATCATGTGCGGATCGTGGATGGTTTCTGCGCTCGTTTCGATGGTCAACGGCCCTTGCGCCAGCATGCGCGCGGCGGCTGGCGCTTTGACATTGATTTCCCAGCAACCGGCAGCCAGACCTTGCAGGTGAATCTGGCACTGCGGGCGAATTTTCCACCATTCCGACACCTCGGCCAGCGTCGTGATCCAAACGGCCGGCTGTAAAGCCCGCGCGGCGGTCAACACGCTGTCCAACGCCGGCGCGAGCGCGAGCCCGCGCTCTGGATGCAACTGCAGGACCAGGAGCTCGCCGGCTTGATGGCTGGCCTGCAGCATCGCGCGCCAGATCGGCGCAATGTCGGCCGCCGCCAGGCCCAGCCGATCCATCAGCATCTCGTCATCAGGCAGCGAAACTGGAATCTCAACCAGTCCTTCGGGCAGCAGATAGGGCAAAACCGGAGCGCGCGCCGCATCCAGCGGGCGATAGAAATCGAGCACCGTCTGGATCACCGGCGCGGCCGCTTGCGCCGGCGACAGGACCGGCCACAGGGCGCAGGTGCTGCTGTCGTAGGTAAAGCCGTGGGCAAACAAGAGGCGAAGCAGCTCGCGGTTCCAGCGCAGGTAAGGCGCCCGAAAGCCGACCGCGGGGACGTGATTTTGTGCAAAGGCATGGCGCGCACGGACTACCTGATCACGCTGCGCGGCCGGCGGCTGCAGGCTCAAGTCAACGTGGTGATAGCTGTGGACGGCCACTTCGATCCCGTGCGCGGCCAGGCGCTGGAGAGGCAGCGGATGGCGCGCCAGGGCCACTCCCGTGGTCGGGAAACTGGCGGACGCGCCATGCCGCGTCAAGACCTCGACGATCGCACCGAGCGCGTCCACAAAACGCCCAGGAGTCAGTCCCAGGCGCGCCAGCAGCATGGCAAAGCGCCGCGGCACGTGCCAGAGGCCTTTGGAACGGAGCAGATGAGAGAGTACGCCAGCGTCCAACGGTCAGATTACCCAGAAACTAGAATGGATGGCGAGGGCAGCGGGGGTCAAGGTTGGGGGCCGGCGTGTGCGCGCGACCAGCAGACACGCCAGTGTGGCGCACAACGTGGCGCCCAGGGACAAAGTAGTCGTCAGCCACGGCGCGGGGAGCGGGTAACGTCCGATCAGATGCTGGAAACTGGCAGCAAAGCCAGCGCCGACGAGCAACCAGCGCAGGCCACCCGACGCCGTCAACCGCAGGTTCTCGATGATGGCGGCGATGAGCAGGTAAAAAACGATGAAGGCCGGGGCCATCAGGCGCTCGTTGTCATAGCCAAAAAAGGCGCTGACCAGAATGAGCGTCAGGTAGACGAGTAGATAGCGCTGGCCGCGGAAGAAGGCCCGGGTATGACGCCAGAAAACCAGGGGCAGCAGACTGACGGGCAAGAACGAGTTCAACAGCAGGCGGAACCAGGTCTCTGGCGCTAACAGCTTGGGCGCGGAACGCGCAAGCTGGTCTGCAAGGCTCAGGCCGCCCGTGTGGCCCACCAGCAGGCGCAGCGCGCCAAAGACGACGATGCCCGGCAGCGAGGCCAACAGCAAGGCCCGCGCGTGCTGTCCCAGCAGGCGGCGCTCGATCAAATAGGCCAGGGCCACAGGCAGCATCACCAGGGCCGTTTCACGCGTCGCCGCGCCCAGGGTCAGGATCAGCGCGAACAACGGCCAGCGCTGATGCATGAGCGCCCACAGCAGAATGACCAGGAAAATCAACGACAGCACGTCATTGAGCGCGAAGAAGTCCCAGACATTGAACCCGAAGAGGTGCTTGTTGAAGACGAAGAGCAGCGTCGCCAGCAGCGCGGCCGGCGGGGTGAGCGGCCAGGCCAGAAGAAAGAAGTAAGTCAGGACGACTAACAGCAGCGCCGCGGTCACGGTCAACAGATAATAGGCCGTCGCGTCGGGCAGCGGTAACAGACCGGCCAGGTAAGGTCCCAACAAGCGGTAGGCGAAGGGTTGCTGTACGCTGTTGGTGATCTGCGGCGCCGCGGCCGTGATCTGGCGGTAGTGGTACAAGTCCCAGCGGGCATACGGCTCTGTCGTGTAGGGAATTTGCCCATACAAGAAGATCATGCCCGCGGTGACCAGGATCAGAAGCAGTAGATGGCGAGACGGCCGCGCTTGCCAGTTGACGGTATTCATGTGCAAGGGATTATAGTCAGCAAGCAAGATCGGTCAAACACATCACTGGATGCTCCCTTGCCAAGCGTATCGGATCGGGAGTTGTGCAGGGTCAATCACATTGGAGAGGGCAATCACGCGTGCTCGATAAGAGTCTCGACTTCTCGAATAATTTGAAGCAAATTTGGTGCCATGAAACTTAGGCCAGGAGCTGGAACCCGGTGATGCTTGATGTCCGGTGGGATATGCTTGTGATGTGGATGCGTACTCGCGAGCGTTGAGTCGCCAGGGTGTGCCTGCGAATCATACCAGTATAGCTTCTCGTTATTGCGCCAGGCTTCATATCCGTACTGCTCGATCATGAGTGGACCATTATCAAACGTCAAACGCTCCCTGATAACGATGCGGTACCCACCTGCAAAAGCGATCTCGCCCGCCAGGGTTGCCATGCGTGCGCCGCGCCTTGCGATGATCAACGTTGAGTAGATCACCGTTGCAACATCATGAGGGAGGCGATAGACAAACTCTTCGTAATCATGCAGGGATTGGAAGGGGTTCACGACGTGCCGTCCGCTTGATGAGGTCAGAGAGAGCAGTTTGTTTTTTCAAGGCCAAAATGATCTGTTGGTACTGAGCACGTCTGCGCAACCAGATCTGGTAGGAGCCAGCCCAGTCAGCCCAGTCCAATACCCAGGCGTCGTCATCTGGTTCTTCACCACTTGCGTACGATTCGTAAAATGTATCAGACAAGACGCCGTACTTACGTTCGTACATCAACAAGTCTTCCTCGACAGCGTGGATGTCCTGCAAGATATCGTTGAGTGTCATGGTTCAAATTGCCCTTTGTGGCTTGTCGTTATCGTGATGCTCTCACCCTTTGATTGTAGCACAACCGACCTGTTGCCGCAATGTGGCACCAGGTGGAACTTCCAAATGTAAACGATCTTCTTGATCGCAGAGATGTTGCCAATTGGTGGCTAATTTGCCGTTTCTTTGTGTTCACCAACCCCCGTCTGCGTTCCTTGGGGTCGAGCGTGCGTTGCATTTTGGATGGCTGGGTGCGAGAATGGGGGGGGATGATCATCTCTAGCCTAGCGCCGGCCATTGAGTACAAAATCAATGATGATCTCAGCGATCTGCCCTGGTTCTTCTTGGTAGGGAAGCAACGATGTGGTGCTTGCCTGCGCAATGGCATCGGCTAAATGGTGCATGTCCTGGCACCAGACCAGGTGTCCGCGTGAGGCCATCGCGCGCAGCAGGTCATCCTGGTGGTCGTCGTAGCGGTCGTGGTTGCTGACGCCCACCAGGCGCTTGCCCATACGCAGCACTTCGGTGACGACGCCGATGCCGCCATGTGACACGATTACGTCTGCCTGGTCGAAATACGGCTCCAGCGAAGGAGCAAAGCGGAAGTATTCGGCGTGCTGCGGCACATACGCGCCATGCCCGATTTGCAGCAGCACTTTTTGCCCGGCCGCGGCCAACTGCGGGGCCAGCTCATCCATGGCCTGAATCAAGGCATTGAAATCACCTGCGCCCACCGTGACAAAGATCATACCAGCCGTCCTGCGTAAATTGCCTGCGGATAATCGTCCAGCAGTTCGGGCCACTGCACAAAAAAGAGGTGCGCCAGGCGCTTCATCAGGCGACCGGTCAACGACAGGCGGGTGACACGCGCCCCACACTCGATGAAGATGACGCGCGCGCCGAACAGCCTGGCCCACAGCGCCACGGGCACCGCTACAGCCGGACCTGATGTGACCACCGCATGGGGACGCGCGCGCAGGATGACAAAGAAGGATTGCACCAGCGCCAGCAGGCTGCGCAGAATCTCCTGCCACATGGCGTACGATTTGTAGCGTGTGCGGTTGACCCAGTAGATCGCGCCGGGGATGCGGATACGCTGCGCAGACACGTTGTCTTCACGGGTAATCAGGTACTGGTAAGTGAACGGCGCCTCGCGCGCAGCCAGCATGTCCACCAGGCGTAAAATTTCTGCTGTATGCCCGCCTTGGCCCAAAATCACTAACACGCGGCGTGCGCCATCAGGCTGATTCATCGCAACACCTCACGATAGACAGCAAGCACCTGGCGCGCGGCGCCATCGCCAGACAAATGACGGATGCGCTCACGACCGTCGGTGCGCCCGCCGAACGCCAGGGCCTGCGCCAAGCGGTCGGCCACGCTCTCGACCGTCGGCGCGCACAGATAGCAGCCGGCCGTCTCGCCAATCACCTGCGCCACGTCGCCCACGTCGGTGGCGACGATAGGCAAATTGCAGGCCATCGCCTCTTTGATGACCATGGGCGAGCCTTCATAGCTGGAGGTCAGGCCAAGCACGTCCGCGGCCTGCATGAACAAAGGCATCCGTTCATGCGGCTGACCGCTGGCGATCACCAGGTCAACCGGCTCCCCCGCGGCTTGCAGACGCGCCACCGCGCCGGCCAACAAATGCACCTGCTTCTCTGGCCGCGGCTCGCCGACGAAGACGACCAGCTTACGCTCGGCCGGCATGCCCAGGCGCGCACGCGCGGCGGTTTGCTCGCCTGGCGTGAAAAGGTCGAGATCAATGCCGCAGGGAATGACCGATACGTGCGGCAGGTTCATGTGCAGATCATCGAGCACCCGCGGGGAAGTGACGATGACCCAGTCGGACAGCCGCGCGATCCAGCGTGAGAGGGGAGGCGTCCAGCCCACAGCCACTTCGCTGCCGTGCAGCGTCAGCACCAGCGGCCAGCGCGCCTGGCAGCGCGCCAGCACACCGCTGAACACATAATGCGCATGCACCACGTCATAACGGCGGCGCGTCAGGCTGCGCCCAAACACGCCGGCCATGCCGGTCAGATAATTGAGCGTGCGGCGCTGCCCATCGGCAAAGAAGACATCCATCTCCACGCCCAGTTTGCGCAGCGCCTCCACCTCGTCGTGCACAAAGGTGCCGAAGTGGGGCCGACGGGGCGATGGGTACATGTTGGTCACCAGCAGAACACGCATGACTATGAACGACCTCCTAGCCCGAACAAGCCGGAACCCAATGACTCACACAAAGACACAAAGGCACTGAGACGCAAACCGATTCCTTCGTGTCTTTGCGGCTTTGTGTGAGAAGTCCTTGCTTGCTGTACCAGAGTTTCACTGGCAAGGTACTCAATGCGACCGGTTGGCCGCGTGCAGGTAGAGCGCATGATACCTGGCCGCGACGACGGTCGGCAAGAAACGCGCCTGCGCAACCTGGCGCGCTTGCTGACCGATGGTTTGCCGCAGGTGGTCATCACGCAGGAGCGCCACGGTTCGCTCGGCCAGGGCGGCCGCGTCGTCCACCCGCGTGAGGTAGCCGGTCACGCCGTCGGTCACCAGCGAGGGAATGCCGCCTGCGGTCGTGGCGACCACGGGCCGGCCGGCTGCCATCGCCTCGGCGACCGCCATCGGCACATGATCGTGGCGCGAAGGATGCAAGAGCAGCGCGCTGCGCGCCAGCGCCGCCACCACGTCGGCCGGCGGCACAAGCCCGGCCACTTCGATCACATCCTGCATACCTTGCGCGGCCCGCGCGGCCAACAACTGCGCATGGTATCCACGGTCGGCGATGCTGCCCAGGCAGCGCAGGGTGACATCGGGATAGGTTTCGTGAATCAGGGCGAGCGCGCGGACCAGTGTGAGCTGGCCTTTGAGCGGCGCGATGCTGCCAATGGCAACGAGGCGCCGGCTGGAAGGCGCCGGGGGCAAATCAAAAAACGCAGGCGAGACCGGGTTATCCATGCGATGAATCTGCGCCGCGGTGTGGGGCCGCAGGTAGGCTTCGCCAAACGGGCTGAGGGCCACCACATGCGCGGCGCGGCGTAGGGCCAGCCGTTCCAGGGCCAGGAGCAAGATGAGCGCCAGGCGCTCGTGGGGTGGCGCCGGCTGACGAAGTTCACGCCCGGCCAGGCCGTGTACGGTGTAAATGGTGGGCAGCCCCAGGCGCAGCGCGGCCACGGCGTAGTCTGCCATGTGCGCGTTGACCAGGTCAGGTTGGATGGCGCGCAGCACGCGGCTGACCCGGCCAATGTTCGCAAACAGGTTGGGAATCAAACGCGGCGGCGGACTGGCCAGGGCGTGAAACGTCACGCCCTGCTCGACGAAGGTGGTATCTCGCACCACCTCTGGCCGGGTCGAAATGACATGCAGTTCCAGGTCTGGGAAGGCGCGCAAGGCCTGCACCAGGTTGACCGCAACGCTGTCAATACCGCCAATGACTTCGTCAGGGCTGGCCGGGTAGAAAGTCGCCAACGCGAGGCGTAAACGCAGCGGCGTCATGAGCGCATCACCCGCTGGTAGAGCGCACGCGTCTGCGCGGCCACGGCCGCAGGATGGAAACGCGCCCGCGCGGCGGCCTGACCGGCCCGCCCCAGGCGCTGCGTCAAGGCGGCGTCATCCAGAAGGCGACGCAGATTGGCCGCCAGCGCGTCGGCATCAGCCGCGGGCGAGAGCAAACCCGTTTGTCCATCCTCGATCATATCAGGGACGCCGCCCACAGCCGTGGCGACGACGGGGCAGCCGGCCGCCAGGGCTTCGGCAATCGTGACCGGCGCGGTCTCCTGGTACGCGGCCAGCGCCACGGCCGTGCAGGTCGCCAACTCTTCGCGCAGGGCGACGGCAGGCAGACTGCCCAGGAATTGCACGCGATCTCCCAGTCCATGGGCTTGCACGGCCTGCAAGCAGCGCCGGGCGTAGTCCGGCTCCGCGCCCACCTCGCCGGCCAGGCGCAGCTCGGCCTGACTGTTTACGGCGGCAATCTGGCTGAAGGCCTGAATCAGATCGAGAATGCCTTTACGCGCAATGATGCGCGCGGGGCAGAGAATGGTGGCCGGCGACGGCGCGCGGTGGATGTCAAAGAAGGCGGCGTTCACCGGATTTTCGATTGCGGTGATGCGGGCGCGCTGCGCCAGCCAGGGAAACTCACGCAGTAGATAGGGACTGATGACGATGATGTCACGCGCACGCGCCAGGCAGTAACGCTCGTAGATGCGATCGAAGGTCCAGCGCAGGCGCGTGCCCAGGCCGCCGGACTGCGCGGCCAGGCGCGCCTCTTGGGCCACCACGCCATGCACGGTGACCACGGCTGGCAGGCGGCTGGAGAGCGCCGCGTCCACGTACGCGCCGGAGCCGTGCGCGTGCACCACATCGGGCGCGACCGCGCGGATGGCCCGGCGCAGCCACCACCAATCGGTGCGCAGCAGGAAGAGCCGGCCCAGGCGCTTCTCCGGCACGCGGTGGACGGTGACCTGGCCGTGCTGCTCCCGCGTGATCTGAGCGACGGCCGGGCTGCCGCTCAGCACGTGCACTTCCATGCCCGGCAGCGCGGCCAGCTCGTGCGCCAGGGTCGCCACGACAGCTTCGACGCCGCCGACGATGCGCGTCGGGTCTGCCGGGTACAGGCCTAACAGCGCAACGCGGCCGCGCGCGGCCGCGGGCGCGTGCTGTTCAGACACGAGTGGCTGCATGTTCGGCCATGCCATAGACGGCTCCCATGAAGAAATAGAACATCAGGCTGGTCAACGTGCCGGTCGCGACATCGTAGGTCAGCGACGTGCTGACCATGATGAGCAGAATGGCCCAGCCCCCGATCACCATGCCGCGCTGCGCGCGGCCGTCTGGATCATCCGGCGGCGCGCGGCTCGACTGAGCTCGCCGAAGTCGGCGGCCAAAGCGCCAAAGATCGAACGCGATGACGGCAAAGCTCAGGAGATAAGGAACCAGGGCCAGCAGGCCGCCTGAGGTCAAGACAAAGAGATACGAATTATGGGGCGCGGGGACGTACTTGGCAATGCGCGGCAGAAGCCCCTGGTCCAGCGCCGTCAGGCCAAAGCTGCCGTAGCCGATGCCAAAGACCGGCGACTGGCGCCACAGCGTCAGCGCGACGTTGACATTGTTCAGACGATCGTTGACCGAATCTTCGTCGGCCAGGCGTTCTTTGATGATCGGCTGCTGACTGAGGACCGGCCAGAGCAAGACGCCCACCAGGGCGAGCGCGGCCAGCGCCGGCAGCACGATGCGGCGCAGGCGGCCAAAAAAGAGAGAGGGTGTCAGCACGCCCAGAACCACGCCGGCCCAACTGGCGCGGTTATAGGTGTAGAAGGCTGCGGCGACGAAGGCCAGCAGAAGCAGCACGATCAGCGCCTGGCCGCGGCGGCGCTTCTCGGCCATCAACAGTAGCAGGCCGGCGACCACGCTGAAGGCAAGCGGAATGCCGAAGAAGATCGGATTACCGAGGAGGCTGACCACCCGCCGCAGACCGGTGCCATAAGTGAACTGCACCGTGTCCAGGGCAAAGAGGACGCGGCCGGTGGCCTGTTCTTGCAGGACCAGGAACGCCAGATAGGCGCCAATCACCACAAGGGTGATCTGAACGACGCGCACGGCGCGCCCGGTCTGCACCAGGTTGCGCGCCAGGGCGTAGGCCAAGAACGGCAGCAGGTAGGCGTCGAAAGCGGTCTGCACGCCGGCGCTCGGCCCATAGATCGAAGCCAGACCGCTGAGGACGATGGCAACGCCAAAGACGAAGAGGGTGGCATCGAGCAGGTTCGGGGGCGCCAGACGCCGGCGCCTGGTCGCGGCTTGCGCGGCCAGCAGCACGATCCCCCAACCCGCCGCCAGCCGCGTCAACGCCAGGTCAGGGATAGCCTCGCCCAGGTGGATGTCGAGGTTGAGGAATGGCGTAAACGGCGAGATGGCGATCCAGGCCGCGAGACCAAGCAGCGGGTCGAGCGTGACAAGCAGCAGCGCAAAGGCAGAGGCCACCAGCGCCACGGTCAGCGGCAAGCGCTGCGGATTCCAGAGGGTGAGGCCAAGCGCCAGCCCCAGGACGATCACCAGGGCGACAAGGCCCGCCTGCTCCAGCCAGGGCCGCCAGGTCAGCCAGGGTTTGAGACGCATATTCACGGCCCCACAGAACCCAAAATGTCATTGTACATCGCTTCGACGCCGGCGACATGCTGGGCGAGCGTGTAGTGCGTTTCAACCCGCTGACGGCCGGCGGCGGCCAGCGTCGCGGCCTTCAGCGGATGCTGCCAGAGATCGGTCAAGGCTGCGGCCAGCGCCGCGCTGTCGCCCGGCGGCACGAGCAGTCCGTTGACGCCCGATTCGATGATTTCCACCACGCCGCCGGCCGCGCTGGCGATGACGGGGCGCCGCGCGGCCATGCCTTCGATGACGACGCGGCCAAACGGTTCCGGTTCGATCGCGCAATGGCACAGGACATCGAGCGTGGCCAACACCTGCGGGACATCGTCACGCTGCCCGGCAAAGGTGACACGGTCGCTGATGTTGAGCTGCGCGGCCAACTCGCGCAGCTCATGCTCCAGCCCCGGTTCGGCCACATCGGGCGCGCCCGCGATGAGGAGATGCGCGGTGGGGCATTGCTGCGTCAACGCAGCAAAGGCTGTGAGGGCCACCTGGTGCCCCTTCCACGTGACCAGGCGTCCCAGGCTCCCCACCACGAACGCATCGTGGGCAATGCTTAGTTCCTGGCGCAGCGCGCCGGGACGCAGCGCGGACGGGAAATCATCCAGGTTGACCGCGTTGGGCACCACCAGCCCGCGCCGCGCCTGCGCGCCGGCGCGGCGCTGCTGATCAGCCACCGCCTGTGAGATGTAGATGAATCCGTCCACGCGCCGGGTCAGCCAACGATCGAACCAGGTCAACGGATCAAGGGCGCGCACATGGCATACGATGGGGCGATGCAGCCAGGAAGCGGCCAGAATACCGGCGCGGCTGACCGGCACGATGTCATTGAAATGCACCAGGTCGGGATGCTGCCGCGCCAGCACAGCGCGCAGGCGGCGGGCCTGCGGCAAGATTTCGCGCGCCAAGCGTACGACCATGCCTGCGCTCTGCCACGCGGCCTTGAACGTGGGCGCCTGGCGCAGGCGCGACAGGGCGCCGCTGGAACGCGCCTGTTCGACGAGCGCAGGGTAAGCATCACCCAGGCCCTGGCGCGAGCCGATGGTTTGCACGCCGCCCGCAAAGGCGCCGCTGTCCCGGTAGCGCGTCACAGCCGGATTGGCGGCGTTGAGAATGACGGCCAGCCGATAACACGGCGCCGCGCCATTCTCTGGGCAGCGCCGGGCGGCCAGTCCCTGCGCCAGCAGCTGCAGGCTGATAATCGAGCCGCCGGCGCGCGGCGCCAGGTCCACAAACGCCAAGATGCGTGGAATGGCGCTCACTGCCCACTCGCACGCGAGGGTGGCCGCCGGCCTGCGGGACTATCTTGCCGCGCCGCGCCCAAGAATTCGAGGACAAACGCGAGGACGATGCCGGCCAGGAAGGCCAGCACCGCGCCGACCAATGCCAGGCGAACGGTTTGCGATGGGGTAGGATCGGTCGGAATGCGCGCCGGCTCAATGACCTGCAAGAAACCGGAGTTGAGGCCCTGGCTTTCACGCAGGTGCGCTTCCGCGGCTTTGCCCGCGAGGAAGTCCACCGAATCGGCGGCCTGCTTGACCGCCGCCTCGTGGTTGTCATATTCGGTGTGCAGACCGATCAGGGATGACATCTCGGTTTCGCGCTGCGCAATCATCTGATCGTAGCGGGTCTGACTGGCGCGCGCCTGCTGGATGCGCACGCGTTGTTCGGTCACCAGGTTTTGGTAGCGCAGGGCTTCATCCTGATAGGTGCGCGCCCACTGCAGGCGCGCGTCGGCGCTCAACGAAGCGCTAAAGTTGGGCACCACAGTGGCGCCGGGTGGCGGCGCCGTGGGGGTGGGGCGCGGCGTGCGCGGATTTGGCGTTGGCACAGGGGCCAGGAGAGCCAATGTCTGCGCCTGCGCCTGGTCGGCCGCGGCCTGGTACAGATCGAGGGTGGCTTGCGCCTGCTGCTCATCAATCACCGCCTGGTCGCGATCGAGGCGCAGGCGTCGCAGCTCGCCCTGCAAGGCCTGGATTTCCGTGGGCAGCGATTCGATGGCGTTGGCGAGCTTGAACTTCAGGAACGCGTCTTGCGCGGCGTTCAGCTTTTGGCGCTCGTCGGCCAACTGCGTATCAATGAACTGCGCGCTCTGGTTGACAGGGGAGAGGCGAAACTCGCGATAGGCCAGGAGCGCGTAGTTGACGTAGGTCGTCGCAATCTTTTCCGCCAGGTCTGGTCGCTCCGCGGTGGCGACCACACTGACGAAATCATCCTGTTCCTCGAACGTCATGCGCTCCTGCAGCGTGTCTGCGTCCATCGTCAGCCCCAGGTCGCCGATGGTTTGCCAGGCCACGTTGCGGCCGCGCAGAAACGAGAAGAACTCTTCGCGCGTGTTGATGATCTGTTCACGCCCCGGCAGACTGGAGGAGGGCGCAAAGAGGGTGACGGCTTCAGATTCCACGGCCAGCACCCGCAGGCGCACGCGGGCCTGATAACTGGCGGGCGCGGTGTAACCCAGGTACAAAATCGTGGCCACGGTGACGATGACCAGCAGGCCAATCAGCCAGGCGCGCCGCCGCACCACGTGGATGCTATTCAAGAACTCGTTATTCATCTCATCTCCACCATGCGCAGCCCCTGATGTGACCGGCTGTGCTGCATGGGGTATGTTAGTATCAACTTGACAAGGGTCATGCAAGCGCCGTCATTATAGAAGGGATGCAAGGATGTTGTCAATCCAGGCGCCAAAGCACAGATGAACAACCCGTCACATGCAGAAGATTGGTTGTTCATTCTATTTTCATGTGGATGTGCTAAACTCAGGGGAGAATCCTTGCTCCAGCAAGAGCGCAACCCGTGCTTGCGCCCAGACTGACGGACAGGCGGTAGGAGGATGTGATGGCGCCGCAAAGCCTGTGCCGGTGGTTGATTGTGCTTTTGCTGTCGTCGTTGAGCCGCGCGCGGACCGCACCGATCGGGCGCGCCGCCGTAATGGCGCTCAATAATCCTCATCGTTTGGGCGCGGCGCCCTGCGCGCGATTCCTTCGCTGCGATCCTCAGACACAAACCCACAATTCTTTGCTTCGCCGGCCTGGGCACAGGCTTGAGCCTGCACCCAGGTTCTTGTAGCGCATGGTGTGACAGATGCGGAGGATGGTATGGTTTCCCAATTTCGTGCGATTAGCTTGTTCACTGTATGGTTGATGATTGCGACGCTGGCAGCGCCGGCCGTGCCGGCTGCTGCACCCGCGGCCGCCAACGACTCTACACCCCCTGCGCTGACGACCACTCAGCGTCCCCTGGCCGAGCTGCTGCGACCCGACGGCACGCTCGATTTGACCAGCGGTTTTCGCGGCAGCCTCGATCCCAGCGGCTGGAACTTGAGCGACGAACCCGATGCGGCTCCCCGGTTCGTGCCAGCCGCCGCCCCGGCTGATCCAGGCGACGAATACTGGGCGGCCGGCTTTCATGTGCCGGGCGTGAATGGCGCCGTCAACGCGCTGGCGCTGGACGGGGCTGGCAATCTTTATGCAGGAGGATTATTCACCACAGTTGATGGGGTCAGCGCCAACCGCATCGCCCGCTGGGACGGCGCCACCTGGGCGCCCCTGGGCAGCGGCCTCGACGGGTGCAGCGCCTACACCAACTGTGTCTACGCGTTGGCAGTTGACGGCGCCGGGTATCTTTACGCCGGCGGCGACTTCACCACCGCCGGCGGGGTCAGCGCTAACCGCGTCGCGCGCTGGGATGGCGCGGCCTGGTCGCCCCTGGGCAGCGGCATGAATCACGACGTCTTTGCCCTGGCAATGGACGAGGCTGGCAACCTCTATGCCGGAGGCAACTTCACGACCGCCGGCGGGGCTCCCGCCAAATGCGTCGCCCAATGGAATGGCGCGTACTGGGCGCCGCTGGGTAGTGGTATGAACGAAACGGTCTACGCTCTGGCGGCGGACAGGTCCGGCAATCTTTACGCCGGGGGGCAGTTCACTACAGCTGGCGGGGTCAGCGCCTACTATATTGCCCGTTGGGATGGCACGGTCTGGTCAGCCTTGGGCAGTGGCGTGCATGGGAACGGTACGTACGTCTTCGCCCTGGCCGTGGATGAGGCTGGTTATCTCTATGCCGGGGGCGATTTCATCACCGCCGGCGGGGTCGTTGCCTATAATATCGCCCGCTGGGACGGCGCGGTCTGGTCGGCCCTGGGAAGTGGCATGAATGGCTCCGTTTACGCGCTGGCGGTGGATGGGGCTGGATATGTCTACGCCGGGGGGTGGTTGACTACGGCTGGCGGGGTCAGCGCCAACCACATCGCCCGCTGGGATGGAGCAGTCTGGTCGGCCTTGGGAAGTGGCATGAATGGCGCAGTTTACGCGCTGGTTGTGGACAGCGCCGGACATCTCACTGCCGGGGGGCGGTCCACGGCTAGCGGAGTAGGCGCCCCCTACAACTTTGTCGCCCAGTGGGACGGCACCCATTGGGCAGATCTCAGTCATGGCGGAAACGGTATGAGCCACCCCATCTATGCCCTGGCGGCCGAAAACAGCGATCGCCTCTACGCCGCCGGCTACTTCTTGACGGCGGGTGTGGTCAACGCCCACTATATTGCTCGCTGGGAGGGTGACAGTTGGTCGCCCCTGGGCAGCGGCATGAGTCATCGCGTCAACGCGCTGGTGGTGGATGGCGCCGGACATCTCTATGCCGGGGGCGACTTCAACACGGCTGGCGGGATCAGTGCCAATCATATTGCGTGGTGGGACGGCGCTGCGTGGTCCCCCCTGGGCGCTGGTATGGATGCAAGCGTCCGCGCCCTCGCCGTGGATGATGCAGGCAATGTCTACGCTGGAGGCCAGTTCACCATGGCCGGCGGCGTCAGCGCCAAACATGTTGCACGCTGGAACGGCGTCGCCTGGTCTGCGCTGGGCAGCGGTATGACGGGCTGTCCCACCAACCAGCCATGTGTCGTCAACGCCCTCGTAACGGATGATACGGGCGGGCTGTACGCAGGCGGCTACTTTGTAACCGCTGGCGAGGTCAGCGCGAACTCTATTGCACACTGGAACGGCGCGGCCTGGTCGGCCCTGGGCAGCGGCATTAGTCAAGACGGTTATGTCTATGCCCTGGCGATGGACAGCGCAGTCCCTCATCGCTGGGGGCGAATTCTGGGCGGCCGGTGGGACCAACGCGAACCGGATCGCCCGTTGGGATGGCGCTCGTTGGTCGCGCTTGGGCAGCGGCATGAATAACGCTGTCATTGCGCTGGCGGTGGACAGCGTGGGCCGTCTTTATGCTGGCGGCAACTTCACTACCGCCGGCGGCGTAAACACCAACCACATTGCCCGCTGGGATGGAACTGTTTGGTCGTCCCTGGGCAGCGGCGTCAGCGCATGTCCGCCGTATGCCTGTGTCTCCGCCCTGGCGGTGAATGGCATGGACCATCTGTATGTGGGCGGCAACTTTACCGTGGCCGGGGGCAACCTCTCCTACTACATTGCCAGGTGGGTCGGTGCGTCGCCGGTCCCTACCCCCACGCCAACGCCAACCTGCACGCCAGCGCCATTCTTCGCCTGGCAGGGTGAATCCGAAACCGGCGCACTGGCCGTGCCGATGACCATTGGCGACGATCCAACCGCCTCAGCCTGTCACTTCGTGCACGACACGAACAGCGGCGGCGGCGCGGGAGCGGTCAACATGACCATGTCTGTACCGCGTGCGGGTAGATACTTCCTGTGGGCGCGGGTCATGGGGCTGGACTGGAACCACAACTCGTTCTTGGTTTCGATGAACGGCAGCCCCCATGCGGTGTTCGAGGTGTCAGTGGCCGGCAGCCAGTGGGGTTGGGTGTGGCAGCGAGTACCGGTGAATGACGTGGGTGGGACACTGCTGAACCTGGGCGCCGGCGCGCAGACCGTGCAGTTCGAGCGTCGCGAGCCAGGAGCAAGACTGGATGTGGTGGGGCTGACCAACGACGCGGACTACACGTCGTTCGCAATCACGCCGTGTGGCCCGACGCCGACGGTGACCCCCACACCGACAATGACGCTGACGGCAACCCATACACCGACGGTCACACCGACGCCGACGGTGACGCCCACAGCCACCGCCAGCGCAACGCCGACGGCGACGGCCACCATCACCCCGACCTTGACCCCGACGGCAACGCCGTGGTCGGTGTTCGTGCCGATCATCCGGCGCTGATGAAGGTGGTGCGGGCCACGGCAAGCAGGAGCCTTTTCTCAGTCCTGACCTGGAAGACCGTTGCCTACGCGCGCTTCGATCCGTACGGAGAACCAATGCGGGTCGAAGATGAACCGCGCTGGGGGATTGTGATTGATGTCGAGCGCCTTCCGTGCGCGCAGCACGCCCTGTCCGAACCGGTTCGTGTATCCCAGGACGCGAATGGCCTCGGCGATGACCGGATTGCGATAGCCGACGGCGTATGGGAAATTCTCCGGAGACGCCTCGCCATACAGCCCGCCTGGGTTATTGATTTCGATGTGATCGGGGAACCAGTAGAAACGCACAGGCGCGTTCGACTGATAATTGCGGTGCATGATGGCGTTGATGAGCAGCTCACGCACGGCTACTTTGGGGTAGTCGCTGAGAATCGTCTCGCGCAGCGCACTCACCGGCACGGGGTATTGGCGCAGGTTGACATCAAGCAGCAGATCGAGAGTTTGCAGGATCGTGTGCAAATCGCCCATCGCCCGCTTCTCATCAATCACGTCACTGGTCACGTCACGACCGGCGTACCGCACGAACTGGACGTAAGCCCCCGGCAAGTAGTAGGTGGGCGCATCGACTAGAAGCAGGACACCAGCGTTGGTAGGACAATCTTGCGTGAGATCGAACAGACGCAGGCTGGCCAATTGCAGCTTGAAGGGGCGCTCGTTTTGGGCGATCACTTCCTCGGCTACGGCGCGTCGCAAATAGGAAAGATAGAAGCGTTCTTGGGAGAGATCGGCCAGTGTGCTCTCCAGGCAAGGCAGGGCATCGAAAGACTTGGCGTAAGAGACGCGCCGCTCACTGAGAATGCGCTCCTCCTGCTCGCTGGCGGTTGCGCGACGGGGGCCAACACGAATCCAAACCTTGCCTCTGTAGCGTACCGGGCGCAAATCCGAAGGGAGCACCTCGACCACAGCCAGATCGCCGCCCGGCAGGGAGTGTCTGCTCACGGTGATGGCCGGCAGCGGTTGAATATTCCCGTCGGAGCGCAACGCGGCGAGGTTCTGGAGCAGATCATCGGTGACGGAAAGACCGCTGGGGTGCCCGTCGTCGCTTGCACCCACGATGAGGTACCCAGGTTGGCGATGATTGGGGAAATCGTTCGCAAAGGCGCAGATGGCCTGTCCGAATTTGTCGGTATTATTGACCGATACGGTGCGCTCGACGCGATCAGACTCCAGTTCGGACAGCATAGCTTGCAGTTGTTCCTGGCTCAGCATAGTGGATGGCCTCTTGATCTCAGCTTCCTCTTGGCGCTTCTGCTCCCGCTTTTCGTAGTTGACCCATGTTGCGCCTAGATCTAGCGTACGCGGGCCTCACCACTGGCAAGCGCGGTGTAATCCAGAATCAAAATGGGGTATGTTTTATTAACTTGACACGTGCCATGTAAGCGCCGTCATTATAGAAGGGATGGAAGGATGTTGTCAATCTTGGCGCCGGAGGCGGAGGGCTTTTTGAGCGGAGTGCAAGGCGGCGACCGAAGGGGGTCGCAGACCGCCTCAAGCAGGCGGGCCAGGGGCAGCGGCGGATCCTCACGGGTGGCGATGACCAGGCGCATCTGCGGCGGCTGGTGTTCAAGCAGAAAGGTCAGGGCCTGGTCAACCGGTTTGGCATCCACCAGGTGGTAGTCGTCAAGGACGAAGATGAACTCCTGGCGCAGGGCCGCGATCTCGTTCAGGAGCACGGTCAGGAGCGGCTCGGTGGCCGGCGGCGGCGGGGATTCGAGCGCGGCCATCACCCCTGTGCCGATGCCGGCCGAGATGGTCTGCAAGGCCGCGACGAGGTAGGCCAGAAAGCGGGCGGGGTCGCTATCCCCCGCGTCCAGCGACAGCCAGGCAACCCTCACCCCTGGCCCCTCTCCCGCTGGAAGAGGGGCCAGGGGTGAGGGCTGCGACCCACTCGCTGACGAGCGTGGTTTTGCCAAAGCCGGCGGGGGCCGAGATGAGGGTTAGCTTGTGGCCCGCTGAGAGTCCCGTATTCAGCCGCTCGATCAGACGTGGGCGCGAAATAGCCCGCGGCGGGGGCGGAGGGACGTAGAGCTTGGTGGCTAAGATGGGTGCACTCATGAATCAATTATACGACATCCGCCGAAATTGTGGGGCATCGGGCTGTACCGTCCTGGTCAATACCATGTCGTGCATCGAACAGCGTGACTCGTGAAACGCGCAGTCAGCCAGTTTCGCCTCTCGTCTCCCGCTTCACGCCTCACTTGTCACGTCTTACCCGCAGCGCCGCGGACGCCGGGTGTTGGTTGCCGCGCCATCGTCCACAGCATCAGGTCGTGGCGCGGCGGCTTCTCAGCTGTGAGCGCCTCGAAGCCGTGCTTCTGGTAAAACGCCACGTTGCGCTTGGTCTCGGTTTCCAGGTAGCACGGTAGACCTGCGGCGTCAGCCTGCGCCAGCACCGGCTGTATCAGGCTGCTGCCGATACCCTGCCCCTGGCTGGCCGGCGCTACGCCCAGCGCCATCAGGTACCAGTGCGGGCCAGGCATGGCGCGCTGATGGAGTCGCTCGGTGTAGTCAAACACACCCATGGCCCGGCGGCGAGCGTCGGGCGGGAAGCCCATCAGCGCGCGGGGCAGCGCAAAGCCGGTGCGCAGCATGTGCCGCAGGCCGATCGTTGTGTGGCCCGGCGCCAGCCAGCAGGCCACGCCGCTCACCTCCGCGGTAGTCCAAACCTCGCCGTAGATCAGTATCAGGCGGATGATCGCGTCCCACAGCCGGCGCGTCGCGGCCACGCGTGCCGCCTCGTCCGGGCAGATGTACAGGTACATGGGGTCATGGCGAAACGCCTGCGTTAGCGTCTCGGTTGCGCGAGGCCGTTGGGCGGGATCAAGACGAATGGGACCGGTCATAATTGGCGCTCCGTTTGGCGTTGTGCCAGCAACTTCCCTCACTGAGCAGATAGATCGCCTGAGCCAGGCTGCTGACTCGTGAAAGGCCAACTTATTTTACCACACAGCCAGCCGGCGCAGCAGTTCCAAATGCAGGGTACATTCAACCACAAAGAACACAGACGGGGGCGAGCGAACGCAAGAGGGCAGATCAGGCGCCAGTCGGCAGCCTCTTAGTGATCTCTGCGGTCAAAAACCTGGCCAGACTTGGAACTGCTGCTGTTCGGCCGCTGGCCTTGAAAAAAACGGGGAGCTATGCGATAATGACAGCGTCAACGGGCGTCAGGCTGGCGGGCATCAGTTCGCGCCGGGAACGCCTCACCTACGTGAACCAAAGAAGGAGTCAAATCGTGACAACCAAGATCGTATTGCTACGACATGGGCAAAGCACCTGGAACTTGGAGAATCGTTTTACCGGCTGGACCGATGTAGACCTGTCCGAACAAGGGCTGCAGGAAGCACACAACGCAGGCAAGGTGCTGCGCGACGATGGCTACGTGTTCGACGTGGCGTACACCTCGGTGCTCAAGCGCGCCATTCGCACCCTCTGGATCACACTGGATGAAATGGACCTGATGTGGATTCCGGTCTATCGCACCTGGCGCTTGAACGAACGCCACTACGGCGCGCTGCAGGGCCTCAACAAGGCCGAAATGGCCGCCCAATACGGCGACGCCCAGGTCAAGGTCTGGCGCCGCAGCTATGACGTGCCGCCGCCGCCGCTGGAACTGACCGACCCGCGTTATCCCGGATTCGACCCGCGCTACGCCGGCTTGCCCGCGGCCGACATTCCGGCCACCGAATCGCTCAAACTGACGCTCGATCGCGTGCTGCCCTACTGGCATGGGACGCTGGCGCCAGCCGTGAAGAGCGGCCAGCGCGTCATCGTTGTCGCGCACGGCAACAGCCTGCGCGCGCTGGTCAAGTACCTGGACGACGTGCCCGACGATGTGATCACCGAGCTGAACATTCCAACCGGCTTCCCGCTCGTCTACGAGTTGGACGACGACCTGAAGCCGATCACCCACTACTACCTGGGCGACACCGAAGCGGCCAAGAAGGCCGCCGAAGCGGTGGCCAAGCAAGGCAGTGGCGGGCCAAAATAATCTCGCGTTGGATTCGATTGGCAAAGCATAGAGCTCCAAGCGGACGAGAACAGGGATGCGAGACTGAAATGATCGGTTTGGGCAGCATTTCGTGTGCTGCCCAAACAAGGAGAGCAGAATGCCAACCATAGCGCTAGAACAATCTGTGCAGACACTGCAATACTTGCACACCCTCCAAAACCTCTATGAGCAGGGGTATCAAGATGAGGTAATTGACCTGACCGTGCGCAAGTTATTGGAGCGACAGATGCAAAGAGATGAAGCCCAACTCAAGGAATTGGAAACCGAGTTAGCGGACTACGAACAGCGGTTTGGCATGTCATCACAGCAGCTTGCGGCCAGGTATCAGGCTGGAGACGCAGGCGACGATCTCGATGTCTTCGAGTGGAATGTGATCTACAAGATGCATTCTCGACTGACTTCAGCGTTAAGCCTTATGAAGATTGGGTTACGTTAGTCATCTATGTTTGTCGAGACACGCCTTGATAACGAGTAGGTAGCTCTTCTCGCTCATCCATTGGTGGTATCCGTTGCTCTTGTCAAACGCAAAGTCAACCGGCTTGACGGTTACCTTCGCGCACGTTGCGCCCTTGTGAATGGGGATTTCTTGGAGGTCGCATTGCACATCTCTGTTGTCAACGATCGAGCGGTCATTGATGATTATCGCTATCAGTGGATGGATCACTCGCAGACCATTCTGCGTCGGCGCTCGGATAATTCACCGCATCATCCTAAGCTGATCGGTTTTCCAGATCACTGCCATGTGGCTCAAAGCGTTGAACCGGCGAGGCCGATGGATCTCGCGGCCTTACTGGATGAGGTTAACCGGTTAGTGGATGCACCAACCGTTCGTGAGGGTTATGACGAATAAAGTAATCTATTCCATGGTTGGCGTGGGCAGAGTGTACCCACCGAACAAACAAGTCCTGCGCGATATCAGCCTGGGCTATTTCTATGGCGCCAAAATCGGCGTCATCGGCCTCAATGGCTCCGGCAAGAGCACCCTCCTGCGCATCATGGCGGGCGTGGAGCAGGAATACGTCGGGCAGACGGTGCTGTCACCTGGCTATCGCGTCGGCTTCCTGGAGCAGGAGCCGCAGCTCGACAACAACAAAACGGTGCGCCAGATCGTGGAGGAAGGCGTCCAACCGGTCGTGGATGCCCTGCGTGAGTTCGATGAGATCAATAGCCGCTTCTCGGACGACCTGACCGGGGATGAGATGGACGCGCTGCTGCAGCGCCAGGCCGAGGTGCAGGACAAACTGGATGCCATGAATGCCTGGGACCTGGACAGCCGCCTGGAGTTGGCGATGGATGCCTTGCGCTGTCCGCCGGGAGAGACGCCTGTCAATCTCCTTTCCGGCGGTGAACGGCGGCGGGTGGGGCTTTGCCGGCTGCTCCTGCAAGCGCCAGACATCCTCCTGCTCGACGAGCCGACCAATCACCTGGATGCGGAATCGGTGGCCTGGCTGGAGAAGCACTTGCAGCAGTATCCCGGCACGGTGATTGCCGTCACGCATGATCGCTACTTCCTGGATAATGTGGCCGGCTGGATCCTGGAGCTCGATCGCGGGTATGGCATCCCCTGGAAGGGGAACTACTCCTCCTGGCTGGAGCAGAAGCAGCAGCGCCTGGCGCAGGAGGAAAAGACTGCCTCCCAACGGCAGAAGACCTTGCAGCGCGAGTTGGAGTGGCTGCACATGTCGCCCAAGGCGCGCCAGGCCAAAGCCAAGGCGCGCGTCAATCGCTATCAGGAACTGCTCACCCAGGACCCGGAACGCGCACGCGAGGAGCGCGAGATTTACATACCACCCGGCCCGCGCCTCGGCGACGTGGTCATCCGCGCGGAGAATGGCGCCAAAGGTTATGACGAGCGTCTGCTGTTCGAGAATCTGACCTTCGATGTGCCGCCGGGCGCGGTGGTGGGCATCATCGGCCCCAACGGCGCAGGTAAAACCACCCTATTCCGCGCCATCGTGGGGCAAGACACCCTGGACGCGGGCACGCTGACCGTCGGCGCGTCGGTCAAGCTGGCCTATGTGGATCAAACACGTGAAAGTCTCGACCCGGAGAAAACCGTGTGGGAAGAGTTGAGCGGTGGACAGGACAGTATCCAACTTGGCGACCGCGCCATGAACTCACGCGCCTACTGCGCCCGCTTCGGATTCAGCGGCAGCGACCAGCAGAAGAAGGTGGGCGCGCTCTCTGGCGGCGAACGTAACCGCGTGCACCTGGCAACACTGTTGAAATCGGGCGCCAATGTCATTCTGCTGGACGAACCAAGCAATGACCTGGATGTGAACACCCTGCGCGCGCTGGAAGATGCCATCGAGGGCTTTGGCGGCTCGGTGCTGGTCATTTCGCACGATCGTTGGTTCTTGGATCGCGTGGCAACGCACATCCTGGCTTTTGAAGGCGACAGTCAGGTCTACTGGTACCCTGGCAACTACAGCGACTACGAAGTGGACCGCCGCAAACGCCTCGGCGCGGCGGCGGAACGCCCTCATCGCGTGACCTACCGCAAACTGCGACGGGCCTGAGTCCATTCCACGACGCAACGACAAGAGGCGGTCTCATTCAGAGACCGCCTCTTGCTTGTTCGGTGCTTAACATTGCGGGAGATCAAAGCTGGCGCTTGTTACCAGCCAATCTTCGGGGTGCTTCTGCAACCATCAAGCGCACTTGTTCGGGAGGCTGTGATTCATTGCTGATCACAGCCTTATCTTCGCGCCCGAAGATGACGATGAATATGACGAACATGGTCAGCCCAAGTTCTGTTATGTTGTTGTTACACGGGCCTCACGGTAGAACTCCTGCCCCGCCTAATCACGGCCATCAGGCTGTACGGCCAGCCGTTCAGTCGCAAACTGCTCAATGTAGGCCAACGATTGATGGCGAAAGTAGGTGTTGTACAGCTCCGCGTAATGGCCGCCGCGCTGCAAGAGATCGTCGTGGCGCCCTTCTTCGATGATTTCACCCTGGCGCATGACAATAATGCGATCGGCATACTTGACGGTCGAGAGCCGGTGCGCGATTACGATGGCGGTGCGGTCCGCCATGATCGTTTCCAGGCCCTCTTGAATCTGCGCTTCGGTGAACGGATCCACGCTGGCCGTCGCTTCATCCAGGATGAAGATGGCCGGGTTCTTGAGCAGAACCCGCGCCAGGGCGACCAACTGGCGTTGACCCATTGACAGGTTGGCGCCGCGCTCGCCCACGTCGGTGTGCAAGCCATAGGGCAGGTCGTTGAGCCAATCGCCGTGACTGATGCCCATTGCCGCCTGCCTGATCTCGTCATCGGACGCGGCGGGGCGACTGTAGCGGATGTTGTCGCCCACGGTGCCTGAGAACAAAAATGGGTCTTGCGGCACCAGGCCGATATGCGCGCGGTAGCTTCCCAGGTCGAAATGTCGGATATCGCGACCATCCACCAGCAGTTGGCCGTCCTGGAATTCATAGAAACGCGTGATCAGCTTGGCGATGCTGCTCTTACCTGCGCCGGTGTGCCCCACCAGCGCCACCGTCTCGCGCGGGCGAATGGTCAGCGAGAAAGCCGGCAGTACCGTTTCCGTACCGGTGTAGGTGAAGCGCACGTTGCGAAACTCGATCTGCCCGGCGACCTGGGACACCGGCTCAGCGGCCGTCTGCACCACTTTGGGCGCGGCGTCAATCAAGGCAAAGACGCGCTCGGCCGCGGAGAGGCCGTCCTGGAACTGGCTCCAAAATGAGGCGATATTGATCAACGGCCACCAGAAGAAGCCCACTGCTTGCATGAACAGATACCAGTTGCCCGGGCTGACCGCGCCCTCGCGCGTGGCCTGGCCGCCCAGGTAGAAAAGGAGCGCCACGCCCAAGCCGGAGGAGATGCCCATGATCGGGAAGATCGTGTTCAGCGTCAGGCCGCGGCGCACGCCCACCTGGTAGGCCTGGCGATTGTTCGCGCTGAAGGTCGCGTACAGGGCCGGCTCCTGGCGAAAGCTCTTCGCGACCATGATGCCGCTGATGGATTCCTGGATCTGGGCGTTGATTTTAGCTGTCACGCGGCGCGCCCGCTGCGTCACTGCGCGCGCAATGCGGCGAAAGCTCAGCGCAATTATCGCGGCCACGGGCGCCATACCGAACAGCAGGAGCGTCAGCCAGCGGTCAATGCGCAGCAGCCAGACGGCCAAGAACAGCACCACGAGCACCTGGCTGATCAGGTTGGTCGTCAGCGTGACCACTTCGGAGAAATCCTGGGTATCTGAGGTGACGCGGCTGACCACCTTGCCTGAGGGATGTTCGTCATAGAATGACATGTCGTGCTGAATGGTGGCGTCGAAGACGTCTTGACGCAGCTTGAGCACGACATTGCCCACCACGCGCGCCGAGAAGAGCTGCTGAATGTAGTTGAAAGTCCACGCCGTCACCCCCAGCAAAAGGATGCCGCCGGCAAAGAGCAGCAGTCTTTCGTTGGAGAATTGGCGCGCCAGGCCGTCAATCGCACGAGCGATGATGATCGGCCCGCCGCTGCCCGCAGCCGAGTTCAGTGTGATGGCCGCGGCAATCAACAGCATCACCCGTGCATAGGGACGGAAATAGCTGGCAATGCGCCGAATCAGCTCGCGATCGGTATAGTTGCGGTCGTAGGCCTCGCTGTCGAGGCCGTCAAGAATGAAACCCATGGTCCAACTCTTTCGGCAGATCGGAAATGTCTCGCAACCGGTTGCCTTGACTCAATTCATTGAGCCACAAAAGTCAAAGTGAGACGGACGACGGCGTCAACGGCAACTCATGGCTTGCTGATCCGCCTGCATAGATTTTGCTCAGGTGAAACAGGAGATACTTTTGGTTCAAACCATGATCGCGATGGAGCAGCAATTTGCGACCTCGGCAGGGTTCAAGGTCCGATGAAGCCATCACTTCAAGGGTAGAAGGCTCAATGGCAAGAATACCCAGGTCCATCATGCAATGGTGGTTGGGACACAGCGCCAGAATGTTGCTGATGTGGTCGGGGCCGCCGTATCTGCCCAGCGGCTGTACGTGGTGCGCCTCACAGTAATAATGATTGCGTAAGCGCGTAGAGTAGGCCGTCCATTCACAGACCTGGCACTTGTAGTCGTAAAGGCCCTTGACCAAACGGCTCTGATTGGTGTCACGCACCGCGCGCACCACCTGACCGGTGCGCCGGTCAGCCGCGGGTAGGCTGTCGGGGATGTAGAGCGCCTCATCCACGTATACCTCTTCGACAGATGGCTGTGTCCAAATCTGCTCAAAATGCTGCCAGAAACTGGTGGCATCCAGGTCATTGGTGATGTGAGTGACCCCAAAGAAGGGTTGTTCGCCTTCAAACCGAATGTAAAGATCCCACCGCCCGTCGCGGCGATTGGGCGGCATTTGGCTCAACAATGACTTAACCTGCCCGAAAGGTATGAAGAAGCGACCCTGAGCGCCGCAAATGAGCACGACCCACGCGTGATTCTGATTCTCTTTGTGCAGCCGGGCATACTTCGTCTTTGCCAGCGAAAACCAATAATATCCTTTACGGTCGTAGTAGTTTTGGGCGCTGAATGTAACCAACAGCGTCTCGCGGCCATCCACGCGCAGAACGTTCTCGTCCAATTCGGCCACTTCGCCGTAACCTTCCAGGAACCTGGCAAGTTCTTGGATCGCTATGGCGCTTTCCGGCGTTCGCCCTGATCGGTTGATGGTCATGTTCCGCCCCTCCGTGTGTTCTACAAAGACCTCATCACCAAACAGATCACTCGTACCTGGCAAAGATCCGCCGGTAGTCCGCGCTGCGCGCCAGCAGATCCTCGTGCGTGCCCTGGTCCACCAACTCGCCGCGGCGCAGAACGAGGATGCGATCGGCCCAACGAATCTGGCTCAGACGGTGCGTGATGAGGAAGGTGGTGCGCTGACGGCTGATGCGGCGCATGGCCTGCTGAATCTGGTCTTCTGTCGCGCTGTCAATCGCGCTGGTGCTGTCATCCAAGATCAGGATGCGCGGATTGGTCAAGAAGGCGCGGGCAATCGCGACGCGCTGGCGTTGGCCGCCGGACAAGGTGACGCCGCGTTCACCCACTTCAGTGGCGTAACCCTGGCTGAAGCTCAGGATGAAATCGTGCGCCTGGGCCTCCTGCGCGGCTTGTTCGATGGCCTCCTGGCTGGCGTTGGCAACCCCGAACGCGATGTTCTCGGCCAGGGTGCGCGAGAAGAGAAAGATGTCCTGCTCGATGGTTGAAATCTGCGAGCGCAGCGCCTCCAAACTCCAGTCGCGCACGTCCACGCCATCCACGAGCACGCGGCCGCGGTCAGCATCGAAAATACGGTTGATCAGGCGGGTCAGGGTGGTCTTGCCCGAGCCGGTCTGACCGACGATAGCGACCGTCTCGCCGGGGCGGGCTACGAAGCTGATGTTGTTCAACACACGCTGCCCGTCATAGCCGAAACTGACATTTTCGAAGACCACTTCGCCGCGAATCGGCTGCGCCAGCCCGTTGACATTTTCGTCCAGGTCGGTTTCGGTGTTAATCATGGAGAGGATGCGTCGCGCACTGGCGATGCCGAGCTGCACCAGGTTGAAGCTGAAGATCGAGATGAACGTCGGGAAGCGCAGGGTGCTGAAGAGGCCGATGAAGCCCAGGGCTTGGCCCAGGGTGATCGCGCCCGCGCGCCAGAGCAGCATGCCGTGGAAGAAGGCCCCGGCCCAGCCCAGGCTGAACATGAGCATCGGCAGATAGCGGGCCTGGATCTCGCCCTGGCGCACAAAATAGTCGCGATAGGCCCGTGCGTTGTGCGTGAATTTCTCCCACTCGAAGCGCTCCTGCACGTTGGCCTTGACCACCTCGATGCCGGTAATGGCCTCGGTCAGGCCGGCGTTGAGCGTGCCAAACTGGTCGCGCATGGCCAGGCTGACCGGGCTGAGCCGGCGGTTGTAATCATAGATGGTGATCGCCAACGCCAGCAGGAACAGGCCGGGGACGAGCAAAAGCTCCGTGCGCAGGCGGGCAATCAAAACGATGGGCACAATCACGGCCATGGCCGAATCGGTGAGGAGCATGACGCCGGGGCTGAACATCAGGTTGAGGGTGTGTACGTCATTCGTGGCGCGCGCCATCACATCGCCGATGCGCTGGCGACCATGGAAGGTCTGGCTCTTGCCCAGCAGGCTAACGTACAGTTCGTCGCGGGCGTCGCGCTCTACCCGCTGCGCCAGGAACTCCACCGCATAGTTGCGGGTGAGGCCGGTCAACCCCTGGCCGAACGCGCAGCCGGCGACGATCAGCGCCAATGTCAGCAGGGCAGGCGTTTGCCAGCCTGGCGTGGTGATCACATCGAAGCCGCGGCCCACATACACCTGGATATTGCTGTAGAAGAAGTTATTGAGCGTCGCCGCGGCAATCGCGAGCAGGGGAAACCAGACATAGCGCAGTTGATGGGACATGATCCAGCGCACTGGCCCGCGGCGATTGAAATGGTATTCGTTTTGGAGCTTGAACTCGCGCTTGCTCACGCTGCCTCCCTCATCCCAAAGCAGAAACCTCAGAGCCGGCGCCCCAAGTCTGGAAAGTATACCATAGCGCAGCCCCTGACCGCAACGCGGGCTATCTACAAACTCAATTGGCATCCGATCACGAGGTTCTGGAGTAGGACGCAGATGAACGCAGGACAACGCAGATTTAGACCCCTTGACCAGGGCAGGGTCTGGTTCTAGCGTTCGGGCATGGGTCTGGTAAAATAGACTCATCACAAAGAGGCTGTGGCGCCTCGCCGATTCAACGCAACGTATCGTTTGTGAAAGACTATGACTGAATCATCTATGACCCTTGATCCCCGCGCCTATCGCAACACCATTGGTCTGTTCGCCACGGGCGTCACCGTGGTAACGACCGAGGTCAACGGGGAAGTACACGGCATGACCGCCAACGCGGTCGCCTCACTGTCATTGGACCCCATGCTGCTGCTGGTCTCTGTGGGAAAAAAAGCTCACATGGCCGGCTTGCTCCAAACCACACCAACGTTCACCGTCAATATCTTGCGCGCAGACCAAGAGTCGCTCTCCACTTATTTCGCCGGTGGATGGAAGCAGCCCGAACCACCGCCGTTCCAACTTGTGCGCTGGGAGGGACAGCCGCAGATGGGTTCCACGCGGCTCGAAGATGCGCTGGCCGCCATCGCCTGTGTGAAATATGAAATCCTGGAAGGCGGCGATCACTGGATCGTGATTGGCCGCGTGGTCGCGCTGCATCAAGGCGCGCCGCCGCATTCGCCTATCCTCTTTTATGGGGGGCGCTACTATCAACTAGATGTGACGAAAGAACACCCGGCCCCACCCCGCCGGGACTTGTGAACCCGCAGCGAGAAAGAACACCATGGTCGAGACTATCCACTACCAAGTGACGGGCGCGGTGGCGACTATCGTCCTCAACCGGCCGGAAAAGCTCAATGCGTTCAACGAACAGATGACGCGCGAAACAATGGCTGCCTTTGCCCAGGCTGACCAGGACGACGGCGTGCGCGTGATTGTATTGACCGGGGCCGGGCGCGGTTTTAGCGCCGGCCAAGACCTGGAAGATCTGCAGCGCCGGCCTGCGGATCTCAGCATCGGCGATCACTTGCGGCGCGGCTATAATGCCCTGGTCCTCTCGATGCGCACCATCGAGAAGCCGGTCATTACCGCGATCAACGGCGTGGCCGCCGGGGCCGGCATGAGCATCGCCCTGGCCGGCGATTTTCGCCTCGCCAGCGACAAGGCCAGTTTCATCCAGGCCTTCATCAAGATCGGCCTCATCCCGGACAGCGGCTCCACGTGGCTGCTGCCGCGGCTGATCGGCCCCACGCGCGCGCTGGAGTTGATGTCCACCGGCGACCGCCTCAGCGCACACGATGCCCTGGCCTGGGGCCTCATCAACCGCGTCATCCCCGCGGAGGAGTTCGAGGCGACTGTGGCCGCGTGGGCGCAGCGCCTGGCCGAAGCGCCTACTCGCGCGCTGGGACTGACCAAACGCGCCTTCAACCAGGCGCTGACCAGCACCCTGGCCGAAGCCCTGGAAGTTGAAGCCGTCCTCCAAGACGTGGCCGGCGCCACCGCGGACAGCCGCGAAGGCGTACAGGCCTTCCTTGAGAAACGTGCCCCGGTTTTCACCGGGCGCTAACGACAGCCAGGCCGTTCACGAGGAGCTGCACCATGCCCACTCCATTTCCCCCCAACCTGCCTGCCGATTTGCAGGCGCGGCTGGCCGCGGCCGGCGTCCGTGACACCGCCGGTTTGCCGGCCGCGCTCGACCGCGACCCTGCCCTGCGCGCGGCCTGGATAGCTTTCCTGGCTGAGCACCAAGAGGAGATTGTGCAGGCCGCGCTGTTGGCCTTCTTGCGCGCGCCGGACTTCGACGCGCTGCAGGCGCTGGCGGGCCAGGCGCCGTTCATCCTGGAGGATGACTTCGCCGAAACGGTCAACGAGGTCATCAGGCAGGCGGAGGAGGCGGCAGAAACCGATTTCGCGGCAAGCGTGCGCCTACGCCTGACCGGGCTGCGCCAGATCAAGGCTGACATGGCCCTGCCGCCGCTGGCCCAGGCGCTGCTGGCGTTCGTGCAGGCGCCGGATGACGCCGCCGCGCACGCGGTGTTTGCGGCGCAGCGTGAGCTGCTCGCGCCGGAGGAGGCGCAGCGCAGCCTGGAAGATCATGTCCGCAGCAGCGACCCAGTCGCGCAAGATCACCTGGCAGCGCGGCGCCGCCTGCTGCGGCGGCTGCGCCAGGGCGAGCCGTGAGCGGCGGCTGATGGCCACTTCCTGGCGCGGGCAAACGATCCTCATCACCGGGGCGGCGGGCGGCGTGGGCCAGGCATGTGCGCAGTTGCTGGCGACCGAAGGCGCGCAGTTGGCCCTGGTGGATCGTGACGAGGCTGGGTTGGCGGGTGTGGCCCGCGGGCTGGACAGCCAGGCCGCAACCGCCTGCTGGGCGCTGGATGTGACCGACGCGGCCGCCGTGACGGCCATGGTGGCCGACGCCGAAGCGCGGCTGGGGCCATTGGCCGCCGTCATTCACGCGGCCGGCATTCTACGCACCGGTTTCAGCCAAACCGCGCCGCTTGACGATTTCCACGCGCAGATGGCAATCAACTACCTGGGCACGGTTCATGTTTGCCTGGCCGCGCTGCCGGGCATGGTCGCCCGCAACCGTGGGAGGCTGATCACCCTGGCGAGCATCAACGCGCTGCGGCCGTTTCCGCAGTTTGGCGCGTACGCGGCCAGTAAGGCGGCCGTGTTCAGCTTTGCCCAAACCCTGCGTGATGAACTGGCGCTGCAAGGGAGCGGCGTGCGCATCACGGTGGTGTGTCCACCGACGATTCGCACGCCGCTTGTTTTGAATCTGACCGACCCGCCGCCCATTTACCGACGCTTCCGCTGGCTGGCGCCAGAACAGGCAGCCCACGCCATTCGCCGCGCCCTGGACAGCGACCAGTTCCTCGTCTATGTCAACTGGCAGTCCTGGGGAATCCACTGGCTGATGCGGCTGGCGCCGCGGCTGGCCGACCGCCTGGTGCAGCGCTGGAGCCGCCGGTAGGATGAGGAACTGGCACACCTAGACACAAAGCCGCCCAAACGCCAGGGCCTAACTGCTTTCTTGGCGTCTGTGCGGCTTTGTGTGGGAATTGCAGTTTTTGTCTATCGGATCAGGACGCAATCAGCTCACGCTTGAGAATCTTGCCCGTGGCGGTCATGGGGAAGGTCGTACGGAACTCGATCTGGCGCGGGTATTTGTAGTCGGCCAGGCCGATCTTGGCAAATTCCATGATCTCTGCCACGGTCGCACTTTGGCCTTCCTTGAGCACCACGTAGGCCTTGACTTCCTCGCCCAGGCGGTCGTCCGGCACGCCGACCACGGCGACCAATGAGACCTTGGGGTGCGTCAGCAGGTATTCCTCGATCTCGCGTGGGTAGACGTTGAAACCGCCGCGGATAATCATCTCCTTCAAGCGATCCACGATGAAGTAGTAGCCTTCTTCATCCACGCGGCCAAGGTCGCCGCTGTGGAACCAGCCATCGCGAATGGACTGCGCCGTGGCTTCAGGGCGTTTGTAGTAGCCCTTCATCACATGGTGCCCGCGAATGACTACTTCGCCCACCGAACCGACAGGCGCCGGCTTGTCATCGGCATCCACAATGCGCATCCACGTGCCCCACACGGGGTTGCCGATGGAGCCAACCTTGCGCGGCCGGTCCGCATGGTTGAAGCAGGCCACGGGCGACGTCTCCGAAAGTCCGTACCCTTCCAGAATCGGCACCTGGTATTTCGCCTCGAAGCCCTTGAGAACTTCCACGGGCAGCGCGGAGCCGCCAGAGACGGCAATGCGCAGCGCGCCCTTGATCTTCTCCAGGTCGAAATCAGACGCCTTGGGGTAGGCAAGCAAAGCCCAGTACATCGTGGGCACGCCCGCGAACACCGTGACGTTGTCGCGCTGCATGATGCCCAGCGCCGCGGCTGGGTCAAAGCGCGGCAGCAGCGTGATGGCCGCACCGCCCATGATGGCGTTGTTCATAATGACCGTCTGGCCAAAGGAGTGGAACAGCGGTAAGGTCGCCAGGAAGACATCATTGGGCTGCCAGCCCAGGAGCTGCTGGCTGATCCAGGCGTTCAGGAAGAGATTGACGTGCGTCAACTCGGCGCCCTTGGGCTGGCCGGTGGTGCCCGATGTGTAGAGAATGACCGCGGTATCGTCAGGCATGGTTTGCACCGTGTCAAACGTGGGCGAGCCGCTGGCAAGAACATGATAGAAATTCTTGACGCCATCGCCACTGACTGGCAAGGCGGCGGCCGGGTCAGCCGTCGTCATAATCAGGTTGTGGCACGTATCCACGGCCTGGAAGCCTTCGTAGGCTGCCTGGGCAAACATCTCAAAAGCCACCAGGGCGACGGCATCGCTGTCCTTCAAATGGTAGGCGACTTCACGTCCCTTGAAAAGTACGTTGAAGGGCACAACGGCCGCGCCAGCCTTGAGGATGCCGTAATAGGCAATAGGAAAGAAGGGGATGTTCGGCATCATCAGGGCCACTTTGTCGCCCGGCTTAACGCCAAGTTGACGTAACCCGTCGGCAAACTTCGTCGCGGCGCCGTTCAACTCGCGGTAGGTCATCTTGCGGTCGTTGAAAATGATCGCTAAGTTGTCAGGGTTGCGCCCCAGGTTGAATTCCAGCAGGTGGGCAAGGTTTAGCATCCTTGGGTTCCTTTCTTCGGTTGGTTTGTCTGTTCTCGTCAATCGGTCAGGCGACCAGGTTCATCGGTGGTGATGTGTCGCTATGGGCAAAAGCAGGCTATCGTGATACCGAGGAGGCAAACAAAAGTATAGCACAACTTCCGGTAAAACTCCAAGTCAACTGAATTTGCTAAAACTCGCGCGCGTGGCTACCATTACACTACGTTAGCAAGCAGGCTCACGGTCAATGGCGACTGTTGTGGCTCAATGACGAACGTAAACGAATGGGGAGGATGTTGATCGTGGAACGTACCTTAATCATTATCAAACCGGATGGCGTCCAACGAGGGTTAATTGGCCCAATCATCAGCCGTTTCGAACAGCGCGGGCTGAAAATCGTGGCACTCAAGCTCATGCAGGTGAGCGAGGCGCTGGCGCGCAAGCACTACGCCGTGCACGAAGGCAAGCCGTTCTTCAACGGCCTCATCGAATACATCACGTCGGGGCCGGTGGTGGTGATGGTGCTGGAAGCCAGGCGCGCGATTGATCTTGTGCGCAAGACCGTAGGCGCCACCAACCCGGTCAATGCCGAGCCTGGGACCATCCGTGCGGACTTTGGCCTGGAAATTGGCCGCAACCTGGTGCATGGTTCCGACGGGCCAGAAACCGCCGCGGCGGAGATCGCCCTCTGGTTCAGTCCTGATGAACTGGCCGATTATGGCCGGGCCAACGATCGCTGGATCTTCGAATAGACCAGCGCCTGATCAGAAACCCGTTTTCTGCGAGAAAATGGGTTTCTGATTCGCTACAGCATCGCCTCTTGTCTCAGCAGGTCTTGATCCACGATGATGATACGGTGACGTTCGATCTTGATGGCGCCCTCATCCATCAGCGTGCGCAGCGCACGCCCCACCATTTCGCGCACCGTTCCGAGGCGAGCCGCCATCTCTTGTTGTGTCAGCAGGTCGTTACGGTCAAGCTCTCCCTGGAAGCTGCGTTCGGCCTCTTCGAGCAGGAGTTTAGCCAGGCGTGCTTTCACCGGACGCAGGCCCAAGTCCTCTACGATGCCGACCAGGCTGCGCGCACGCCGGGCCATATGTTCCAGCAGCGCCCAGCTCACGGCTGGATATCGAAGAGCCAGGACTTTCAGATCATCACGAGAGATATTCCATATTACCGCCTCGTCAACCGTCATGACAGTAGCGGGGTTCGGGCCGCCGTCGGATACAGACACTTCGTTGAAAGAATGACCAGGCAGAATGACATGCAGGGTTTGTTCGCGACCCTCAGCCGAGGTTTTGAAGATTTTGCAGCGGCCGCGCTCGACCACGAAAAACCCCGCGCAAGGATCGCCTTCGAGAAAGACCATTTCGCCTGGCGCAAAAGTGAGGCCGCGCGCGTGGCTTGCCATGTCTTCCAGGACAGACCGGTCCAAGGACGCGAAAAAAGGGATGCCTTTGAGCAAGTTAATCAGGGGAGTATTGCGAGCGCCGCTTGTCTTTTCTTCCTGGCGTTCACCCATCGCGACATTCCCCACCTTACCAGGCGTCTTCCCAGGTCAACTCGGTCTTGCCAATGCGCACCAGGTCGCCTTCGTGAATACCCTCGTCACGCAGGGCATCGGTTATGCTGAGCGCGGCCAGGATGCGTTGGAAACGCATGATGGCTTCATAGTAATCCCAGTTCGTCATTGCGGCCGCGCGTTCGATGGCGACGCCTTGCACGCGCCACGCGCCATCTGGGTCGCGGGCAATCGTAAATTCTCGCTCGCTGACCGGCGGTCTGAAAACGGCCGTATCCGCCGGCGCCGGCTCCATCACCGGCAGCGCATCCAGCAGGCTGACGGCCCGGCGCAGCAGCGTCTCGACCTGGTCGCCGCTGGCGGCTGAAATGGGCAGCACGTCTACCTGGCGCTGGCGCAAGGCTGCTTGAATTTCGGGCCAGCGTGCGCGCACGTCGGGCAGGTCCATCTTGTTGAACGCAACAATCTGCGGCTTGGTGGCCAGCGCGGGGTTGAACAGATCCAGCTCCTGGTTGATGGCATCATAGTCGCCCAGGGGGTCCGGGCTGAGGCCATTGAGCACATGAATGAGCACCCGGCAACGCTCTATATGGCGCAGAAACTGATGTCCCAGGCCAACGCCGGTGTGCGCCCCTTCGATCAGGCCGGGAATATCGGCGGCGACAAAGTCGCGATCGTCCACTGTCACCACGCCCAGACTTGCCTCCAGCGTGGTGAAGGGGTAATCAGCAATTTTGGGCCGCGCGCGACTGATCACGCTGAGCAGGGTGGACTTGCCCGCGTTGGGCACGCCCACAATGCCGACATCGGCCATCAGCTTCAGCTCCAGGCGCAGCCATCGTACTTCGCCCGGTTCGCCCTTTTCAGCAATGCGCGGCGCCTGGTTGATCGGGCTTTTGAATGCCATGTTGCCGCGACCCCCGCGGCCGGAGCGCGCCACCAAGGCCTCTTGCCTATCCTGCACCAGGTCGGCCAGCAAGCGGCCGCTGGCGTCATCGTACGCCAGGGTGCCCAAGGGTACGGGAATCTTGATGTCATTCCCCTGCGCGCCGGTTTTACCTTTGCCTCCGCCGTGCTCACCGCGTTCGGCGCGGAAGTGCAGTTGATGCTTGAAAGCAATCAGTGTGTTGACATCGCGCGTTGCTACCAAATAAACATCGCCGCCTTTACCGCCATTGCCGCCGTAGGGGCCGCCAAAGCGCACAAACTTCTCGCGTCGAAAGGCCACGCAGCCGTTGCCGCCGTCGCCCGCGGTCACGCAGATTCGTGCTTCATCAATTAACATGGAATCGTTCAATGCCTCGTTCTTCGCAGCTATTCACAGGTCAACCTTACCCGTTCCAGGTCAAGTTGTCAAGTGGCGTGCGTGAGAAGTCAGCGCCCCAAATCCCACATAGGTTACAGCAGGCGCCAAGCGCGCCGTTTATAGTGTCAAGCAAGCCTCAAGCAACATCAAGCACAACGATCAATCGAGGAGACCCATCATGCGTGGTATAAAACATCCGCTGACCATAGCGGGAACCGGGGCCTTGCTCTTGCTGGCAAGCCTTTTTACCCTGGTAGCCGCTGCGCAGCCGCCGGCGCCGAATCTGGCGCAAACCTGCGCCCGCGTAGAAAAAGCCAACGGGACCTTGCCGACTTACTTGCTCAACTGCGGCTCAGCGCCCCAGGCTGCCGATTCGGTCAGCTCCGCGCGGGCGCTGCTGGCCGCCAACGCCGCGTGGTTGGGACTGCGCAGCGATCTAAGCGATTTGGCGCTGCTGGTGCAAAAGGAAAGCCTGGGCGCAACGCACGTGCGCTTTCAGCAGACCTATGCTGGACTCCCAGTTTGGCTGGCGGAAGTGGCGGTGCACATCAGCCATGCCGGCGAGATACAGTTAGTTCAGAGCAGTTACCTGCCTGAACTCGACCTGAACACACAGCCGACCGTCACATCCGAGCAAGCTACCACCGCCGCGGCCGCTGCGATCAAACTGGCGCGCGGCGAGCGCGGCGGCGCCGCCGCGCAACTGCTGATCTTCCCGGGCCAGAAGGAAGGGGCGCGCCTGGCCTGGCACGTCTTCATGCCAGCCCTGGAGCCGCTGGGCGATTGGCATGTGTTTGTGGATGCGCAGAGCGGCGCGGTGCTGGATCAGTTCAACGCCATTGCGTTTGACAGCGGCTCCGTGTACGACCCCAACGCGGTGCAAGCAAGCGGCAATCCCACCCTGACCGACAATAATAACGCCAACAGCCCGGCCCTCCAGGCGGCGCGGCGCAACGTCACCTTGCAGGGAATCAACGACGGACAGAACAAGCTGATTGGGCCCTATGTCAACCTGTGCGCATCGGGGATCAGCGGGTACTATAAGCCGCCCTGTCAGGCCAATGAACCGTCGCGCGTCTTTGATTACACGCGTGACAATGACAAATTTGAAGAGGCGACGATCTACTACGCGCTCGATTCCGTGCAGCGCTACATTCAAAGCCTCGGCTTCAACAACATCAACAACCGCTCCATTCCGGTGCACGCACACTACTACGCAGAGGACAATTCCTTCTTCAGTACGTCAGACAACGGACTGCACTTCGGCGACGGCGGCGTGGACGACGCCGAGGATGCGGATGTCATCGTGCACGAGTATGGACACGCGATTCAGCAGAACCAGGTGCCAGGGTGGGGGCCGGGCCGCAACACCGAACAGCGCGCCATGGGCGAAGGCTTTGGCGATTACCTGGCGGCTTCATTCTATGCGGATCGCGGCGATGTCAGCTATCAGGCCAATCAGGCGCCGTGCGTCGCCGATTGGGATGCCGTCATTTACGCGCCGCTGGTCAACGGCGCACACTGCCTGCGCCGCGTGGATGGCAAAGATGCAGGCACTGGCGTGGATATTGGCCGCTACAGCGGCGCGCCATCGGAGGAACACGACGATGGGCGTTATTGGTCGGCCGCGCTGTGGTGCATCCGCAGCGACATGGGACGAGAGGACGCCGACCGCCTGATCCTGCAAGCCCAGTTCTATGTCACGCCGACCAGCAGCAACCAGGCGTTTGAGCAGGGGGTGGATGCCCTGATCCTGGCTGACAGTACGTTGTACCAGGGCGCTCATGCCTCGATGATCTACGGCTGCGCCGTGGCGCGCGGCCTTGTCCCCGTGCTGCCAATGGCGACGCCCACGCTGACTTTCCCGGCCGGCGGCGAGACGTTGCTGGGCGGCAGCGCGGCCTCCATCGCCTGGGTCACGAACGGCGCGCCCATCAGCGCCACCTACAGCCTGGAGTTGACCAACGACTGCACACCGGCCGCCGCCTTCGCCGATGACATGGAACTGGGCGCTTCGCGGTGGATTACGAGCCAGGTGGGCGCGCCTGCCTGGCAGTTGCAGACAGCCAGCGCGCACAGCCCCACCCATGCCTGGTTCGCAGCCAGCAGCACGGTCGTGAGCAGCCAGATTCTGCAGACAAGCCAGCCGTTGACTATACCCGTGCAAGGCATGCTCGTTTTCTGGCATGCATACAACCTGGAGACCCGCTACGATGGCGGCGTGATCGAGTTGAGTACGAACGGTGGGTTCACCTGGATTGACCTGGGCGCGCAGATCATACAGCGCGGCTACAACGAGACGATCTCGAGCAGTTACGGCAGCCCCATCGCTGGCCGCCGCGCGTTCTCAGGCGACAGCGGCGGCTACATCGAGACGCGCGTGGATTTGAGCAGCTTCGCCGGACAGCGCGTGCTGATTCGTTTCTTCAATGCGAGCGACAGCAGCATTGCGCGGGTTGGTTGGTACGTGGATGATGTGCGCGTGGTGAGCAGCACGCCGTGGACAGCCCTGGGCACGTCAGCCCCGGGCGCTACGGCCTTCGCCTGGCAAGCGCCGAACGCGCCCGGCGCGGATTACTGCGTGCGTTTGAAAGGTCAGGCGCCCGGTTATGAGGATTCCGCATGGGACACAGGGGAACCGTTCACCATCGTACAGCCGATCTACCTGCCGTTTGTGCAGCGGTAGAGGAGGCTCCGCGCGGATCACACCTCCGGCGTGACTAACACGTCACGCCGGAGGCAACGACCGCCCTACGCGCCGATCTGAGCGTCGGTCACATCTCCGGTATGGCGACCCACGTCACGACGAAGCCATCGTAGGTGACAATCGCACGTCACGCCGGAGGCGATGACCTACTGGGAGGGTGTTTCGCGGTAGAGTTCTTCGCTCACGATAATCTGTTCGACGGCTTCAGGCACCTGGTAACGAATCGGCTGGCCGGTGCGTACGCGCGCTTGCAGGATGTGCGACGCGATCTCCAACTCCGGCATGTCTAGTTGAATAACGCGCTCGTGCAGGTTGGGCAAGGCGCTTTCCAGGTACTCCCAATTCAGCGTCACATCATGCCGGCTCAAAGCCACCAGGCGACAGTTGGCCACCAGGCGGTCCGCCTGATGCCAATTGGGCAGGTCCTGCAGCGAATCGGAACCCATCAGAAAGAACAGCTCGGTGCCCGCGGGCAAGCTGTCACGCAGCAGACGCACCATGTCAATCGTATAGTGCGGGCCGGGGCGATCTACATCCACGCGCGAGAGCTGGAGATGGGGATTGCCGGCAATCGCCGCTTCCACCATGCGCACGCGGCTTTCGGCCGGCGACAGGCGCCGATCCCGTTTGTGCGGCGGGTCGCCCGCGGGCACGATGGTTACGACGTCAAGGCGGAGTTGAAACCAGGCTTCTTCAGCCAATATGAGGTGACCAATGTGGGGAGGATCAAAGGTGCCGCCGAAAATTCCTACGCGCATAGGTGCTCCGTCCGGCAGTGCTGCCTGGGTATATTCTCAACCAAGGTTCCATCCTCCCTGCTTACGGGAGGCGCTATGGTCAGCATCAAGTATAGGCAAATGTTGCAACCCGTCAAAACAGGATAGTTGTTGCACAAAACCCTAAAGTGGTGTATGATTGACTTGTGAGTTCATTGGCCATTTTGGCCCCATTTATTTCTTCTTTTTGTCATTGCGATTGGTACATCTGGCATTGACCGCGTAACAGCGAGGGGAGGTGGAGCAATAGGGGATTGCCTGGCAAAAACTTAATTCACTGGCATCTATCCGTCACCCATCGGGTGATGTGACTGGTCCCAGTTGATTCCTGTACCAATCCCATCGTGTTCCCTGTATTGTTCCCTTACCCTGGGAGGCGATTCGTGAAAGTGGACTTATTTTTTCGTATTATCGTTGCGATTGTTCTTGGTATTTTTGGGTGGGAAATCGGCATGGAGGCGGCAGGAGCATCATCGCTGAACGCTGAATCCCTGCGCTGGGTTGCGCCTTTGACGCTGCTGGGCGTTGTGGCTGGCGCTATTCTGGCGCCCTGGCTCACGACCGTGCCCGCGCGTTGGGCGCGGCGCGGGGTGCGGCAGATCCCGGCCCAGCAGATCCTGGCCGCCGCGATTGGCCTTGGCGTCGGCTTGATCATTGCCGCGCTCCTTGCCTGGCCCCTGTCGTTTCTGCCTTCTCCTTTCGGCAAAATCCTGCCCGCCATTGGCGCTCTGGTGCTTGGCTACCTGGGCACGATCGTCATGGTCCTGCGTCAGAAGGACATCTTTGCGCTCCTCGGCGCGCGCTGGTCCGCGCCGCCGGCCGCGCCGGAACAGTCTCCGGTGTTGCTGGACACCAGCGTCATCATTGACGGGCGCATTGCCGATATCTGTCAGACCGGGTTCATTCGCGGGCCTATGATCGTGCCGCGTTTTGTTCTCAATGAACTGCAGCACATTGCCGATTCTCCTGACCCATTGCGCCGCAACCGTGGACGGCGCGGGCTGGACATGCTCAACAAGATGCAGCACGAGTCCGCGGTGCCGGTGGTCATCAGCGACCTGGATGTGGATGGCGTGCGTCAGGTGGATGACAAACTGGTGCAATTGGGCAAGCAGATGGGTTGCCCGGTCGTGACCAACGATTTCAACCTGAATCAAGTTGCCGGCCTGCAAGGCGTGACCGTGCTCAACATCAACGCGCTGGCCAATGCCGTCAAATCCATCGTCTTACCGGGCGAAACGATGCGTGTGCGCATCATTCAAGAAGGCAAAGAGAACAGCCAGGGCGTTGGCTACCTTGACGATGGGACGATGGTTGTGGTTGAGAACGGCTACCGTTACTTGAACAATACCCTCGACGTTGTCGTGACGAAGGTCCTGCAAACCAATGCTGGTCGCATGCTTTTCGCCCAGCCACATTCGAATTGATCGAGGCAAACCGCCATGGCTCTGCAAATCTATAACTCACTGACGCGTCAAAAAGAAGAATTCGTCCCCCTGCACGGGGACCATGTGGGCATCTACGTCTGCGGGCCGACTGTTTATGGCCCCGCGCACGTCGGTCACGCCAAGAGCTACGTCAGCTTCGACGTGGTGGTGCGCTATTTGCGTTTCCTGGGCTACAAAGTGCGTTATGTCCAGAACATCACCGATGTGGGCCATCTGACCGACGACGCGGATGAAGGCGAAGACAAGATCATCCGCAAGGCGCGCTTCGACCGCGTGCACCCGATGGAGTTGGTCGAAAGCTACACGCGCGGCTACTTCCAGGACATGGACGCGCTCCAGGTGGCGCGGCCAGACATTATTCCCCGCGCCAGCGCGCACATTCCAGAGCAGATCACCCAGATCGAGCAGTTGATCGCGGCCGGCCATGCGTACGTGGTCAATGGCTCCGTCTATTTCAGCGTGGACAGCGATCCCGACTATGGCAAGCTCTCGGGTCGCCGCGTCGAAGACCAGGAAGAAGGCGCGCGCGTGGCCGTCAACCCGGAGAAGCGCAACCCGGCCGATTTTGCGCTGTGGAAGCGCGCCGAACCAGCGCACATCCTGCAGTGGCCTTCGCCCTGGGGCGCAGGCTACCCTGGCTGGCACATCGAGTGCTCGGCCATGTCCATCAAGTATCTGGGACAGCCGTTTGACATCCACGGCGGCGGCCTGGAAAACAAGTTTCCTCATCATGAAGCCGAAATTGCCCAGGCCGAAGGCGCCAGCGACAACACGCCCTTCGCGCATTACTGGATGCACAACAACATGGTGACGGTGAACGGCGTCAAAATGGGCAAGTCGCTGGGCAACTTCACCACCATTCAGGATGCGTTCAAGATGGTAGAGCCATTGGCGCTGCGCTTCTTCGTGCTCAGCACGCATTACCGCTCCAGCACCGACTTCAGCCCCGGCGCGCTGGAAGGGGCGCAGAGAGGCTACAGCCGGCTGGTCAGCGCCGTGCGCCTGGTCAAACAAAAACTGGGCACAGCCCGCACGGAAGGCGACATTCCGACCGAGGTTGCCGCGCTGCTGGACGCCACCCGTCAACGCTTCCGCGCAGCCATGGATGATGATTTCAACACGGCCAGCGCCATCGCCGAGCTGTTCGACTTTAGTCGTGAGACCAATACCCTGCTCAACGCCGCGGCTTTGCCCAATCGGGCCACGGTGGCGGCGCTGGATGGTCTGTACGCTGATCTGGCCGGCGCGGTGCTCGGACTGCTGCCTGACGATGCTGGCGCCGGCGGCAGCGCCGCGCTGCTGGCCGTGACCGATGGGCTGGTCAACTATCTGATCGAACTGCGCCAGGAGGCGCGCAAGAACAAGAAGTGGGCGCAGGCGGACGCCATTCGCAACCGGCTGAAAGACCTGGGCGTGGTGCTGGAAGATGGGGCGCAAGGCACCGGCTGGCGCCTGGCCGACAGCTAGGCCGTGGCCGCCATGACCAACAGCACGGAATGGCTCTATGGCCGACAAGCGGTACGAGAGATGCTGCGTGCGCGCCGCCGCCGCGTACAGCGCATCTTGCTGGCCAAAGGCAGCCAGCGCACCGGCATTGTGGCCGAGATCATGGCCCTGGCACAAGGCGTTCGTTGTCCCGTGGGCGAAGGAGAGCGCCCGGCGCTCGATCAGGTGACCGCGGGCGCGAACCATCAAGGCGTGGCCGCGGAAGTGTCGGCCTACCCTTACGCCGAAATGGACGCCATCCTGGCCGCCGCGGGCGATGACGCGCCGCTGCTGCTGGCGCTGGACCACGTGCAGGATCCGCAGAACCTGGGCACGCTGCTGCGCACGGCGGATGCGGCCGGCGTGCACGGGGTTTTGTTGCCCGAACGCCGCGCGGCGGGCATCACCGCGACGGTCAGCAATGCCTCGGCCGGCGCGGTGGAGCATCTGCGCATTGCCCAGGTCATCAACCTGACGCGTACGCTGCAAGATTTGAAGGCGCAGCGGTTGTGGGTGGCCGGGCTGGAAGTGGACCCGCGCGCGACTCCCTTCGACCGTGCGAACCTGACCGGGCCTTTGGTCTTGGTGGTGGGCAGCGAAGGCGAAGGGCTGAGCCGCCTGGTGCGCGAGACGTGCGACTGGCTCATCAGCCTGCCGATGCATGGGCATGTGGAGTCGCTCAATGTCGCCGTGGCCGGCTCGATCGTGCTGTACGCTGCGCAAAGCGCCCGGCGTTCGAATCCGCAAGTCCAATCCGGACAGAAAGAGAGGTGAAACATGGCGTTCATCCTGCAAACAGCAGCCTTTCGTGATGAGGGTTTGATCCCAGCGCGTTTCACCTGCGATGGCGCCAATGTGTCGCCGGCGCTCTCCTGGCGCGGCGCGCCGGCGGGCGTTCAGAGCTTCGTTTTGATCATGGATGATCCAGACGCGCCGCGTGGAACCTGGACACATTGGACCTTGTTCAATCTACCTGGCGCGCTGGGCGAGTTAGCCGAAGGATGGCGTCCTGGCGCTTCTGGATTGAGCGGGCGCAATGATTTTGGCAGTGTGGGCTACGGCGGGCCGTGCCCGCCGCGCGGACATGGCCCGCACCGCTATTTCTTTCGCTTATACGCGCTGGCCGTGGCAGCGCTGCCCTTGCGCGCCGGCGCCGCGCGCCCCGAACTAGAGCGCAGCCTGGCAGGCCATGTGATCGGCCAGGCGCAGATGATGGGCCGGTACGAACGTAAGTGAATGTAGCTGCAGGAGAGAGAGGCTGCTATGCGTCTTGCCGAATACCATCGCCCCGTTGATCTAGCCACCGTGCGCCGTTTGCTCTTGCGTAGACCGCCCGTGGCCCTGCTTGCTGGCGGCTCGGCGCTGGTGCCGTTCCTAAGCAGCGACACGGTCGTAGATCTAGGCGAATTGCCGCTCGACTTCGCCGATTGGCAGGCGGATGGGCTGCACCTGGGCGCGCGGCTAACCCTGGCTGCGCTCACGCCTGCGTCGGCGGCCGGCGCATGGGCGGGCGGATTGCTCGCGCGCGCGGCGCGGGCCGAAGGCGCCATCAATCTGCGCAATGTCGCGACGATCGGCGGGCTGGTGGCCGTTGCGTCTGGAACCTCCGCGCTCTTCTTGTCGCTCTTGGCTGTGGACGCGCAGGCGATCGTCGTCGCCGTGGATGGGCCGCCGCAGCAAGCGGCGCTGCGCATGTTGGCCGATGCGCCGGCTGGTTATCTCAACGGGCATCTCCTGCTGGAAGTCGTGTTGCCCAAGCATCTGGCGCAGGCCCGGCATGGCCTGGCGACCGTGGCGCGCACCCCGCGCGACGAAGCCATTGTCGCGGCCGTGGCCGTTGTCGAGCCTGACCAGGCCGTTGCCACCGTGGTGCTGGGCGGCGTCACTGCGCAGCCGCTGGTGCTGAGCGGGCTGGATGAGTTCACGCAGGATCCGGATCGCCTGCCAGCCGCGCTGGTGGATCTGCTCGCCGGCCAGACGCTTGTGGCAGATTTTCGTGGCAGCGCCGATTACCGCCGACGCATGGCCGGCGTCCTGGCCCGTCGGGCCTTGTCAGAGGCGCTGGCGTCGGTCCAACCGGTGCCCTGATGCCTGATCTCCAATTGTTTTGGCGCCGACTGCAGGGCCGGAGCTGTGAGAACTGCCGTTTTAGTGAAACCTTCCGCAGCAACGGCGACGGTCAAGTGACACGCGTGCACCTGTTCTGCCGCGCGCCGCAGTCGCTCTACTTTGATCGTCCGGCCCCTCCGGAACGCTGGTGCTCCGCCTGGGCGGCTGGCCAACCAGGCGCGCCGCCGACAGTCGGCAATCCCGATTTGACCATTTGACAAAAATCGCCAACTTTCAAAAAAGTTGGCGATTTTCAGTTCATGCTGGGGTCACTGCCACGGCCGGACTGCGCGCGCCGCCGGCCGCGCTCCAGTTGTAGAGCCACCATGCATCATACAGGCTGAGATTGACACAGCCGTGGCTGCGGGGACGGCCGAATGCGTCGTGCCAGTAAGCCGAATGGAGCGCGTAGCCGCTGTAGAAAAACGTCGTCCACACCACTTCTTCGATGTAGTAATAGCCCGCGCCCGGTCGCCCGCCCGACATTTTGCCGCCTGGTCGTCGCAGCCAGGTGCGAAAAATGCCCTGTACGGTGGGCGTGGCGGGCAGACCGGTGGCGACCAACGCTGCGTACACCGGCTGATCGCCCTCATAGGCAACGGCGGTCTGGTCACGCAGGCTGACCGCCACCCAGTATTCGCGGCTGCCGATGGCGGCCGGTCTTGCGCGACCGCGCGCGACCCCAACCCACTGCCCATGAACCCACTGCTGCGCGCCGATTCGATGCCACGTGTCGGCGCCGACGGTGACGCTTTCCAGAATGTCCAGGCGTTGATTGTGCTGCACTTCGCCCACCACCGCGTACCCTGTGCCTGGGCCGCTGCGTACGTTCAGGGCGGTAGCGACCACCCAGCCCACAGGCAGCGATACGGCTGTGGCACGGACCGCCTCCGTCACGGCGGGCAGCAAACGCACCCAGTCGCTGTGCACCCAGCGTCGCTCGCCAATCCGATACCACACCGCGCCGCTGACCGTGGCTTGTTCCAGGATGCTGACTTGCGCGCCGGCCTGAAGCCGATCAATCGGGGGATTGTCAGCCGCCACGCCAGGCCGGGCGCGCACATTCAGGGTGGTGGCGGTGACAACTCCGCGTCGGGTCGCTGGTGGTGGCGGCGGCGGTGGGGGTGCTGCGCCGCTCAATTCGACGCCGCGCAAGGTTGATGGTCTGAAAAGCGTCACCGCGCTGGCTGGAATCCAATCCTGCCCGGCTGTGCGATACCACAGATCGTCGTGCACCGCGGCCTCCGCCGTGATCGCCAGGTAGGTGCCCGCGGCCAGGCTGCGCACCACGCGGCTGCTGCCTGGCGCGGCATAGGTGCGCGCCCAGGCCCAAGTCGGCCGCGCGTAGCGATAAGGCTGCCAGGGATCGGTCGCCTGCGGGATTTCGAGCGGCGCGCTGAGCGGCGCTGCGGCGAGCATCGGCTCTAAGAGGGCCGTCGCCGGCGCTTCGACCGGGTCGGCGATGACCAATATCTGTTCGGCCAGGCTGCCCAGCCAGAAGCCATCGCTGTCCAGCCAATCTACGGCGACCTGGTATGCGCCCGGCTTGGGGTATTCCAGCATCCAGGCGCCGTGCGCGTCGCCAGCCAACCAGTAGACTTGCTCAGCGCCCGCGGCGAAGCGCACGCGCTCCTTCGCGCCCAGGCCCGTGACGGTCACCGCGGCCTGGGCGCGCAGCGGCTCCTGAGCATCCGGCTGCAACGTCAGTGTGACCATCGGCCGCGACGCGGCCGCGGGCGCGGCGCGGGCCGCGATCGGGAAGACCTCGACCTCGGCGCTGAACTCTCCCCAGGTCACGGTCGCCCGCCGCGGGCCGGCCTGGCCGTAGGTGAAATCGGCCAGGTCCAGGATGCGCTGCTCGCGCCAGGTCACTGGCGTAGGCGCACACACCATCCCCAGGTCAATCTCGCGGCCGTCGCCCGTCTGCAAGCGGGCTGGCGCGCAGGCGCTGGCCTCGTCCGTGGCCGTGGTGCTGAAAGCTAGTTGAAAGTGAACGGCGTTGGTTCCCTGTCCAGGCTGGACAAGCAGGCGAATAGGTGTTGGCATGATGGGTTCCTTTCTGGTGGGCGGCCAGACTTCGGAAGTCTGGCTGCCACTCTGGACAATCGCGCAGGCTATGGACTGCTACCAGCTAGCGGGTTTGTGAAACACGCCGTGGAAGTCGCTCAATACGGCAGGAAATTGGCTGGCCGCCAAGACACCCTGGCGAATTTGCCTCACAAATGCGGCGTGCTGCGCCAGGACTCTACTTGTAGGATTCTTGTGCGGGTTAAGGATGCCAACAGGTATCCCAAGTTCCTGACGCACGATCTTGATCGGCTCCAAAAGATCAGAATCGTTCGTCACAATCGCAGCCGTCTCGTACTGTTTCTTATATCCGTCATTGATGAGATGAGCAGCAATGTTGACGTCCGAGCCTTTCTCCTCAGTCTTGATGACTTTTGCGAATCTTGGGCCATCTGGGGCCGGCTGCGCCAAGGGCATCATGACGTCATGGGACAGAAATCTGCCAAAGACGATCTCGATATCGGGAAGGCTCCTCAAGGCTCGAAGATAGACTTGTTGGCGAGTTGGCTTATCGGGATCGTCATGACGAGCACTCACACGAGCGGTAAAGTACTTGATCTTGCTGATTTGGTGGCTTGGAAGGAGCAATGAGCACAAAACGTGTAGGTTGAGCCACTTGTAGGGTGTATCTTTAACCGCGCCGTAGTACAAGTTGAAACCATCAATGTATACACAGGTTCGCATCTTGTCTCCTTCTGGATAAGCAGAGACCGTACTCAGAGAGTACGGTCTCGCAGCCTGTCCCCGAAGAGACAGGGGGTTTGATGAACCAATTATAAATGAGTTCCAGGCGCCGGTCAAGTTACGGTCGTCGGCAGTCGCGCAGGCTGATGTCGTCTACATAGAGCCAGGTGCGATCGGGCAGACGCTGGCTGTCGTTGTGGACTTCGAAATAGAGGCGCACGGTGCGCCCTCGGTAGGCCGTGAGATCGAAGCTAAGCTGCTGCCAGTCGGTTTGATTTTCCAGTTTGCGCCATAGTTCGCTGATCACACGGCCGTTGCCTGGGTTCAAGATTGCCAGGCGCTGGTAGTCGCCGCTGCTGTCTTGCGTGCCCGGTTTGACCCAGAGCGTTAGCGTGAGCTTCTGCGCGCTGGGAGGAAGATACACATCCTGGTACGCAGATGATAGGGTGGCGATTGTACGGCGGAGACCCGAATCTGTAGGGAGTAACCCCAACTGCAGAGCGCTGCGACCGCTGTGAACCTCAAGGGTGGTGTAGCGCGCCGTGCTGTCCGTGGTCATGAGCTGCCAATCGCGCGTCTGTTCAAAATCCCCATTGCGCAGGTATTCGGTGCAAGGGGAAGGAGGTGGGGGCGCTGGAGTAGGCGTGGATGTCGGTGTGGTTGTCTCGGTGGGCAACACAGCGGGTTTGGATGTCGGTGTGCGCGATACGGCGGGTGTGGATGTCGGTGTGCTCGAGTCAACGGGTGGGGATGTCGGTGTGCGCGATAAAGCGGGCGTGGATGTCGGTGTGCGCGACACAACGGGCGTGGCTGGCGGCGTGGGGGATATGGTGGGGGTTGGTGGGATTACAGCAGAGATCGTCACGGAGATAGCCTCGCTGTTACTCCAGATTATGGGTTGAGTAGTGCTCAGCATCAGCGGCGGCGGCAGGGAGAACGTAATGACGGCGCCAGGGACGCCGCACCCTTGCCAGGGGGCCTCGCCGGCCGACCGTACTTTCACGCGGTAACCAATGCCATCTGCAGTGGGAACGGTAGCGCCTTCACCGCAGAGTTGATCGTTGATCCAGGCCGTGATGGTCATATCCTGCGTGAGCGTCACGCCGGAACTGGGCTGAATCGGCCCATAGATGACAGCCGGTGGACTGACCAGGCTGTCCGTCGGCCAGATAGATGTTCTTAGCCTTTCGGGAGGCGTGTTGATCACATGACCCGATACCGCCTCGGCAAACGGCGACAGCCCCTTGAACTGAAGCAGCGCGGTGATTGTGGTGTGAACAAAATAGCCCTGGCCGAAACGCAGCTCGGCCAAGTCGCTGAAGGCTGGTGCGTCCGGTATATAGACCTGCCACGGATCGGCCTCTTGCGTTGAATCGTAGCCGTAGACCAGGGTGAATGCCTCATCTGCCAGCGAGGCTAACGCCTCTCTGACCGGACGGGCGGGCGGATCGGGTACAGGGTAGGCGAAGGCATGCCAACCAGCGCCGTCCAACTGGATCTCGGTGCTGGACAGCAGCGCGTACAGCCCTGGCTCGTGGACGGCGGCCACGGCGTTGTTGGCAGTCGTGGACAGCGTCGTTGTCAACGGCTGCCAAACGCCAGCCTTCCAACGGTGGATGCGCAGGAACGGTTCCTCGCCGGGCGGCACTTCATTGCTGAGATAACCGATGCTGAGCGACGTGTTGGTCAAGGTGACATTCGACGTGGCGGCTAAACGATAGGCATGGCCGATGAGCGTGGCCCACGGTGGCAAACTCGGAATTGTGACCGCCGTCTGTAGGATCATCAGGCGGTCGCCGCCGAGATCGAGATGTTGGCCGAAGAGCATCGCCTGCCCGTCTGTGGAAAGCACGGGCGCCAGGCGACCGGTGCCTGCGATCTTCGCCAGGCGACCGGTGCCTGCGATCTTTGCCGGGCTGCCGCCCACCGCCAGATCGAGCGTGATGCGACAGGACTCTGCGCCGGTTTGGGCTTTTTGGTCAATAGTCAGACATGGCTTGCTGTCGCCTGTTGTGATGTCAATGAACCCGACGCTGCTCGTGAACGGCAGACTGGCTGTGAAGTCGTCTCCGTTACGCGTCATCGTGATGCGTCGGGTCTCCGTCAACGGCGCGTCGCTCGGAATGATCGCGGCCAGGTAGCGTCCGGTTGTAAAAACGCCGGTCAGGGTCAAGACCATGACAGTCGTGGTGATCGTTGTTGAGTTGACAGAACTGATGGACACTTCGGGGCTGACAGTTACCTCGGGGCCCCAGTCATCGGCGAGTGCGACCAACACAATCTCCTGGTTTCCCCGTTCCTGCACCGTTGTACATCCCTGGCGGTTGTCATCGGGATCCGTCACGCACAGCGTGTCGCCAACCTGCGCGCCCCGCGCTGTGACCTGGTCGAGCCGCGGACGACCGAGATCCACAATGCGCTGGCCGCCTCGCTTATACAGAAAGGCGCGCGCGCCGACGCCGGGTTGAACCGGGTTCGGAGGTGTTGCCTCGTCTAACAGATAGAAGATGGGCACGACCAGGGTGGCCTCCCGCGCGAGAGGCGTCGCCTCCGTGATGATTTGCGTCACGCGCAGCGGCAGGGTGTCCGGCCCCGCCGTATTGGTTGTCGGCGCCTGCAGCCAGGGATAGAACGCTTGAATCGTGGCCCAGTCCGGCCGCCCGGCGCCCTTTTGGGAGAGGGTTTGCTGGCAGCCGGTCTGCCAGGCGGCGTCTGCCCGGTGAAACTCGCCGTTGCCCCACTTGTCGTCTTCACCGTATGGATCGGCCATCACGCCCGAACAGCCGCTGACCGGCGTCAGTAAGCCGCGTTCATCCAGGCCGAGATAGTTGTCATCCAGGAAGAAGAGCAGATGCCCCAGCTCGTGCGCCAGGGCGCGCGGCCAATCTTCGTCCAGGCTGCCGGCCGCGGCGTCGCCAAAGCGGTTCCAGGCCGCGCCGATTTCCACAGCGCCCGGCCCGTAGGCGATGTCCGACTTCACGGGGTCGCTGATGACCGCGCTGACGATGCCGCCCTGGGTTGCGCTGGGGCGCAGACGATTGGTCGCATGGATGCGCACATCCGCATCGAGCCAGGCGTTGCTGCCGTTGGCGGTTGGCCGCAAGGCCGCGTCGTGATAGAGCGATATTTGACCTAGCGCGGCCTGGCCGTTGGTCCAGTCATACAACAGATCCGACGTACGCTGCAGGTCCCTGGTCAACCCGGCCACGTACCCGGGGTCATTGTGCGCGTCCCATTCCAGGGCTACGTTCAGATTGAAAAGCAGCAAGGGATTGTCAGGCGAGATGGTCAGCGTCTGCGTGCCGGGCGCCCTGACGGTGACGACGCCGGTCGTGACTCGCGGCATGTCATCACGGCTGCTTGAGCCGCTTGTCAGCGTGATCGGCGCGCTGGTGAAGAGAAGGCTTGCGCGCGTGACGGACAGAATCCTGGTTCGCGTCGCTGGGGCTGAAGCCGCTATTTGACCAGTCTGCGGCGCCAGCGCGGCCGTATCCGCCTGGCCGGCCTGCCTGGCCGGCGCAGCCGCGCTCATCTGACCCGCCAGTGCGGCCGAGGGCGGTTCGGCCAACGGGCTGGCCGGATTGAGCGGCGACAAGTTGACCCACTGGTGCGTTTCTGTCACCGGCCACAGGGCAAACAAGCGATCGTAGTGATTCAGATCAACTCGGGATGGCGCTTTCCCACATCCATCGAAGCGACCACAGACATCGGTATTGACTTCCGTCCCACTTAAGTCAGTCAAACGAATCGCCAGGCGCTCGCCCAGCGCCTGGCGGTACACCTGCACGTCTGAGATCGGCGCGGTCCCGCTCAGCACTTGCAGGGGAGTCTCGATAGGGACGTTCACCCGGCCTTGACGGATTATCGAGTATTGATAAGGCCCAGGAGGCCGATTCGGGCACGGTTTGACCGTGGATGTCAGCAGCGTGCGCAGAGCAAGGTCATCGCGCCATTGATCGGATTGATCGGATGACAGAGACCAACTCAAGACTCCCGTGACTGCCACGGTAGGGGCGGTACGACTCTCTGGGTCTTGGTTCTGACCCACGCTGACGGCTGACTCCTCGACCGGATGCCAGGCCCTACCGCCGTCGAAGGAGACTTCCAGCACTGGGGCGTCACCACAGCCGCCGTTGGGCGCCGCCAACGAATAGGTTACCTGGTGAGTGGCCGAGAGTCCTTGCGCCCCGGTAATCAAATCCGTAGTTTCCAGGTGCATCGTTTGCTCCTCGGTGCGCTGGCCGCGACGCCGATTGGTGAGGAACGTGAGGCGGCCCGTCCCATCGTTGGGGTCATAGCGATCGGCAAAAACGATGTCGGGCTTGCCGTCTCCATTCAAGTCGCCCACCGCTACCGCCTGCGTGTAGTGCTTGCCGCGGGTCAAAACAACCGTCCTGCCGTCTGTGAAACCGCCCTGTCCATCGTTCAGGTAGATGACGTTGTCCAACGCCAACATCCCGATATCGCTGGCCGTCGCCCAGACGCCGGCGGCGATATCGAGCGCGCCGTCGCCGTCGAAGTCGGCCAGGGCCACGCTGTAGGTCTTGTTGTTCATGGTTCCCAGGTAGACGGCCCGTTCCGTGGAAAACGCGCCTTTTCCGTCATTGAAGTAGACGACGTTGGGCGCGTAGAAGTTGGCCACCACCAGGTCCAGGTCGCCATCCCGGTCGAGATCCCCCAGGGCCAGCGCTTTGGTGCTTTCGAACTCGCTGCCGAAGCGTTGGCTTGGCTGCGCGGGAAAGCGGCCCTGGGCGTTGAGATAAACTGCATTGAAGCTGTTGTCGTTGCCGACGACAATGTCCGGCCGGCTATCGCCGTTGAGATCGCCGACCGCCACGCTGGTCGTAGGATCGTTTGCGCCGCCCAGGGGCTGGGTGGGGGTGACAGGAAAACCGCCTTTGCCATCGTTGAGGTAGATGGCGCTCTGGCGCTTGCTGCCGGCGACGATGTCGAGCCATTGATCACCGTTAAGATCGCCAACCGCCACGCCCCACGTATCGCTCAAGGCGTTGCCCAGTTGCAGGGGATTGTCAGATAAAGAGCCATGACCGTCATTGTAGTAGATATGATTGGGCTGGCTCGTTGCATTGCCAGCCACGATGTCGAGATCGCCGTCTTTGTCCAGGTCGGCCAGGGCCAGGCTCATGGTGGTGGCAGTAACGCCAAAGCGTTTTCGAACCTCGCCCAGATAACTGAGTCGGCCATTCGTTACCCCGGCCACCGCATCGAGCGTCCCGTTGCCGTCGAGGTCGCCCAACGCCAGGCTGAGATATTCGCGCGACTCACCGCCTTGGGCCTGGGCGAAGACGAGCGGCGGCGCCCCTGATTGCGCAAAGTAAATGCGATGCCGCTCCTTGTGAGTGGCCGCAATGAAGTCGAGTGAGCCGTTATTATCGAGATCGGCCAGGGCCACCGCATAGGTGCGATCGGCGCCAGAGCCAAAGTACTGCACATCGCCTTGGGTGAAGCGCGCCCGGCCATCGTTGAAAAGCACCCGGTTGCGGGTGGCGGCGCTGCCGCTGCGTTCGCCAAAGCCCACCGCCAGGTCGAGTGCGTCATCGTTGTTGACATCGCCCAGCGCCAGCGTCATGGGGATGTCGTTGTCTGAAAATGCGAGGGACGACGCACGTTGGGCTAACACGGCCAGTTCACTCCTGATCGTGGTCGTGTAAACGTCAATGGTTTGACTCTTGTTTCGCAGATCAGAATAAGCAATCGCCAGATCGGGCGTGCGATCAGCGTTCAGGTCGCCGGCCGCCAGCGCAACGACGCGGCCGCGCGCTGCGCCGATTTGCGCGGCCGGCGCGAACCCGGCGCCATGGCGATTGAGAAAAATCTGCGCCGGCCGGCCATCGAATCCGAGCACGAGGTCAAGCCGCCCATCGCCATTGACGTCGGCCAGGGCCATGGCGGTGGCGCTCATCGCCTCGGTTGCGGTCAGCCAGGCTGCGGGACTGAAACCGGCGCTCCCGTCGTTCAGGTAGACGCGGGTCGCAGCGTCTTCGCCGCCGATGACCAGGTCGAAGTCGGCGTCGCCGTCCAGGTCGCCAATCGCCAGGACGGGCGTCAGAGACGACGTAACGCTTACGGTCGGGACTTGCGTGGTCGTAAACTTGAGCGTGGCTGTCAGCGGCGCCTGGTGCGCGTTGAGGTAGAGTTGTGCCGGCCCCTGGGGCGACAACGCCAGCACATCGAGCCATCCGTCGCCGTTCAAGTCCGCCACGGCGATGACGCTGGTATACGCGGATGAATTGGAAAGGGTGATCGTCCCCGTCATCGTCGTGGGGAAACCGCCGCGGCCGTTGTTGAGGTAGATGCGATTATCCTCACCCTGGTTGCCCGCCACCAGGTCAAGGGCGCCGTCGTTGTTCATGTCGCCGACGGCCAGGCTAGTCGTCGGTTCGTTGTCCGCGCCCCACGGACTGATCGGCGGCGGACCAGAGGCTGAAGCGGCGGGCGGTCGCAGGGCGAGCAACAAGGCGCCCAGCAGCGCCAGGAACAACGCGATGGAAAGGGCCAATGCGCTCCACAGGCGGAGCCATCGTCGGTTGATGAACGTGCTCATGGTATCCCCCTTGCAGTCAGCGTTTCTTGCAGATCACGCGCTGCGCCGAGACGGGTGAATGTGTTTGCGGCTGCGTCGAAGAGCGGCCACGCAGCGTCGGCGTCGCCCTGCGCCAGGTGCAGGCGCGCCCACGCCAGCTGCGTGCGCGCTGCTTCGTACGGATCGGCGCCGTCCAGCAGTTCCAGGCTGCGGGCGAACGCCGCGGCGGCCGCCGGCGACTGGCCGTCGGCGGCCAGCGCGCGTCCCTGCACCCTAAGGCTCATACCCTGTTCCAATGGTGCGTCCACGGCCGCGGTCAATGATTGTTCAATGGCCGTCAACGCCGCGGTCACATCGCCCGCCGCCAGCTTGATCTGGCCGCGCCGGCGATAGATCTCCGGCAGGTGCCCCTGGATATGCGTAGTCAAGGCCAGGCGCTCCGCGGCGGCGACCAGCGCCAGCGCCGCGTCCAGTTCAGCGCGGCGCTGCTCCCACTCGGCCAGGTTGAGCAGTCCGGCAATTTCATGCCTGACGAGGTGATGCTGGCGCGCGAGATTGACCGCGGCCTGCAATTGCACCCCGGCTTCGGCGTCGTCGCCGCGGCGCAGCAGCAGGTAGCCCAGGTTGACGGCCAGTTGGGTACGCTGCGTGCCGCTGCCCACCCGGCCGGCCAGGTCATTGGCGGTGGTCAGCTTCTGGATGGCGCCTTCCCAGTCGCCCTGGGTAAAGATGTAGATTCCCAGGTTCATTTCGGCAAGCAGGCGCCAAAATTCATCGTGCGTCAGACGGGCGCGGTCTGCAGCCTGGCTGGTGTGGCCGATGGCGCCGTCCAGGTCGCCCAATTCACCGGCGATGATGCCCAGGTTGAGCTGCGCCCGCATCCAGAGTTGATCAGGCAGCGTCGGCGCCTCTTGCAGCGCGGCCAGCGCCGATTCCCGGCCCGCGGCCCAGTCGCCGGCCGCGATCTGGACGGTGCTCAGCGTCACCAAAAACTCAGCTCTTTCGAGCCCGCCGCTGCTCCCAAACTCCTCCAGGCCGCGACGCAGCCAGGACATGGCCTCATCGGGCGCCTGATCAGACAACAGCTCGCCCAGGCGCTGGCAGGCGCGCACGGTCAGACTGCGCCGTGCCGGCGTAGGCGGCAGGCGTTCGGCCAGATCGAGGACGTAGTGGTAGCTGGCCTGTGCTGCTTCGCTGGCGCTGTCGAACTGATGGATTTCGCCGGCCGTCAGCGCCAGGCGCGCGCGCAAAAGGTCGGGCAAGGGGTGGTTTGCAAACTGGGCCAGCAGCCGCTGCAGGGCATGCGCCTGGCCGCGGTTGACGAAGGTCATGATGTCGGCGGTTGCCAACGCAGCCGCATGTTCGATCTCGCCCGCACGCAGGAAATGCTCGATAGCCAGCAGAGGATCGGGCTGTTCCTTCTCATAAAACGCGCCCGCACGCCGGTGCAGCCTTCGGCGATCATCTGGGCCAAGATCCGCGTAGTAGTACGAGCGCAGGATGGCGTGCAGACCGAAGACGCGGCCTTCGGGGGATTCCTGGACGGTCAGCAAGTGGCGATCGCTCAGCGATTGCACGTGACGCAGCAGGCCGCTGCGCTGCAGAACGGCGCTGAGCGCAGCGCGCGTTACGGGATAGCCGAGCAAGACCGACATCGCTTCCAAGACAGCGCGCTCATCGCTAGACAAGGCCGTATCCACCTGCTGAATCACAAAACGCTCTACATCTTGCTGATCGCCAAGGCTGTCAATCAGCGCGGCAGGATTGGGGCTGCGGCCCAGCATGGCGGCCGTCAGATTGAGCAGCTGCGCGTTCCCCTGGGTTTGTTCATGCAGCGAAGCCAGGAGCGCGGGCGTCAGATTGATGCCGCGGCGCTGCAGCAGCCCGGCGACATCGTCAGGAGTCAAACCGGCCAAGGCCCTGAACTGTACGGTTTGCACGAAGGTTGGCATACGGCGGGCCGCCAGGATCAACGACAGCTCGCCGGCGTGGACCAGGCGCGCCAGTCGCTCGACGAACGGCTCGATCAAAGAGCTCTCTTCGTCCACCAGGTGAAAATTGTCCAGGCACAAGAGGCAGTCCAGCCCACGCAGTTCTTCGAACAGGTAGTCGAAAAGAAGGATGGGGTGCGGCGGGCGTGCATGGCGCTGGCGGGCGCTTTCCAGCATCTCCCACAGGTTGGGGCGCCCTTGATGGTAGAGGAAACCGGCCAACTTGACGATGATCGCGTCCACGTCCAACGGCTCATGAAACTCATACCAGAAGATGCGCGAGGCCGCGCCGGCAAAGTCCCGCGCCAGGCGCGCGGCCAGGGTTGTCTTGCCCACGCCGGCCATGCCGCTGATGACCGCGAAATGGCTCGTGCGCAGGATGTCGCCGAAGTAGGCCAGATCATCCGCCCGCCCCACGAAATCGTCCACCACTGGCGGCGCCAATGGCCGCGGCGGCGGGGCAATATCGTCAACGGCAGGCTGGGCGGATGCAAGCAGATCATAGAGACCGGCGGCCAGCGTATCATCGGTCAGCGCCTGGCGGCGCACCTGCGTGCGCAGGATGAGTTGCAGGTCGGCGTCGCCGGGTGCGCGCGCCAGGTCTTCCAGCGCCTGGGGCAGACGGGGCTGCCCGGACGCCAGGGTCTGCAGCGCAGACACAAGGTGGCTGTCCAACCCGCCCGGTGAGGCGGTCAGTTGGGTCAGGAGCGCTGCGGCCAGGGCATCCACGAATTCGCCATAGCGGCTGGCATTGATGCTGCGCACCTCTCGCAGCAGGGTGGCGGTCATGCGCTGGCGACCGACGTAATCGAGCAGCAAGCGTGTACGCGCGCCACGGGTCATACCATCGCTAAATTGGTCATAGACCGGACGGAAGGCATCAAAACAGAGCTGCTCGAATTCTTGTCGTTCAAGGGCTTCGGTCAGCAGGCGACTGAGTGTGATGAGTTGGGCGGCCATGGGCGTTCTCCGGGTGCGCGACGATGGCTGTTCGGAATATCGCCAAGAACAAAATTGGGTAACTGCTCAGGCGGCGCGCTGTCGCAACCGAGCGATTGAAATCGCGCCTGATGGGCGTACCGCCGGGCGTCTACCTACGTAGACGCGCTGCTGGTCGGCGGCGGCCGACCTGGCGGCGGAACGCCCTTTCGCCCCGAATTCATTCGGCGGCTGCCGTCGGCTCAGAATGCCTGAGCAGTTACAAATTCGGTCAGGCAAGGATGCTGGTTGGTTTGGGGGTCTCGTTCGGGAGTAGGTGCATCTCCGGCCGTAGGTGCAGCCGCAGATGCGACCTAGCGTGGATTTCAGTTCAGCTAACAGAATTATAGCGCAAAGGCCATGCGCCTCCAAATCACTCCAAAAAAGCAAATTGCCCAATCGCCCGCCAACGGCTTCTGTGCTATAATCTGACCTCATGAACGACCATGATGCGCAAGCCAACACCTTTCATGTCACGGTGCGCGCGGCGCGGCCGGATGACCAGGCGCGTATCCTGACGCTGCTCGACCAGACGCGACGCCAGATGCTCACTTTTGGGACCGAGGATTTGCCCGCGCTGTTGACCTCGGACCAGACCAGCGGCGCGGTGGCTGAAACCGGCCCCCTGCTGTGGGGCTTCCTGTTGACCTCCCTACTCGCGCAGCCAACCTTGCCGGGCGAGACGCTGAACGCCTGGGCGACGCTGCGCGGCTGCGCCCTGCTCGGCGGCTGGCGCGCGGACGAGGGCCTGCCCGCGCTGTGGGAGCCGGTCGCAGCGGCGCTGCGCAGTCGCCGTGTCCAGGCCGTGGTGCACATCGCCGCCGCGGAATGGCTGCACGCGCCGCTGCAGCGCCTCGGTTTTCAGATTAGCGACACTCTGGAGGTCCTGCAGCGCGGGGTAGGGATTGACCATGCCAGCGACGGCGTAGGGCCGGCCACGCTGCGCTCAGCGCGTCCAGACGAGATCCTAGCTTTGCAGGCGGTGGACAGCGCCGCCTTCGCGCCGCCCTGGCGCGCGACCGCGGCCGATCTGACCGGCCTGCTGGTCATGAGCAGCCATGCCATCGTGGCTGAGATGGAAGGACAGGTGATGGGCTACGCGGTCAGCGATGTGCGCGGCGAATTTGGCGTCCTGGCGCGGCTCGCCGTGCTGCCGGCGGCGCAGGGCCAGGGGCTCGGCCGGCAGCTGCTGACCGACGCACTGCGCTTCTGCCGGCGCAGCGGCGCGCGCAGCGTCAGCCTGAACACCAAAGCCAGCAATCAGGCCAGCCAGCGCCTCTACGCGCAGCATGGTTTTCGCCTGCTGGGCAAGCGGACGCCGGTGATGACCTTCCGCCTGCCCACGGCGGCGCGCTGAGGGGATCGGACGATGTGGTTGACCATGCTTCGTCGCCGCTGGCTGCCCGGCGCAGGAGTCTTGCTGCTCAGCGCGCTGTTCGTTGCATTTCATCTGCTGGCCCACGGCTACCGCTTCGGCGTCGTCGAGGATGCGCACGCCATTCAGCTGCCGTTCCTGCTGCAGACGCTGGACCCATCGCTCTTCCCCGGCGATCCGATGCTGGCGACGCGCGCCGGCTATCCGTCCTTCTATTTCCAGCTCTTGGCCCTCGCGACGAGCCTGACTTCCATTCCTACCCTATTCCTCGTCATTCACCTACTCACGCTGCTGGCTTATCTGACGGCCGCGGCCGGTTTGAGCCTGCGCCTGGCGCCGGATCGTATGCCGCTGCGGCCGCTGTTGGTAGGACTGCTGCTCACCCTTTCCCTGCTGCCCGTGCTCGGCGGCGACGATCTCATTCTGCGTTCCGCGCTGCCGCGCCACGTGGGCATGGCGCTGGCGCTGTGGGCCTTGCTGGCCGGCCTGTTAGAATGGCGCTTGCTGGCCTTTGCCCTGGCCGGCCTGCTCATCAATCTGCACGCGCTCAGCGGCGCGTTTGCCCTGGCCCTGCTGCTGGGCGGCGACCTGCTGCGCTTGCCCTGGCGACGGTGGGCCGCGCCCCTGCTGGCCGCAGCGTTCGGTCTGCTCCTGGCGCTGCCCACGCTCATCTGGTCATGGCAGGCGCGCGAGCCGATCACCCCGGCCTGGATTGACCTCTTGCGCCTGCGCTCGGCCCAGCACAGTTTCCCGCTGACCTGGCCGCTGACCGACTTCGTCATCTTTGGCCTGTGGATTGGGCTGGCCGGGCTGGGTTGGTGGCCGCAGCGGCGCCGCGCGCAAGGCCGCTGGCTGGCCGGCGCCGCGCTCGCGGTCGCGCTCTTGGCCTTGATTGGTTTCCTCGGCGCGGAGGTTTGGCCGATCGGGTTGGTTCTGCGCTGGCAGCTTTTCCGCAGCACCAAGTTTCTGACGCTTCTGGCCCTGCCGTTGGTGGTAAGCTGGCTGCTGTCCAGGTGGGATCGCGGGGGCCTGGCCCGCGCCGGAAGCCTCATCGTCTTGCTGGCGTTGTTCGCGCCGTGGCCCAGCGCGTGGATCGTCGGGGTGTTGGCTGGTCTGCTGCTGACGGCGGCGGCCTTCTGGACGCGGCTGGATGCGGTGGGCCGCGTGGCCGCCGAACGGATCTATAAAGCGACCAGCGGCCAGCGCCTGTCCAGGCTCATGACCTGGCCGGCTGGCGTGCGTTGGACGGCCGCTGCGCTGCTCCTGGCGCTGCTCGTTTCCACAGCCGCGGCGTTCACGCAGCCCCAGGTTCCGTCCGATCTGCTGGCGGCCTGGCGTGATGTGCAGGCCTGGGCGCGCCAGAACACGCCGGTGGATGCCACGTTCATGACGCCGCCCTACTACTACGGCTTCCGCGTGGAAAGCGAACGGCCCGTGGTGGGCGAGTGGAAAGACGGCACCCAGCAATACTTCAGCGTGCCGTTCACCGCAGCCTGGTGGCAGCGTATGCAGGATTTACACGCCACCAGCGCCAGCGATACGCGCTACAACGATCTCAGCGCCGCGGAGGTGACGGCGCTGGCGCAGAAATACCAGGCGCGTTTTGCCGTCTTCTTCAACGGCGCCGAGCTGCCATTTGCCACGGTTTACCGCAACGCGTGGTTTCGCGTCTACCAGGTGCTCCCCGACCCCGGCCAATAGATAGGAGAACGCTTTTCATGCCAGACAATCATCGTCCGTCCGAACTCTTACCCCGCTCGCTGATTATCGTGCTCACCCTGGCGGTCTCGATCTACCTCATCGAAAAACTGACCGTCTTCATCCGTTCATTCAGCAGCCTGATCCTGATGGTGGCGCTGGCCTGGCTCCTGGCTTTCACGTTGCAGCCGCTGGTCACCTGGCTGCAGCGCCGGCCGTTGACGCTGCGCCCTCTGCGGCGGCTGTTGGGGAAGCGCATCCATCTGCGCGGCGAGGAGACTTTCCACCTCCCATTTGGCCTGGCGGTTGCCATCGTCTACGGATTGCTCGTGGCGGGTCTGGCCCTCACGGTGCTGGCCCTGGTGCCGGTGCTCGTCCAGCAGCTGGACCAGTTGGCGCAGACCATGCAGATTCAAGCCGGCAACCTGCCGTTGTGGCTGCAGCGGGCCACCGCGTGGCTTAATGGCGCGCGCGCGTTTCTGATCACTCGCTTCGACCTCGATGCCAGCCTGATTGTCTTGCCGCAGCCCTCCGAGCTGCTGAACCAGGTGCCGCTCGTGGGCGCAAACCTCCTGCAATTTGGATTGGGGCTGGCCGGCGGCATTGCCACGGCTTTCAGCCAATTTCTGATCATCATCTTCCTCAGCCTGTTTGTCACCCTCGACGGCGGCGCCATTGCCGGCGCCATCCTACGCGTGCTGCCCAGGCGCTACGAAGATGAATACCAACTGGCCTCCGAGACCATTGACCGCACCTTTGGCGGTTTCCTGCGCGGTACCGTCCTGCAAGGCCTCATCTTCGGCACGGCGGTTTCCCTGCTGATGTTCATCTTGCGCATTGATTCGGCCCTGGTTGTAGGGGTGGCAACTGGCCTGGTCGTGCTCGTGCCGATCGTCGGCGGCATCGTCGCCACCATCTTGCCGGTGCTGGTGGCCGCCCTGCAAGGTTCGCCTAACACGCTCTGGCTGCTGCTCATCCTGCTCGTTTTCCAGATCATCCTGTTCAACGTCGTCATGCCTTCCATCTTCAGCGAGTCGCTGCGTATGCCGTCGCTGCTGATTGTCATTTCCCTGTTGGTTGGTTCGCAGCTGATGGGCTTTTGGGGCTTCGTCTTTGGCGTACCGCTGGCCGCGGCCGCCTACTCGATCACGCTGGTGCTGCTGGAGCAATCGAAACGGCGCCAGGATGAATTGGATCAACTCGCCGCCCAAACGCCAGAGGATCTGCATCCAGCGCCATAGCCTCCACGGCGACGCCGGACATGCCATCAACCGCCATGCCCGCACGCACTTCTGCGCTGCACGCGATGTGTGGTACAATGGGGCGCAAGAAGAAATGTCGCCAAGAAGGTCCTTATGCCAAAACGCAACGTGCGCCAACTGCTTATGATTGCACTCGGCTTGCTGCCCCTGCTGCTCCTCGATCAATTCAGCAAGCGCCTGGCCATTGCCCAGTTGAAGGGAACGTCCGGCGTGACGTTCATCCCCAACTTCTGGGATTTTCAATACGTAGAAAATCGCGAAACCGCGTTCAACTTGACGCGCTGGATTCCTGAAACGATTCGCACCCCGCTCATCGTGGGCGTCAGTCTGACGACACTGTGCGTGATCGCGTGGTATGTCCTCGCCGCGCCGCGGCGCCCCCTCATGCTGGCCGCCTTCACCGCGATCGCGGCCGGGGCCATCGGCAACAACCTGCTGGATCGGTTCCTCTACGGCTTTGTGGTTGATTTCATCCACTGGCACATCGGCGCCGCGTTTGATTGGCCGGTCTTCAACCTGGCCGACAGCCTTGTGGTGGTTGGCGTTGGCCTGCTGCTGCTCGACACATGGTTGACACGCGACGACGCGTCGGCCGAGGCCGAGCTGGCGCGCCAGACGCAACCGTAGGGCCCGCATGAACGATCACCGAGCGATAGGAGGCAGCATGAACACCCGCCATTGGCTGCGTGGATTCACCCTGGCGGCTCTGCTGATCGTCGTCGTGTTGTTTATGGTGTTTCAGGGCATCGAGGCGCAGTTGAAGGCGGCCGGCAGCCCCGGCGGGATTGTTGATCTGGAACTCGCCTTCACGCCCGCGCAGGCCGCGGCCATCATTCAGGCCTGGCCGGCTGGCGGCGCTGATCTGGCCCGCCTGGCGTTGTGGCTCGATTTCCTCTTCATTGTCGGCTATGCCGGCGGCTTACGTGCGCTGCTGGTGCAGATGGCGGCCCACCCGGCCCTGGCAGCCTGGGCGCGCACCTTACAGCGCCTGGCGGCTCTGCCCCTGGCCGCAGCGCTGCTCGACGTCAGCGAGAACATCTGCCTGCTCACCGTGGTCAGGCGCATGCCGGCGACCGGCCCGCTGTCACCGACCGTAGAGGGCGCGCTGGCGCCTTTTACCCTCATAGCCGGCATCTTTGCCAGCGTCAAGTTTACGCTGGTGGGTGCGACGCTGCTGGCCGTTGTGCTGGCCGCGGCCAAGTCGTTCCTTCCACAGAGAGCCAACCGCACAAATGGAGAATAGGGTGAACACAGAGAACAAGAGCCTTCGGTCTGAACAGTCGAGTGCGGGACAGAGAGCCTGGCGGACGGCGCAGACAGTTTTGCGCGTCCTGTTGGGCGTATTTCTGGTCTTTACCGGAATCACCCACCTCACGTCCGCGCGGGCCGAGTTCCTGGCCCAGGTGCCAACCTGGCTGCCGGTGAATGGCGAGCTGGTCGTCATCCTGTCCGGGATTGCAGAAATCGCACTGGGGTTAGCCCTGATCTTCCTGGTCAAACAGCGAGTGCTCGTCGGCCTGGCCGTTGCGGCGTTCTTTGTGCTGATCTTCCCGGGCAACATCTCGCAGTACGTCAACCGGATTGACGCCTTTGGGATGAACACCGATCAGGCCCGCTTCAACCGGCTGTTCTTCCAGCCGGTGCTGATAGCCTGGGCGCTGTGGGCCACCGGCGCCTGGCGGGCGCTGTTCACAAGAAAAGTCGAATCCTCATAGAGGAACTGTCACATGACGAAAATAGCCTTGATCTGGGGCGCAGCGGGCGGCATCGGCCGTGCGCTCGCTCACAAACTCAAAGACGATGGCTGGCAGGTCATCGGCGTCAGCCGCCAGGGAGACGACCTGGCCGGCGTGGCCGATTACGATTACGCGTACGCAGCCGATGTGGCCGACCCGTTCGCCGTGCAGCGCGCGATGTTGGCCGCGGGGCAGGAGGCAGGCGAGGCGCACTTGTTCGTGTATGCGGCCGGCGACATTGCCTCCGAACCAGCCGCCAGGATGACGCCCGCCGCATTTCGCCGCATCCTGGATGCCAATCTGCTCGGCGCGTACAACGCCCTGCACCACAGTCTGCCCCTCCTGACCGAGGATGCGCCCGTGGTCTTTCTGGGCGCCGTGAGCGAGCGAATGCGGCTGCCGGGGCTGAGCGCCTACGCGGCCGCCAAAGCCGGGCTGGAGGCGTTCGCCGAGGCGCTGCGCAAGGAGGAGCGGAAGCGGCGGGTCATCGTGGTGCGGCCGGGCGCGGTGAACACGAGCTTCTGGCGGAAGGCGCCGTTCAAGATGCCGGGCAGCGCCCTGGCGCCCGCGGCGGTGGCCGAGAAGGTGGTCGAGGCGGTCAATGCCGGACAGCAGGGCGTGTTAGACTTGTAGACAACGGGTTGGAGATCGTCGGCCCTATCCGTGAGATTCAGAAGTGGTGCAGGTGACATGATCTGGGATTTTCAAGACGTTCTATCTCGCCGGCTGCTGTTGTGGTCGGCGCTGAGCGTCATCGCCGGCGCGCTGCTGGTTGCGTTCGGCGCGTCGGCCTGGTGGCGCGGCTTCGGCGTGCAGGCGCTGGCATGGGGCGCCATTGACGCGGCCATCGCCCTGTTTGGGCAGCTTTCCGCTCGTAAACGGCGCGCCGCGGGCGCGGGCGGGCCGGAGAGGTTCGAGCGCGAGGCGCGCAACCTGCGCCGGATCCTGTGGATCAACACGGGGCTGGACGTACTGTACGTGGCCGGCGGGTTGGTTCTCGTGTATACGCTTGGCGCACAAAACCCGTTCCTGGCCGGCAATGGTTGGGGTGTTATCGTGCAAGGCGGCTTCCTGTTCATTTTTGACCTACTGCATGCCCTGGCAGTGCCCCGGCGCGAGGCTGGCGTGCCCGCGCTCGATCTCTTCTAACACCCACATGCTCTCTCTCACCTGGACGCTCATCGGCTTTCTGCTCGGCTCGCTGCCCCTATCGGTCTGGCTGGGCAGGCTGGCGCTGCGCACCGACATTCGCGCTTACGGCGATGGGAATCCTGGGGGAACCAACGTGGCGCGCGCCGGCGGCCGCGGCCTGGGCCTGCTGGCGATCATCCTCGACATGCTCAAGGGGGCCGTTCCCGTGGCGCTGGCCCATTACGTCTTCCAGGTGGACAGCTGGCCGTTGGCGCCGGTGGTGTTGGCGCCGATCCTCGGACACGCGTTCTCGCCGCTGCTTGGTTGGCGCGGCGGCAAGGCGCTGGCGAGCACGTTTGGCGTCTGGACGGCGCTGACGGTTCCGTTCGGCCCGTTCGTCATGGGCGGCTCCGTCTTCGTCTTCAACAAGCTGTTGAATACCCCTGGCTGGGCTGTGATGGCTGCGCTCCTGACACTCCTGGCCTTTCTGTTGCTGACCGGTGTGACGCTCCCATGGGTTGTGACGTGGATCGGCACGGCGGCGATCCTCTCCTGGACGCACCGCGCCGATCTGCGCCAACGTCCCCAGCGGCGCAGACCCTGAACACGGCGTGAACCTCTGCCCAGGGCGTGACCGCGGACTCTGTATCAGGAGGAAGATGTGGGCTCCTTTTGGACCTATCATCAGTTCAGTATTGCTGTTTTTGCTGCCTGCCTTGTGCTGATTGCGCTCAGCAACTGGCGGCTGCTGCGTCGCGTCGAGGGCGGCGCGCCGCCGGCTCAGTGGCCCCGCGTTTCCGTGTTGGTGCCGGCGCGCAATGAAGAGATCAACATAGGCGACTGTGTGCGTTCGCTGCTGACTCAGAATTGCCCCGACCTCGAGGTGATTGTGCTGGATGACCAGTCGTGCGACCGCACCGGCGAGATCCTGGCCGAGCTGGCCTCCCAAGATCGCCGGCTGCGGGTCCTTGCGGGTCAGGCGCTGCCTGATGGCTGGCTGGGCAAGCATTGGGCCTGCCAGCAGCTTGCTGAGTCGGCGACCGGCGACCTCCTCTTCTTCACGGATGCCGACACGCGCCATGAACCACAGTCCTTGCGGCACGGGGTCGTTGCCCTGATGACCGAACAGGCCGATTTGCTGACAGCCTGTCCGCGCCTGGAAGTCGTGACCTGGGCTGAAAAACTGGTGATCCCCTTCTTCCCGTGGGGCGTCCTATCCTTCTTGCCGTTGGCGCTGGCCTATCGTGTCCGCGCTTCCGCCCTCTGCGCCGCGAACGGCCAATATATGCTCTTCCGGCGCGCGGCCTATGATCAGATCGGCGGCTATGCAGCCGTGCGTGCAGATGCCGTAGACGACATCGCACTCGCCCGGCAGATCAAGGCCCATGGCCTGAGCTGGCGCATGGCGCTGGCTACACAAGACGTCCGCTGCCGTATGTACCGGAACTCCGCCCAGGTCTTCGAGGGGTTCACTAAGAACCTGTTCGCCGGCTTCGGCTATCGGGTGCTGCCGTTTCTGCTGATTTGGCTCTGGATCTGCATCGTCTTCTTGCAGCCCCCGATTGTGCTTGCGCTGATCGCCGCTGGCCTGCTGCACTCGACCTACTCGGTGGTCATGGCCGCCGTGGGGGTTTTCTTGGCTGTGTTATTGTGGGGCATATCGAACGCACGCTTCGGTTTTCCCCTGTATCTTGCGCTCTTGTATCCTGTCACCACCGTGCTCACGCTCTTCATTGCCGCGCGGTCAGTGGCCTTTGCGGTGCGCGGCCGCTCCACCTGGAAAGGCCGCACGATGGTGCAGGCGCGGATACGATGGTGGTAGGGAACAAACCCTCGAACTGTGTCGGGCCTTCAATTGACCGCTTCACGTGTGTTTGGTAAACTGTCATCTATGAGCGATGATAGACGAATGAGGAAAGAAACGATGCAACCATTAGTGGCCTCCGATGTTTTGATTGTGGGAGGAGGAATGGCCGGTCTAACGACCGCAGCTTACCTGGCTAAGGCGGGGTTGAAGGTGCTGCTGTGTGAGAAAGAGCAGCACACCGGTGGACTGGTCAATTCATTCGCATACAAAGGGTTTGTTTTCGACGGGGGGATCCGGGCCATCGAAGACTCGGGGATCGTAGCCCCCATGCTGCGGCAATTGGGCATCGAAGTTGACTTCCTCCCCAACCCTGTGTCTGTCGGCATTGGCGACGATGTGGTCAGGATCTCCTCGAAGGAAAGCCTGGGCGCGTACGGGGAACTCCTGAACAAATACTTTCCCGACCATCAGCAGGATATTGCAGGGATCATCCAGGAGATCGCCAAGGTCATGGGCCACATGGATGTGCTTTATGCGATTGATAACCCGCTGTTTCTGGACTTGAAGAACGATCCTAAATATGTGTTCAGGACGATTCTGCCGTGGGCGTTCAAGTACCTGCTGACCGCGCCAAAAATCGCGCAACTCGGCAAGCCGGTGGATGAGCACCTCGCCAGTTTCACCGCCAATCAGGCTCTACTAGACATCATTGCGCAGCACTTTTTCCAGAAGACCCCGGCGCACTTTGCCCTCAGCTATTTCAGTCTCTACCTGGATTACCGCTATCCCAGGGGAGGAACCGGCGCGCTGCCCCAGGCCCTGGAGCGATTCGTGCTCGACCACGGCGGCGAAATCCGGCGCGCGACCCGCATCACCAGTCTTGACCCCGGACGAAGCCAGGCGACCGATGACCAGGGGAATGTCTATCAGTATAAGAAGCTGGTCTGGGCCGCGGATCAGAAGACGCTCTACCGGATCGTCAACCCGGCAGCTCTGTCGGAGCGGAAGACCAGCGAACGCATCCGCGCCAGGCAGGAAACCCTGATGGGGAAAGTCGGCGGCGATTCGGTGCTGACTGTGTATGTCACGGTAGACCTGGAGAGCAGCTATTTTGCGCGCATCGCCAGCCAGCACTTCTTCTACACGCCGTCCACCTCCGGTCTTTCCCAGGTCAGCCTGGACGAACTGCGCACGGCTGATCTGGGGCGCGCCGCCGGGCTGATCGCCGACCGGCCGCGTATCGAGGAGTGGCTCAGGCGCTACCTGGAATACACCACGTATGAGATTTCCTGCCCCGTCCTGCGGGATCCGGCGCTGGCTCCCGTGGGCCAGACCGGGCTGATCATCAGCTCGCTTTTCGATTACGCCCTGACGAAGCACATCGCAGACCTGGGCTGGTATGACGAGTTCAAGCAGCTCGCGACGGATTCCATGATCCGCGTGCTGGACGCCAGCATCTATCCGGGGCTGCGGGCCGCCATCATGGACAGCTTTACGTCCACGCCGCTGACCATTGAGAAGATCTCCGGCAACTCCGAAGGCGCGATCACCGGCTGGGCCTTTACCAATGACGCCATCCCCGCCGTGAGCAGCCTGACGAAAGTAGCCAGTTCCGTGTTGACGCCAATTCCGAACGTCTACCAGGCCGGGCAGTGGACCTACAGCCCGTCCGGCTTGCCAATCTCCATCCTGACCGGCAAGCTGGCTGCCGATAAGGTCATCAAGGCGCTGGCGTGAGGCCGGTCAGGCGCAGGCTTGCTTCCCAGACTTGCCGGCCCAGCTTGCGGTCCAGGGCCGGCGCGGCCGGTTTCTCGTCAATGGTCAGGTGAAAGAAGCGGCCGCTCACGTTTGCCAGTTCGGGAGCGGCTGCCAGGGTGTACAACGCCTCGCCGGAGATGGCCGGGTCCTTGAGCATCGGCCCGATGGCGATGCGCTGGAACCACCGGTAGAGTGGCCCGTTGTTGTTGCCGATATTGGTCCTCACATCCCCCGGATGCATGGCATTGATGGTCACGCCCGTGTCGTGCAGCCGATCGGCGAATTCCCACGTCGTCAGCAACTGCGCGATCTTGGATGCGCCATAGCTCCGATAGCCGTTATAGCGCCTGCGCTCCCAGTGCAGATCGGCCAGATCCAGCCCACCGAACCGGTGGCCTTCGGAGTTGACCTGGATAATGCGGGCGGGCGCGCTCTGCCGCAGCCGTTCGAGCAGCAGATGTGTCAGGAAAAACGGCGCCAGGTGGTTCACACAAAACACCGTCTCGAAACCATCGCTAGTGAGAGCCCGGCTCGTCGAAAATAGGCCGACTGAATTGATCAGCACGTCAATCCGGGGATAGTCTCTCAGGAGACGCTCAGCCGCGGCGCGCACACTCCCCAGATCGCTGAAGTCTGCGAGAATGACCTCGACCGGCGCGGGGGTATGCGCCCGCAGATCTCTCTGCACAGCCGCGGCCTTGCCGTGGTTGCGGACGAGCATGACGATATGGGCGCCGGCGCGGGCAAGCCGTCTGACGGCCGCCAGTCCCACGCCCGAAGTGGACCCGGAAACAACGCAGAGCTTCCCCGTCATGTCAACGGTCGTCGTCTTCTGGCGGGCGCGGCGGTTCTTGATGAAGACGAGTTCATCCGGCCACTTGAATGCAGCCATAGCTTCTCCCTTCAGCCGAAAACCCGGCGCATGAACATGCGATAGCGTTTCTTGAGCAGCGGAATTCCATCGAGGATCGCGCCCCACAGGTCGAAATAGTCGCGTTGCGCGATGATCCGGCCGTCTTCGTGCAGGGTGAGCTTGGTGCTGCCGTAGACGGGTGTGGGCGGATACTTCGTGAAAGCCATCGTCATGATCCAGTCCATCAAGATGATGTTGGAGTCTTGCGCGATGGAGAGGATCTCCATGTGCAGGCTTTGGCAGCGCTGCGTCAGGCGCTCGCAGAGGCCGATGAATCCTTCTATTCCTTCGATGCGCTGGATGGAATCCTCGAAAACTACGTCCGGGTGATAGTACGGATAGAGATGAGACCAGTCCGGTTTGCCGTCGGTGTTGTAGGTTCTGCCCCACAATTCCCTGATGGTGCTGACATCCAGCGTCCTATGCGCGCAGCTTGCGTTGTTCTCCAGTGGGGCGGAGCTGAGGGGCGCTTCCAGTTCTACCATACGTCTCATCTCCAGATGCTTCTGCGGGGTTTTGGGGGAGCGGACTGCACCCTGCCAGATTGGTCTTGCGAGCGCCACGGCGGCCGATGCAGCTTTGCCGGCGAGCCGCTGCGCATCGCCAACCTGCTGCGGTGGGTGGATCGAGTCGTCGCCGCGGCGTCGGTCATGGCTGGCCGAAATGAAGTAGTGCTTTACGGTTCTGCGAGTGATATCGAACCTCCTGCGGGCGGCGAGATCAGAACATCTGAAATGCATCCGCGGCGATGCGCTGTCAAGAATCGCCTGGTTTGGCGACGATTCCGGCGATTCGCCGCTCGCGCGTCGCCCACGCATTCGCGGTGTCCACTCTTGCGTTCGGCGCGCAACCAGGAATGAAAATGTGGCGCAAGCCGTTGCAATCCGGCAGATTGCGTTACAGGGCTATCTTCAGGTCAGTTGCCCATGCCCCGGTGGCGCAACCGTGGATGACAACAGTCATCATCCGTGGCGATCCGTGCTCATCCGCGGCCTCTGTTCAGGTCAGGGGTGCGCCAAGCATACCCCCAAACCACCAGGCCAGCACAGTGACCACACCAATGATGACGGCCGGTTCGCGAAAGGGACCGGTGACATCGCCGCTGAAACTGCTCCTGTCGGACTGACGTAACTGGCGGATCAACACGAAAGGCGCCAGCACGAACGCCACAGCCATCACGCGTAGGGGCACGATGTTGAGCGCCACACAGGCGACCAACAGGGCAAGAGCAATGACAATGACGCCGTACACCAGGATGTTGGCAAACCGTTCGCCGGCCAGGCCCACTGTGTTTACATAACCGGCCTTGCTGTCGCACTCGCGATCGCGCAGCTGGTTGAAGAGCTGACCATAGAGCGAAATGGCGACGACAAACGCGCAGGGCAGCAGCCAGCGCCAGCCGCTGGTTTGAAAGGTGAAGTAGGCGCACAGAAACTGCAGCGCGGCCAGCAAGAGCACGTGCGAGACCAGATCCGCCCCAGGAATGGCCTTCAGGCGGACAACGCGCCAGGAATAGAGAAGGCCGAGCAGCAGGCACAGCACACCGAGCACGAACGGTCGCCAGCCAGCCAGGGCATAGAACGCCGCCGATCCCATCGCCACGATGAAACACGCGATATAGGCGAAACGCGCAGACACATCGCCCGCGGAGATCGGATTGCGCAGCACCTTTTTGGCGTCACGCGCATCGTCATCAGCATCTTCGACATCGTTGATCATGAAAGCAAAGGCCACGGCCAGCAGGTTACCCAGCAGCGTGGCGACGAGCGGCACAGAAAACTGATAAGCGCCGGCGACATTGAATCCAAAAAAAGTGGTCACCAAGACAAATCCGACAAACTCATCAAGACGCGTCAGGCGCCAGGCCAGGGTAGCCCGGCGAGCAAATGCAGATACCATAAGAAATGTCCTTTCCTCGACTAAAGTTGATGCGTCAAACGGGAGTCGAACCGCGGGGCGTCACGACGAGAGGTGCGAAGCAACCAGCAGCACGTCTACGATGTCAATGTCGCCGTCGCCAGTCCCCGCGTTATCAACGTCGAAATTGCGATCATAGCTGCCGTAGGTCACAAATGCGTTCCAGGCCTGGGCCACGCCGGTAATATCCAACACACTGGTCGCGCCGTCGCAGTTGGTGTCCGACCAGGCGTCGGTGAAGGGGGCCAGGTAGCCGCCGATGAGCGTACGACAAACCGGGCAAAAAACGCCGCTCGCCGGGTCGCTGCGGATGCGCAGCATCAAGCAATCGTTGGTGGCCCGATACCACTCGTCGTAGGTGCAGCCAGGAATACAACTGGTGCCTGGCATTCCGTTCCAGCGCGGACATCCGGCGACGTTGTCGCAATTGGCGCGCAAGGGGTTGCCGCCGTTGTTGGGACCGAAGCTGTACTCGTCGCCGAGCAGAGCAAAACTGTGGCTGAATTCGTGAATGGCCACCTGCGGCCCGTACTGTGGGAAGCGATGGTACGCCACGGCGAAGTTGACGCTGCCGGAACCGCCGTACTCGTTGTTGTTGACGAGCACGATGATCTTGTCATGGGGCGCCTGGCTGGCGAGGGGCAAGACGATGTTGCTGTTGCAGCAGATCAGGCGCGGCGTGCCAAAACAGTTGTAGTTGCACTCCAAATCGGTCGTGCTGGCAATGGCCCGCACGTTGATCACATTGGGGCGGGCGCTGTACGGCTCCACCTGGCGGAAATAATTCGCCATGGTGGCCACATCCGAGCGAAATGTGTCCAGGCTGGCGGTCGTCGTGTAATCATCGCCCAGAAAGAGCAAGTCCAGGCAGTTGTCGCCGCAGCACGGCGTGGAAACGTCTTCCCACACTGTCGTAGGCGCTTCGGGTGCGCGCTGCACACGCGCATTCAACCCCATGGCGCGCAACAGCAACGCGCCATTCAAATCATACACCTCGATGCCATCTGCGCCAGGCAGGTCAGGCGTCGTCACGACGGTATCGAGCACGGGCGGATTGACGGCCGCATGCGGAGCATCCAGCTCGTCCGACCTGGGCGCGCCCCAGACCGTCTTGCCGAGGGAGAACTGCTGTGTGGTGAGCGCAGCGCCCCTGGCGTCGAGCAGCAGGAGGGTGTAGAGGTCCTGGGTGTCCAACGGGCTGCCGCTGTCCGGCAGATAGCCGCGGCGGCCTTCGATGGCGGTCAGACTGAACTGTCCTGCCTCCACATGCAGGCTGAACAGCAGGATTGGCTGCTCGCTGCCGGCGAAGACCAGCGCGCCCTTGCATGCGAGCAAAAGCCCCAGTGCAACCAGCAGACTGACGCCAAGTTGGGAGCAAAACCGGCGCGCAGAGAAATGTACATCCCACGCCAGCATGGTAATACCTCCACAAGAGATAGGTGCAGGGCATCGGCAGTCAACACCGGTGCATTATAGTGATAGGTGGGAATTCCCCAAAATTGGCCGTGTTTGCCAGCGCCGTTGGGCAAACAAAAACCTCTCGCCAATGCGAGAGGTCTTGAGTGGAGCTGAGGGGATTCGAACCCCTGACACCTACACTGCCAGCGTAGTGCTCTCCCAGCTGAGCTACAGCCCCGAAAAATACGAACCGAACGATTCCGAGCAGTGGAGCTGAGGGGATTCGAACCCCTGACCTCATCAGTGCGATTGATGCGCTCTCCCAACTGAGCTACAGCCCCTAGCCAGGGCAGAGTATACCTGTCAGCCCCGTTTTTGTCAAGCTGCCAGTTGACAAACTTGCTGCTTGCCAGTATCCTACGGCAGCCGGAGCGTGAAGCCATTCGGCGCTCCCACCGCTGTATCCACCACGTCAGCCCCTTTTTCTGCAGGAGGTAACTATGGCTCCATCGAGCATCGCTGCCGCAGGCGGCGTGCGCCGTTCCTTGCACATTGCTGTTGACAAGTATCGTCATTCTGGGCCGTTTCTGCCCAACCTGTCAGGCTGCGAAAACGATATTCGCGCCATGCGTCAACTGCTCATCAGCCGCTTCGGGTTCGAAGAATCTAACGCCGTCTTGCTCATCAACGAACAAGCCACCCGCCAGGCCATCACCGACGCCTGGCGCGCCTTGGCCGAACAGACGCAGGCCGGCGACACCGTGTTCATCCAGTACAGCGGCCATGGCTCGCAAATACGCGACGTGCACGGCGATGAAGAAGATGGGATGGATGAGACCATCTTGCCGCATGACACGCGCGACCCAGGCCGCCAGGTGTTCGACATCACCGACGATGAGATCAAGGAATGGGTAGACGCGCTGGCAGCCAAGACCGACAACGTGGTGATTTTGTTCGACTGCTGCCACTCGGCCAGCGCCACGCGCGCGGTGGGCGATCCAACCGTGCAAACACGTCGCGTGCCTGCGGATCCGCGCGAGCCGCCGCCCGCGGCGTCTGGGACCCGCAGCGTGGGCGCGGCCCAGCGCGGCCCCAGCGGCTGGCTGCCCTTGAACGAGCGCCTGGTGTTCATGGCCGGCTGCCGCGATGATGAGGAGTCCAGCGAACACCGTGCGCCCGAAGGCGCGCGCTACGGCGCCCTCACCTACTTCCTGATGCAATCTATGCAGTCCGCGGCCCCGGATGCCACGTTCCGCGATATCTATGAGTCTGTGGTGGCCGAAGTCTCCTCGCGCTACCGGCAGCACCCGCAACTTGAAGGCGCGCTCGACCGGCCGCTCTTCGCCCGCGAAGCATCCGACCAGCAGCCCTTCTTTTACGTCAACCAGGTGGACGCGGCCAACCGCCTGGTTGAAATTGGCGCGGGCGCGGCCCACGGCATGCGGGTTGGATCGCAGATGGCGCTCTTTCCACCGCGCACGCGGCGTTTTGACCAGGAGAAGAATCGCCTGGCCAGGGCCACCATCGTCCAGGTAGGCGGCGTCAGCAGCCAGGCGCGGCTGCCGGATGACGTGGATCCGGCCAGCGTGCCGCTGCGCGCGCGCAGCGTGGAGGCGGTGCGCAATTCGGGCGATCAGCGCCTGCGCGTGGCCCTGCGCGCGGACGCAGGCGACGATGTGCTGCTGGCCCTGATCCAGGACACGCTGGCAACCTCCAGCCGCCTGCAGATCGTGGACGAGCAGGCAGGCCCCGATGCGCAGGTCTTGGTGCAGGCGCAGGCCATCAGCCTGCTCTTTCCCGACGGCCGCTTGATGATGCAGCCGCTGGCGCCGCAAACGCCCAACGTCGAAACCGCAATCCAATCCCGCCTGGAGGCGGTGGCGCGTTTCCAGAACACCCTGCATATCGAAAACCCCACCTCCGGCCTGACCAATGCCCTGGAGGTGAGCTTCGAGCGGCAGATCGTGCGCGGCGCCAACAGCGGCGCGCCGCTGACGCCGCGGCAGGGCGGGCAGTTGGTCGTCAAGGAGCATGAACCGTTCCTGATACGCTTCACCAACCGGGGCGCCGCTTCCATTTATGTCACCTTACTGGGATTTAGCGCGGATTGGGAGATCGCCAAGCTCTATCCACAACTCAATAATGACTTCCCGCCGTTGGCCCCCGGCCAGAGTCACGTGCTGTCCTTCGACGAGGGCAATCTCATGACTGAACTGCCCTATGCCGCCAACGAAGCCACCGACTTCTACAAATTCTTTGTCACCAGCCAGCCGACCGATTTTTCGGTGCTCACTCAAGCGGGGGAGCGCGACACGCCGCCGGCCGATCTCGACCAGCAGTCGCCGCTGCAGCGGCTGCTGTGGCAGGCCGGCGCCCTCCCATCACGCAAGGTGTCCATGCCCAGTCTCCGCCAGCCGGCCGATGACTGGGCCACACTGACGGTCGGCCTGACGGTGCAGCGGGACGCCGCGGCCGGTCTGCCGGCCACCACCCTGGCGGTCGGCGACACCAGCGCCTCCCTCAGGGGCACCTCGACGGAGATCGTAAAACCGCAAGGCTTCAGTGCAACGCTCAACCCCGGCTCGTGGATGATGAGCCGTCGCGGTACGGGCGCCGTGGACATTACGCAGCCCCCGCCTGATCGGTTCTTCGATATGCCGGGCATCGAGCCGTATACGTTCACGGAACCGCCCGGGGCGCCGCGGCGCGGCATCAGCGTGGAGCCTGGCGCGGCGTACATTGACGTGCTACCCCAAGCCGGCGAGATCAGCCCGCAAGCGCCGCTGAAATTCATGATGCCGGTGGATGAAGACACGCAGGCCATGATCGCGGTGGCGACCGACGGTATGGCCTACTATCCGGTCGGCGAGAAGGCCGACGATCAGCCCAGCCGGGGCGCGGGCGGCGCGCCCATGTGGCCCATGCGCATCAACTGGATGCCCTCCGGCCCTTCGACGCGCGGGATTGGGCGCACGATTCGTCTCTACCTGTACAAGATCAGCGGCCAGCAGATTCCGGATACCGGCCTGCGCCACGCGCAGGTGAACGCCGCCGGCCAGGTGGAGTACACGCCGATCAAGGAGGGCGACCTGGAAGGCGTCTCCAAAGTGGCGCTCTTTGTGCATGGCTTCACCTCCGACACGCGCTGGATGGTGCAAGGCCCCGCGCAGTGGTTGAATTCGGAGGGCCTGGGCTATCATTTCATCACCTTCGATTACGAAACGTTCAACACCCCGGTGGCTGACAACGGCAAAATCCTGCAGCAGGCGCTGGTCAAAGCCGGCTTCCGGCCGGACGATGGGCGCCAGTTGGACGTGTACGTGCACAGCCTCGGCTCGCTCGTGTCACGCGCGATGATCGAAAAGTGGGGCGGCGCGGCGTTCGTGGATCGCCTGGTCATGGCCGGGCCGCCGAATGCCGGCACGCCGCTGGCGAAGTACGGCAAGCAGGCCATCACCTGGCTGGGCAGTGTGCTCCTCAACAGTGCGGCGGCCACGCTGCCCGCGTTGATTGGCAGCTGGTTCCTCAGGCAGGCGGTGCAGCAGGCCGTCTCGACGGTGGACATGGAACCAGATTCGCCGCTGCTGAGTGAAATCAACGCCCTGACGCAGCCTGACAACGTGCCCTACCTGGTGCTGGCGGGGCGCAATGAAGAGCGGCCGCAGTCGCCCAACGCGACCTGGAAGGACATTGCCTTGAAAACGTTGGGCGATGTGGTGGATCTGGGCCTCGATGTGCTGTTCAAGGGGCAAAACGACCTGGCGGTCGGAGTCAAGAGCGCCGGCAGTGTGCGCGACGGCGACTACCCGCCGTTGAAGGTCGTGGAGATGACGTGTAATCACTTCGGCTACTACGGCTCCCCGCAGGGCCAGGAAGCCATCCTGCGCTGGCTGACGCCCTGATCAGTTCCCAAACAAACTCGCCCGCCGGCAATCCGGCGGGCGAGTGAAAAACAAAACCGATCTCCAACTCTACAGGTAATCACGCAGCTGGCGCGCGCGGCTGGGATGGCGCAGGCGGTTGAGGGCCTCGGCCTCGATCTGGCGAATACGTTCACGCGTCAGGCCAAATTTGTTGCCCACTTCTTCCAACGTGTAGGTGCGGCCGTTATCCAGGCCGTAGCGCAAGCGCAGGATGCGCGCCTCGCGCGGGGTCAAGGTTTCCAGCAGTTCTTCCAGTTTTTCACGCAGCAGGCTGTTGCCCGCCACATCGGGCGGCGAGGGTGAGTCTTCATCCTCGATGAAATTGCCCAGCGTGCTCTCTTCCTCTTCGCCCACCGGCTGCTCCAGCGACACCGGGTGGCGTGAGATGCGCAGCATCCAGCGCACCTGCAGCGAGTCCAGCCCCATGGACTCGGCGATCTCTTCAGGCTGGGCCGGGCGCCCTAGTTTCTGTTCAAGCTGGCGCGCGGTGCGGTACAATTGGCGAATGCGGTCGCCCATGTGCACCGGTAGGCGAATGGTGCGGCCCTGGTCAGCCAGCGCGCGCGTGATGGCCTGACGGATCCACCACGTGGCATAGGTGCTGAGCTTGTGACCGCGCTCTGGCTCGAACTTATCCACGGCGCGCATCAGGCCCAGGTTGCCTTCCTGGATCAAATCGGCAAAAGGCACGCCCTGGCCCATGTAGCGCTTGGCAACGCTGACCACCAGGCGGGTGTTGGCGCGAATCAGATGCTCGCGCGCGGCTTCGCCCTGACGCGAGAGCTCGAGTAAGCGATCTGTCTCCCACTGGCCGCCATTACGCAGGCGTCGCCGGGCCACGCGTCCCTCAGCCAGTTGTTTGGCCAGGGACATCTCATGTTCTGGGGTAAGCAAGGGCACGCGCCCCATCTCACGCAAATAGAGCGTCAAGGGATCATCGGTCGGCATCTCGCTGAGGTCTAGATCAATCCCCACTTCGAGTAACTGTGCGGTTTCAATTTCCTCAATGCCTGCGCCGTCGCGCGGCGGACCGATTTCTGCTTGGGCGGTACCTGCATCGGGATAAATCTCGATACCCAGTTCTTGCAAGCGCGCAAACAGATCTTCGAGCGCCTCGATCTGTTCTTCGGCTTGCGGCCAAACAGCCAGGATATCATCGAACAGCAAGTAACCACGGGATTGTGCCAACCCTTGAAGCTGTTTCAGCGCCTGCTCAACTTCTGGTGTCATGGTTTGCGCCGCAATACCTATCATCGCGTCGGTCGCTGTGACGCCATTCGCCATGGCTCCATTGGTGGTGGCTGTGTCCCCGTGAACAGCCAATGCCGTCAATAGGCACCTCCCCATAAACGTAACTACGATTGTACAAGCAGTATAACATACGGCTTGTTCAACGTCAACCGTCAAATCTAACAAAAGTTAAAAGACGAAGGCTCCAAGTCGGATTGACATCCCTTCCTTGTCCTTCGTCGTTGCGTTTGACTACAGATACGGCGATGCTTACATAGACGGGGGCCTTCTGACCCCGCTCTGTCCGATCAAGCTGCGCGCCGGGGGCGGCCGTGCAGCTACCAGCCGCTCACCTTGAACAGACTGAATTCGCCCGTGTATGGTTCGTTGACGGCATCAACTTGGCTCACATAAGCCGCGGCCGGACCTTGATGGCACCACGCGACGACATCGGCTACGGCGCTGGCTTCGCCTTCGAAAACGGCTTCCACGGAGCCATCGCTGCAGTTGCGCACCCAGCCCGTGACGCCTGCAGCCTGGGCCTGGCGTCGCGTGGACTGGCGAAAATAGACGCCCTGCACGACGCCGTGAATCCGCACGCGTACACGAACTAGCTGCCTCGTCAAGACGTTCTCCCACAAACATCGGTCACGTGAACAGGTTCAAGCCATCAACCGCCGGGCGCTGGCGTCGGCCCCACCAGGTAGACGGCGCGCCAGGGCTGATACTTGCTCACGAACTTATCCTGGCGCAGCACCTGGTCGCCCTGCTTGATGACCCGCGTCACCACGACATCGCGGCCATCCACGGCCCAATCTACCTGTTTCCTGGCGCCAGGCGCCAACGTCGGATCGAGTTGGTAGAGCGGCGGCTCAGGCTTGCGTACATTGGTGATCTCGGGGCCAATCCGTTCCACGGTGCGATTAGGCTTGGCGCCATAGAAATTGAAGGTCAGCCGGCCTTGCTGCAAATCAAGGTCTGGTTGGATCAACAAATAGGCGCCGGTGTCATTGCGAAAACGAAAATCTACGCTCGGCGTGAAGATGGTGGCATCCATGCCCGGCTCGCCATACCAGTTGACCACATAACCGTGCGCCCAACGCTCAACGATGGGCATGCCGCCCCAGAACGCCGCGCGGAAGACCGTGGTGGAAACCTGACAGATGCCGCCGCCGATGCCGACCGCGGTGCGGTCTCCCCAGATGACCAGTGAATCTTCATAACCATTGGCCGCGGATACATCGCCGACGATGCGATTGAAGGAAAAGATGCCATTGGGCGGCACCACAACGCCCTCGAACTGCTCGGCGCCATGACGGATGTTGGCAATGCGGGCAGCGCTGGAACCTTTGAAGGTTGTCGTGCCGCTTGCCACCAATTCCCGAATGCCCATCTGGTCGAGGTCGCGCATGTCCACGGCCGGTTTGACCACCTGCAGCGGCAAATCCACCTCGGCGCCTCCACTCCGCAGCGCAACCAGGGTGCGGGTGACGGTCTCAGCCACATCCAGCGCACGGCCAATTTGGCTGGGAGACGCCACGCGCAGGCGTCCAGTCTCTGGATCGAAATGAAGACGCGCATCGGTGGTCGGTCGCGCCAGCCTGGCCGCCAAATCCTCGGCATAGCGCTGCAGCGCGGCTTCATCCACCTGCAGCGTCAGGGTGATGCCGCCTGCGGCGGCTGGCTGCGGGGCAATGCGCAGCCAGGATGCCAACTGAACCGGGTCAATGGCAAACTGCTGCGGCGCTTCGTCATTGGCCGTGTCGCCAGCGTAGGACAACCGCAGCGGCGTGTGCAGCCAGCGGCGCGCCTGCGCGGCTACCGCCTCGACATCATCCACGGTCGGCAAGACTTCTTGCACTGTCACGTCCACCGTGCCCGATTCCCCCCGCGCCAGCTGCGCCTGCACCGCGGCCCACGTGGCCTGCAGATTGGTGTGGCGCCCCACCTGGCTGGCCGTTGTGACCACCTGCAGTCCCTGAATCGTGACGGTTGCGTCGTGCGCGGGGCGGTCAATGGCCTGGGCAATGCGATGAAGCAGGTCGGTCACCTGCGCCTCGCCGATGGTCAGCGTGGGCGCGAGGTTGGCGCCTGCGCGGACGAGCTGCCACTGTTCAAGCAGCGCGGCCAGCGGGCTGGCCTTGCGCCCCAGTTGGTAGGCGCGCTCAGCGCTGGCGCGGGCATCTATCTGCACACCCAGGTCTGAGCCGGCAAGAGGCCAGGCCTGTTCGCCAAAACGCAGCAGAATCGTCGGCCCCTGATAGGGCGTCAACTGTTCCTGCAAGCGCGCGGCGGCTTGGTCACGCGTCAGCTCGCTCAGGTCTACCCCGGCCACGCGCACCCCGGCGAAAACCCGGTTTGCAAAGCGCAGCTGCACGGCTGTGATGCCGGTCAGCAAGAGTAAGACACTCAAGCCGAGGAAGAGACCAAAGAAAATCGCCAGGTTTGGCCGCCGGCGGCGCGATACCCGCTGTAGATTGTTTACAGACGTTTGCGGCCTGCCGACGCGTTGAGAAGAGGGTGATGTTGTCGTCATAGGGGAATTCTAGCATCAAAGCGTCTGCACGACAAGCAACTCCGATTACAAAGTGAACCGTGTTGGACGTCGAGAAACCTGGATGATATAATCGCCCGACTGACAGCCGTCAGCGAGGAATTTTTCCAGTTCAGAAGTTCATGAGGACACCGTGAGCCAGATCGAGTTATCCATCATGTTGAATGACGACCTGCTGACCTGCGCAGTGTTTGTGCATCAGACGTTGCGCGACCTGCTGCATAACCTGGGGCAAGGCGATCTCTCTGGCGCTGCGTGTCCAGAAGGCGATTGCTGCCGCTGCACAGTGCTGCTCAACGATCTGGCGGTTTGCGCATGCCAGGTTTTGGCCGTGGAGGCGGCTGATCAGCGGGTGCAAACGGTGCATCATTTTGGCGGGCACCCGCTTGTCCAACATCTGCGTGCGGCCGAAGGCCCGTGTGGGCGCTGTCTTGGCGCGCATGTGCTGGCAACGATGGACCTCTTGCAGGAGTCGCCCCAGCCCTCGCCATCGAAGCTGCGCCAGCGCCTGGTTGCCATTCCCTGCGAATGTCAGTTGGGAGGCCACCTGGCGCGCGCAGTGAGCCAGGGGCTGGGTCAGCCGCGAGGCCAGCCGGTATGAGCGCGGTGACGGCTCGACTGAGCTCGCCGAAGTCGCTGACTGGCGCCCATATCTTGGTCACTGGGGCTAACGGTTTCATTGGCGGGCATTTGTGCGAACATCTGCGGGCGGCAGGCGCGCAGGTGCGCGGCCTGGTGCGTTCCGCGCCGCGCGCGGCGTGGCTGGCCGAGCAAGGCATCAGCCTGGTTGAAGGGGATTTGACAGACGCGGCTGCGCTGGCGCGCGCCGCGGCCGGCTGCGCGGCGGTGATTCACACGGCGGCGTGGACCGGCGCGCCCGACGATCCCACACTGGGTGAGGCGGTCAACGTCACGGGGACCGAAGCCGTGCTGCACGCGGCGGCCGCGGCCCAGGTCGCCCGCGTGATCTATTTCAGCAGCGTGGCGGTTTACGGCGTCAACGCCAGCCCAGTGATTGACGAAACGGCGGCCACGCCCCTCGTGGGGCAGGCCTATCCAGACAGCAAGATTCGCGCCGAAGCGGCCGTGCGGCGTTGGATGTCTCGCGGCCTGGACGCGGTCATCGTGCGGCCAGCCAGCACCTACGGCCCGCGCGGCGGTGCGTGGACCATCGCGCCTGTGGAGCAGATCAAGGCTGGACGATTGCGCCTGCTGGCTGGCGGCCGCGGGCTGGTCAACCTGGGGTACGTTGACAACGTGGTCGCGGGCACGCACCTGGCTCTGACTTCGGCGGCCGCGGCCGGCCAGACGTACAACCTGTGCGACGGGCAGACGATGCCATTTCACACGTTTTACGGCTACTATGCGGCGATGGTCGGTGTGGCGCGCCTGCCCAGTGTGCCGGCATGGGCGGGGAAGCTCGTGATTTCGCCGCCGGGCCGTTGGGCGCGACGCGTGTTGGGAAGACAGGCGGCCGGCCCCTGGTCCCTGCACTATTTGCTGAACAGCAGCCGCTTCGCGATTGACAAAGCGCAGCGGGAGCTGGGCTATACGCCGGCCATTGACGTGGCTGAGGGCATGCGGCGCACGGAGGTCTGGCTGCGGCAGGCCGGCGTGATTTGAGCCAACAGGCAACGCTTGGGCGCGCGCAATTCAGTCATGAGAAAGAGGTAACCGCCATGAAAGTGAATTTCTTTGCCACCTTGCGCCCCATTGTGGGCGGCAAGACGGTGGAATTCGACTTGCCAGAAGGCGCCGCTGTCCGCGCCCTGGTAGATGCCATCGTCACGCGCTTTCCGCCGCTGCGCGACGAACTGTTGGACGCGGGCGGGCAGCTTCACGAGCATGTCCATGTCTTTGTCAACGGTCGCGACGTGCAGTACCTGCCGTTGGCGATGGACACACCGCTTTCGCTGCGGGACACGCTCAACATCTTCCCAGCGGTGGGCGGCGGCGCGCTCAGCTAAAAACTCAATCCATCCTTTATCACATCTTAACACCTCTCTGCTATACTGACTGCGCCGCCGGAGCCTGATCGCGTCCTGCATCGGCCGCCGGTGGGATAGTGACTGACAATTCAAATGGAGGTGAGCCATGATTGGTCCTTGGGGATGGCATGGGATGATGCGAGGCCCAGGGTTGCTGGGCGGCTTCCTGGTGTGTCTGTTCGCGATTGCGATCATCGCCCTGGTCGTGTGGTTGGTCGTGAGGCTTGTGCGCTCGACCGCGAGCCAGCCTGCGTCGGGCGCCGCGTCGCCGTCGGTTCCGCCGGCCGACCCGGTGCTGGAGGTGCTGCGTCGGCGCCTGGCCGAAGGGGCCATTACGGCCCAGGAGTTCGATGAGTTGAGGCAGAAGCTCGGGGTGTAGCTGAACAGCAGCTCCAGAAGCAGCCAAGTTTTTGACCACAGAGATCACAAAGAACGCAAAGAAGGCAAAGAAGGCGCCATTTGCGCCTGATCTGCCGTTTCTTTGTGATCACCCACCCCCGCATGCGTTCTTCGTGGTTGAAGGTGTGCTCCATTTGGAATTTCTGGTCGCTGAAACAGGTTTTCGATGCGAACAAGTTCAAGCAGTGGCCGGGATTGGGGTAGTGAAATGAATGCGCCAAGAATTGCTCACTGCAATCAACTCCCCTTGCTGTCGCTCAACTTGATGTTGGGGAACTGCTCCTGTTTGAAGCTGTCCTTCAGCGTGGCGTCGAACGCGCTGCCGGGATCCTTTGTAGTGCACGGTCGCTTCAATCGCGATCGAGAACTGATCTGGGTTCTGACCGTTGAGCGGCTTGAGCAAGCTGTTGAAAAGACCCGGCAACTGACCGATGGTGATCGCACCCGAAACCTTGATCGTTCTTCCGCTCGCTTTGGCCGTGCCCGCATCAGACGCGGGCAAGACGAGATAGCCGGCCACGTCCTCGGCGACCTGCAGCGGAAATTACACCGGACTATCGCCCGCCTGGGTCAGGCTGTAAACCATGCGCTGGTTCTTGGCTGCTTCGACCAAGGCCGGCCGGATCGAGGTCTAATCTACCTTTCCTCCATGCAGCGCTTCGACCATGCCGCGACGAGAAGCCTGGCATCTATCGGCTTGCCGCGCTCGCAGTACTGCTCAAGAATGCCCTGGATTTCGGCCGGCGTGACAGGCACGGGCCAATCAAGCAACTGGCGGTAGACCTCTTCGCGCATGATGAGCCACCGCTGGCCCTGCAGGTAGATGTTGTGGGGGAATCTCCTCTTTGGTGTGCAGGTCACGCAAAACCGATGTCGGCACAACTCAACCCGTGAAGTCAGGCCGCCCAACACGACCAGCATGAGAGACAAAATTGTGAAGCAGATCAGCCCGGTAGGGTTCGTCCAGGCGGCACTCTCGTCGAATTGAAACATCAGTGCCATTGAGCGTGCTGAATGTATGGCTGTAGCGCATGACCGCCGTCCCGTTCTTGGGTGGATTCGCCGTTGTCATGTCATGCAACACCAAGATCTCATGGAAACACACTTCATGCGGTTCACCATGATATGTCAACGGCCAGCGATCATCGGTTGCCTTTAGTTGGACATTGAGCATCGCAAGGCGGACGTATGATGTCTTTCCAGGATTGGCAAGATCACAGGCCGGCGTCAGAACTACTGCGAAGGTGTCATTCTTGTTCAAGGATATTTTTACGATATCGCCATTGCGCACCACGTCGTCGGCCGGCTGATAGAACATATAGAGCGCTTCCATCTGTGAAGCGCGCCGGCGTTCTTGCCTGGTTGCCTGGGGGTTGGTGGTTTTCAGATCAGCAACAATCTCCTTCAATCGGTCGAGAAAACTCTTGTCAGCGTACAACTGACGTCCAAGTATTCTTAGCATTACATCAGTTGTATGCTCCATATCAACGTCCGTCTTTTCGCCAAACGCAATCAGTGTTTTAAGTCCTTTAGTCAAGTCATCAATCGACTGCTCGGCAAGTGAAAACAGCGTCTGTTCGGCCGCCGCAGCGACACTATGGCGAAACAGTTCCGACAATTGCGATGCTGCCTGGTTGTGCCATTCAGCCAACACCTTTAGCAGCATATGGTGATTGACCTCTGCCTTACTACGGCCTTGATAGCACGCCTTCGGGAATATTTTTATCACCTTAGTTTCGTCTGCTTCGAATCGTGCTTTCTCTTCGGTCCAGATAATTACTGGCACGAAACGAGTTCTGCGTATAGCCTCCAGACAGAGCAGTGCATCGGACTCGTTTTCTCCGTCAAGCAACCAATCCAGAATGACCATTTGGACTGATGACAGTTCGTGCAGATGGGTCAGAAAATCTGGATAGTCATTGACAGCAATGATGTCCACCCCAGCGGCTTGGAACTCACCGATTACATCTTCCCTCACCTTGCTGCTGTCTTCAATGAGCAAAACACGATTTAGGTTCACGGTCTGCCGTTCTCCTCTATATCCTGTTCTGGGAACTGAACCTTGAAAGCTGCCCCAACCCGGAATGCATCAGGATGCTCGCTGGGATCGAGCAGCACGACTGTAGACCGCGCCTCAGCCAATATTTCGCGAGCAATGAAAAGTCCCAGGCCACGCCCGTCGATTTTGGTTGAGAAGAAAACCTGGAAGATACGATGTTGGTCGCGTGGGTGGATGCCTGGCCCGTTATCCGCCAATAGGACATATCTTTGAGCAGCGGAAATCACGATACGCAGCCGCCTATCACCCTCTTCAGACTTCCGGCTGAGCCAATAGCAGGCGTTGTCAATCAGGTTATTGAACACCTGCGTCAGCGCTCCGCGCCGCATCGTGACGGTGAGCTGACCTTCGCTTTCACGGACCTCAACAAGAATCCGGTTTTCCTTGATCTGCCCTTGATTGAGAAGCAAGGCGTGCTCAACAATGGTTTTAACATCTAGCGGTTTCTCAACCGTTTTGCGCCGAATGTAGAACATTGGCCCCAAAGCCAGCACCAGATCGCGCAGTGCTTCCAACGTTACGCCCAACGCTTCAACGCGATCCTTCAGGTACGATACCTGTTGAATCACGGAATGCCTCTCGATCTCGCGGAGCAGATCGGAGGCTTCGCGTGTCATCCGCGCAAATTCGTGGGTGAAGCGTTCGGCTGCCAGCCCAAGACCGGCCAGTGCCAGTAGCATCTCGCGTTCCTCATCAAATCGCTGCACAATATCTGTGGCTGCTTGTTTTGTCTCTGTGAGGGCAACTGCCATCGCAATCTGTTCTTGTTGCAGGTTGACGGTTAGTTGCTCTGCAACTTCCTGAGATATTTTGCCTTTCGTTGCGAGAGTATGCGCCATTTGTTTTGTCTTCTGAATAGCATCAGTTGCTTGTGCAATACTATTATTCAACTGATCAATCGCTGGTATCAGTTCTCGTTTCTTTGCCTTTTCACCCTCGCGAATCTTTTTTCTATCATCTCCAAATAGATTGAACGCTTCTCGCAATACGCCTTTGAGAAGATCGTAAAAGTCCGCAAAAGCTTCATCTTCTATGAATCCTTCGCGGTTGCTTTTGTCACGCAGTTTCCCATTCTCGGATTGATTGATCTCGACAGCACCTACAACATTCTTCCGACTGAATGCACCTGTTGAGGTCATATAGCGCGATTTGTCAATTTCAAGCCAATCGTCGTCAGGTTCGCCATATGGCATGACTCTGATACCGTCTCGGAAGACGGCAATCCCATTCATTTGATCCAGGTCTCCCCTCGAAGTGCCGGACAGATTCAGACTATCTGTGCTTCGATCCCAGACATACAAGGTGACAAAGAAACTACCGCAGTGCGAGATTCTTTCGCTTGGATTCCATCCTTCAATGCCTAATCGAAGATCTTTTTCTTGCGGTTCAACAATGCGCGACGGGTATGGAGGCAAATTGAACTGATACTCATATTGAGCAATGCCGTGTTGATCGACCAAGACAAGCATCTGCGCATGTGCTGTCTTTAAGAGTTCACTTGCATCTAGGTTCTCGTACTGTGGGTACTCTGGGCAATGTAAGGTAACGGAAAAGGATCCGGGCGGGCGGAAAGGACTCATCAAGCGTCTTAAAGCCCGGGATACTTTCTCTATGTCCTTCCTCTTCCATGAGGAGCGTGCCCTCTTGATCTCTAACAATGTGCCACTGCTATGAGTGAAATGCAGGGGCAAACGTTCTTCATAGTTGACACCAATCTCGCTGAGGTATGCGTCGGGCTTTTCAAAATCGTCCCAGGCAACGTTCACTACAATTTCAACATCTGTTGGCTGACCGTTTGCGTCCCTGGCACGGCTGATTAGCGTCAATTCGTGACCTAGCTTGTGAGCGGCAAAACGGCCCACCCCCTTCTCGCCCAGTGGAAGGCGACCGCGAGGTGTACGCTCGGCGCGTTTCTTAGCCTCTTCTTTATGACCAGTTGCCGGTTCCAGCCACCGGCTCAGCACAGTCTCCAGGTCCATGCCGACCCCATCATCTTCGACAAGGATAATCGTTTGCTCTGAATCGGCAAGATTAAGAAGACTGACCGAGACCTGATTGGCATCAGCATCATAGCCGTTCTTAACCAGTTCCAACAGACCCACCGTAGCGTCGCGAATAAGCTGCTCTCCCAAGACACTGACAAGTCGAGCGCGTGGTCGGAATGTTTCTGTACCTTTTCTGAGTTCTGTGTGTTCTGCCATGTTGGTTAGTCCGTATGTTCCCGGTGGCTGCTGCACGGGCGCATGTCACACAGTACTGGATGGGAGAACTGGGGACTAATGATCAGGGCCTGCCCCTGACTCAACAATGGCACCTCGCCCCACACAGCTTCATTGACATTGCCCGCAGAGACATGAAGGGCGTCCAGGTTACGCTTACCTGTGGTCTGATGCACAAATTTGGTGTTGCATAGCTCGTATATCTCGTTGGGGAGATGTGCGGGTTGTTGAGATATGAAGCAGAGACCCAACCAGCGCTTGCGACCACGGCGGCTAATCTCACGCAGCATATCTACGATGCTTTCCATCATCTTGACATTGTCACGACTTACGAAAGTGTGCGCCTCTTCGATGACAACAAGTGTGGGTGGCGCGTCCGGCTCGCCAATCTTCTTTGAGAAAATCTCCTGAAGAATCTGGGCAATTACGATGTTATTCACACGTACATTGGTAGCATCGCTCAAGTCAAATACGGATAGGTGTCCAGGCTTGACCAGATCATTTACATTCAACACGTAGTCTACTGAGTTGAATATCTGGTATCGCTGAATCTTCTCCAGCAACTGTCTTACTTTCGACCAGGATGCTTTGTTGCCATATGCTGCATCGGCCCTCTCAACAACCACATTCAGTTCTTTCATCAGAAAGTTAAGGCTAAGACCAGGAAGACTCTTCAATCCTGAGGGCGTCTCGCTACTCAGTCTTTCCCACTTACTTTGCCTTGGCTGTCCCGATTGATGCTTGACCTTGTCAACACAGTCTTCATAAAGCTCCAGGAATCGTGTTTCCTGAGCCTCATTCAAGCCCATAATTTCTATTAACGCGTAGGGGGACTGCCGGCTGAAATCCAGGCAAAACTCACGTGCGTCGGGTCGCTTTGACTCAGTCCCAGGACAATGAAACACCTGAATTGCTTCAACGCCCTTCGGGGAGACACCAAATCGTCGCATTGCGGCACCCAAGGATTTTCTCTTTTGTGCCTCTTCATTGGGCTTATCCATTGAGATGTATTCACCTTCAACATCCAGGATGATGACAGCCCAGCCAGCAGCAATAGCTTCTTCGATCAAGACCTGTGCTGTATTTGTCTTGCCAGAACCCACAGTACCGAAAATACCCAGATTGCGCGGAAGAACTTTCTTCTCATGTGCATTCAGTTTGACGCGCACCTGCTCATATCCAGTCAAATGCCCAATGTACATATTGCCTTCAAGTCCCAGTAGCTCGGCGATCTTGTCGGATGGCATTTCATATACGGGCGTCTTGGGAAATGGCCGACTCGCAAAACCAGTAAGTGATGCGCTGTCGAGGTTTACTCTGCCCAGCAATTCGACCCGGCAGACGGCATGGAAGTCTGGAAGAAAAGGCACTTCATTAGCCATCAGAATGGAAGTTCGAGCAAATGCAGATTCCTTGCCAACAGCGTCGGGTGTATAGAAAGGTCCCGAGACTATGCGTCCGAGATACGGGGTATTGCCATTGCCCACAAGAACGTACTGTCCGCGTTGTAGCCGATTTATATCATCATACGGGACGCGCAGTTCTATTTCGTTGTTCTGCCCACGGATGTCATCGAAGTTTACAAAACCAATGGGTCTCAGCGACTCTACCATCTGTCATCTCCAGTCATTTCAGGCGCAGGTCTCGTTCATCGCTTTCAACCAGGAATTCCCCCTCTTTGGCAAGTTGGTAACGCATCATCTGCGTGAAGTCACCAGCCGGGAAATATTCCGAACATAAAGTGTCGGCATAGTCGATCAACAGGGGGAACCCTTTCTCGCGTTGCATCAACGAGTCACGTGCAATGATCGCTGCAGCCAACTCGAAATTGTCTCGGTGAGCATGGAACATATATGGGCGCTGGCCAACGCGGATTATCCCAACAATAATCTTGGATGCATTGTGATGCAGGAAATCTTTCATGTGGTCAAATTCCCGTTCTCGCCAACGATCCGGAGACATGAAGTCTGTGTTGTCTGCAATCTCGTCACCAAACGAGTATCGCTCATCAACCAGGTATTCTCCGGGGTTAAGTGCAGTACCGAGAGTGATGTAGTCGCTCTGCCGGGAGGTAGAGATGACGCTAAACACCTTTGGATCGGCTGCTATCTGCTTCAAGAGGCCCAATGTGGTATACAACGCCCTCAATCGCCCTAATCCAGTCATCAACTCAAATGGTAGTAGGGGGCCGTGAAGCATTCGGTATACATTCTTGTATTCCGGTCGTAGTGCAACTTCACGCTCGCGATACAACATCAAAGCCCGAATAACCAGACCGGATAGGGGGCGATTTCCAAATTCTCGTGCCTTGAGGACACTCAACACATCATCTGGACTGTGTTGGAAACTGGCTTCTGAAATGTAGTAGGACTGACGCAGCTTCTGATTGAAGTAATTTACGGCCACAACACCGATCTGGCAGCGAACACCAGACAACATTTGATGCGTTGAAACCGTACCATCTACGGCTGTGACCTGTCCATTGAGAAGTAACTTCTCCGCCTCCGGGAGCAGGTCGTCATAGCGACGTACGGTATATTTGTCCTCCAAGATCTCTTTGCGCAGTGCTTCACGAATCAGCCTCTCCCGGGCAATATCACATCCCAGCTCTTGTTGATAATATAACGGGGCTTCGCTGATAAACGAGGAATAGCTGTCCCATTGTTTCTGGTTCAACAGATCATGAAACGTCGTTGGATTTTGGTTCATGATGGTTCCTCAGAAACTCGGGAGGTTCCTGTCGAGCAAAGACTTTGCAGTGGGCAAAGATGACATGTGGGTGGACGCTTCTTCATGCAAACACCGTCAGCCAAATCAAGCAGCGCATAGTTATATCTGCGCGGCTCGCCAACATAAATAAGTGAATTCAACAGGGTTCGGAAGCGGCTGCTCCGACGCGAGGAATCTTTTGACTCCAATCCAAATAGCCTTCCTGTGATCCTGATCGTGTTTGTGTCGGCCAAAGGTTCAGGCAGGTTCCATGAAAAGCAGCGCACTGCACCAGCAATATACCCACTGACTCCAGGTAGGGACAAAAGGTCAGCGCGTTCAACCGGAATCTGACCATCCCATTTGCTCATGATCTCGCCTGCCATCCGATGTATCAGGTCAACCCGCCACCGGAGTCCAAGTGAAAACAGAGCATCTTGCAGTTCTTGCAGAGATGCCTTAGCCAGTACCGCAATATTCGGATACGTCATCAAAAAAGATTGATACACTCGAACAACCTGGATTGCCTGAGTTCGGTGGAGCATTACTTCAGACATAAGAATCCTGTACGGGTCAACAGTTGTCCGCCAGGGAAATGCACGGAAGTTATCTTGGCCCCATAGGAGTAGCAACTCTCCCAATCTCACACTATCTAGTGTATGTCCGTTGGCATCAACGATCAATTTGTAAGCTTTCCTTACTGTCTCCTTGCCACGAACGAGTGAGACTTTCAACAATGGCTTTCATGACAGGTGGGCAAACACCGTTGCCCATCAACTTGATCTTGTCTCGTCGAGGCAGGCCCTCAGCAAATACGAAGTCGTCACCATATCCCATAGCCAGCTTGAGTTCTTCCGGTTGCAGCATTCGCATCCTGTCTTGTTCACGAGATGGTCCTGGTACAACATATCCAAATCGATCCAGGGTTGTAATTGTTCGCAAGGGCCTGTCAAGGGACTGCCAGCCACCATTGCCACCATTCTTTGCAGACCCGTAGTAGACAATCAGGAATGGCTCCGGAGGTTTACCCTCACTTTGCATCTGCGCAATAGCGTAGTCGGCTTTTGCCAGTGTAGCCCCTGCTCTCCTCGGTATTCTTAGCTGATTCAGCTTGTACGTATTTTTCGAAACAATATCCCTTGCTGTTTTTGCGTCTGACTTGACATCTGCTAGAACTGGAGGAGTGTCAGCATGTACGCAAAGCATGAACAGCCGTTTACGGGACTGGGCAACACCAAAGGCCTCAGCATCAAGCTCTGGTTCCGTGATATTGTAGTCAAGCTCTTCAAGTCTCTGCTTCAACTCGTCGTGGCGATGCCAGTCTTGCATCTCTACAACATTTTCAATCACAACCCATCTTGGCTTGAAAGTCTCAGCAAAACGCACAACTTCCAAAGCTGTTTCTCTACTTCGTTCACAGCGAATGCCCTTGCCCTTTGCTTTGGAGTGATTGGTGCATTCGGGCGAGGCCAGTATCAGGTCGATCTTGCCCAATTCGGCGTGCAGCGCCTCAACGTCCAGATCGAAGATGTCTGCCTGGCGCGCTACGCCTGCACCGAAGTTGCGGTTGAAGGTGTCAACCGCCGGCCGCCAGATATCGAAGGCCGCCACAATCTCGACGCCAGCTTGGCGCGCGCCATAACTGCTGCCGCCCGCGCCGCAGAAAAGGTCGATTGCCCGTATTCGTATAGGTGACTGCTGTGTATTCATCGGTTTCACGCCGATTGCTGGTTAGCGTTGCATGATGCGTGTACCATCGCGAACAGAAACGATGTGCAATGGCCCAGCGTCAACATGCTTTGCATATCTTCCACACGACTTTGCACTTGCCTAATTTTACGGCCTAATTGCGAAAACAGCAAGCATGTGATATCACGCTGCCGCCTGGTTCCACCTGCTGCCCCCCCAGGCAAAGATCGCACAGGCGCGGAAGAGTCTTGGTCAAGCCCTGGATCATCGGGCGCATGATCTGCGGCGTTAACAGCCTGCCACAGGTCGATCCCTGCCAGTCGCCGGCGTGTCGCTTCAAGCCAACCGGCGGTAACATCAATCACTTTTGCCTGTACCGGCAGTCAATCGCTGAGCGCCGGGGTGACAATGAGCGTGCGCAGATTTGGCTCACGCGACCGGATCTCTTTGTCGAGCAGCCCGCACATGATGGTCTTGCCAGTGCCAGCATCGGGGCCAAGAGGTGCCGAATGGTTGGCTGCGGCAGCATGATGTCATAAACCGCTTCGAGTTGGTAGGGAAGAGCGTTTTTGTCATGCACGTCATGCCGGATTTGTTGATGTTTTCATATTGGCGGACGGGTTGACATGGGATAACATAGGAACCAGAGCAGTTTCGTAAAGCCTGGTGACTCTGGCCACTCGGAGAGTGGACCTGGCTGGCGCTGAGATGCGCCGGGTGAGACTGAAATCGAGGCCCAGGGTGAGACCGCTTGGTTTTTTTTCACCACAACGCTTGCTCGATCACTTCCACCACAACCAGTCGGTGCGCGATGATGTCGTAGAAACGGCTGTTCCCGCGATTGAACCCTGGAGCTGGCGATTTCGGGCGGCTCCGCCATCATGCCGCCTGGCCATCGGCGCAGGCTTGCTTACGCGCCGCGTTCAGATGACCCAGGCAGGAATAGATTGGGTTGACGCCGTGAGCGGCAACGACTGCTCTGCCAAGCAGATCACACCGCCCGGCCCAATGGGCAACCCCAGCCGCTCCAATGTCCCAAAGCCCCGGACATCCTCCCGGCTCGGCGACGCGGTCTTCTTGATCTCCAGCGGATAGATGATCCCGTCCTGCACCAACAGCAGATCAATCTCGCGTTGGTCCTTGTCGCGGTAGTAGTAGAACGGCGGCCGGCGACCGTTGTGCCAATAGCTCTTGAGCAGCTCAGCCACGATCCAGGTCTCCAGGATCGGGCCGGACATGGCGCCGGCCTCCAACGTCTCCGGGCTGGCCCATTCGGTCAGATAGGCGGCCAGGCCTGTATCGAGGAAGTAGAGCTTGGGCGTCTTGACCAGGCGCTGGGTCAGGTTGGTATGGTACGGCTCCAGGAGATAGACAATCTCGGCCGCCTGCAAGATGGATAGCCAGTGCTTGGCCGTGTTCGGGGCTACGTCCGCATCGCGCGCCAGGTCCGCGAGGTTCAAGAGGCCCCCGGTGCGCGCGGCCGTGGCGCGCAGAAAGCGCAGAAACGCCAGCTCATCACCCACCCGCGCCAGGTCGCGCACATCGCGCTGCAAGTAGGTCTGCACGTAGGAACTGTAGAACAGATTGCGCTCCACCGCCGTGTTGAGGGCAATCGCTGGCAGCGCCCCGCGCCAGATCAGCCAGTACAGTTCTTTCAGGGTGAGTTTGCTGCGCTGTGTGCTCCGGCGAGCGATTTCTACGGGCGTCGGCCAGAATGGCGGTGCATCCAGGCCCTGTCCCAGCAGCTCCGGTCGAGAAAGTCCCAACAGGTGCAGCACGGCCACGCGACCCGCCAGCGACTCAGATACCCCTTGCATTAAGTGGAACTGCTGCGATCCGGTGAGCCAGAACAGCCCGGGCTGGCTGGTGCGATCGGCGGCCATTTTAATGTAGGGCAGCAGCTCCGGCGCGTACTGGATTTCGTCAATGAGTACAGGCGGTGGGAAGCGCTGCAGAAACAGCGCCGGGTCCGTCTTGGCCAGGTTTAGGACCAGCGGATCGTCCAGGGTCACGTAGGTGCGCTCCCCTTGACTGAGGCGCCTGAGAAGGGTGGTCTTGCCGACCTGTCTGGCGCCCGTGAGCAGCACAACCGGGAACTGTTGCGCGGCCCCGGTCACGGTCGGTTCGAGTGTCCGCGGCGCATACATGCAACACCTCCCGAGCTTTTTCGTCTAATCTGCATTTACAATGCATAATAGCCGATCAATCCGCAGTTGTCAAGCAGGTGACAATCACGCGACTCGATCAGGCAGGCTGTGCGGCCTCATCCAGCAGCCTGATCTCGCCGTTGGAGCCGTTCAGCGCGATGCGCTGGCCGGTCGCCAGGCGTTCGGTCGCCCGATCTACGCCCACGACGGCCGGAATGCCGTATTCACGGGCAACGACCGCGCCATGGGTCATCATACCGCCCACTTCCATGATCAGGCCGGCTGCGGTCAGGAAGAGCGGCGTCCAGGAGGGGTCGGTGCCACGGCAAACCAGGATCTCGCCCGGCAGCAGGCCGGCGGAGCGCGGGTCGAGCACCACCCGCACCCGGCCTTCGACGCTGCCCGGCGACACCGGGCTGCCGGTCAGCGCGCCGGCGCCTTCTCCCCGGCTGGTCACCCCGGCGTAGAACGCGCGGCCATCGCTCAGCAGCAGGCGTGGAATCTGCCGGCGCATCTGCTCGCGCTGGAAGGCGGCGCGCCGTTGGCTGATCAAGGCCGCCCAATCCGCGGGCTTGCCGTCGGCAAAGGCGGCCAGCTCAGAAAGCGAGAGGTAGACCAGGTCATCTGGCTGGGCCAGTTCGCCGGCCGCGGCCAATTCCTGGCCGATCGTGAGCAGATCCTGGCGGAAGATGCCCAACAGGCGAACCACGAAAAACTTGGGGCTTTCGCGCAGCGCCATCAGCATGCGCGTGCGGCCCGCGGCCAGGCGTATCAGCCGCGCCTTGAGCCAGCCGTGCGGGCCTTGCTGCGCCGCGGCCGCCATTTGGTTTATGATGGCCTGGGCGGCGGCCGCGCCTCGTGCAAAGACCGCGTCCGGGGCTTGATGCCGGTCCGTGATTTGCAAATAGCCGGCCACGACCTCCATCAGGTGCGCCGGCTCTTCGGACCAGCGCGGCCGGCCCAGGTCAATCTCGGCCAGGCCGCGCGCGCCGTAGCGCGCCATGAATGGTTCAAAGGCTCGCTGCGCCGCGTCCGGCAGTGCGCCGGCGCGATAGCGCGCGGCCAGCTCGGCCGGGGGCTGAGCTTGAAAGGCCCGGCGCGCGGACGCATCGGCCTGGATCGTCTGCGCAACCTGCCACAGCGCCAGGTCCATCTCCGTCGTGGGATTGTACGGCAGGCCCCGGGTGACTTGAAGGATGCGCTCGCCCCAATCGCCCGACCCGTTGGCGGAGGCCGCAGCCACGCGCTTCGACAAGACCCGCAGCATGTTGTACGAGGCCATGCCGCTGGCAACCCCGGAAATAAACACGCGGAAGGTGCGGGGCACATACTCTTCCAGGCTCTGCGGGACGAGCCGCGCCAGTTGAGCCAGCCTGGCGCGTGGATCGCCCTGGATGGCAGCGCTGCGCGCCTGTACGGCGACCAGAACGCGCTCGCCATGGGCGATGATCGCGCGGCGCCGCCGGCCTGGGGAAAGCAAATTGAGCAGAACGTTACCCACGACCGGGATGAGAAAGCGGGCCACCTGCGCGGCTGCATGCGGGCTGATCCGTCGCCGCCCCGGCTGCAGAGCCGGCTCCTGCCAGATTGCGGTGATGGCCTCGCCCGCGGCCGGATCCAGGAATCCCATGGCGCCTCGCGCAATCCGGCGGCCGATCGGATTACGCAGGACGGGTGTGAAATTGGCCCACAGTCGTTCACCGGCCGTGAAAAGCACCCGCTGCGGACCACGGCTGGCGGGTATGCCGAAGAGCTGCCCGACGGCGACCATGACCTCGCGCAGGATGTCTCGGCCCAGCGGCGTCACCGGATCCAGCATGCCTTGCACGGCGCCAAAGGAGAACATGACCATCAAGGGCGCCGGCGCCAGGTCGTCTGGCACGGGGAAGAGCGAGGTGATCGGCCGGGCCTGCAGCAGGTAGAGCGTGTCGTTGGCCCAGGCCCACTCGATGTCTTGCGGCGTGTGGTACAGTTCAGCGACGCGGCGGCCCAGCGCGGCCAACGCCTGGATTTGCGCATCGGGCAAAGCCTGAGCCGCGGCCTGGTCTTCCTGCACCGCGACGGTGCCGCCGCCAGGCCGGCCGCGGATGCTCATTGCTTTGGCGCCAAGCGTCCGCCCAGTGATCTGGCCGCTGCGCGTGTCCACGACGTAATGGTCAGGCTCCACCTGGCCCGCCACCAACGCTTCACCCAATCCCACGGTCGCATCAATCACCGTTTCCGTGCGCAGGCCGGTGAGCGGATTGGCCGTGAAGAGCACGCCTGAGGCCTGGCTCTCGACCATCTTCTGCACGACGACCGCCAGCGCGGCCCCGCTGTGCGGCACCCGATTGCGCGCGCGGTAGTTGATGGCCCGCGCCGTCCACAGGCTGCTCCAGCAGTCAACCACCGCGGCCAGCAGGGCTTCGTCGCCGACCACGTTCAGGTAGGTATCCTGCTGACCGGCGAAGGACATCTCCGGCAGGTCTTCGGCCGTGGCCGAGGAGCGCACGGCGACCGCCGGCCGGCCCAGGTTGGCATACGCGGCCAGGATCTGTGCGGCCAGGTCGAGCGGGATGCGCCCCTGATCGAAGAGACCCCGGATCAGCGTCGAAGCCCTCTCGGCCTGGTCTGGGGAATCGGGCGCTCCCGCCGGCAGGGCGTCCACGATGCGCGCCGTCAGCTCATTGGCCGTGAGAAATGCCATGTAGGCTGGCGTGGCGATGAGGAAGCCGTCCGGCACCGGCAAGCCCGCGCGCGCCAGCCGCGCCAGGTTGGCGCCCTTGCCCCCGACGAGCGCCAGCGCGGCTTGATCCGAAGCCAGGGGCAAAATCCAGGTCGGTTGTGAAAGGCTGGTCATACGTCCGCCAGATTAAGCGCGCGGTAGAGGCGCGCACGGGCCGCGTGACTCAAATCGGGTGCGGGAAGTTCGTGATAGAGGGACACGGTCTTGCGCAGGGTGTCGGCCACGGCGAAGCACGCCGCGCACGCGGATAAGTGCTGCTCGATCGCGACACGTTGTTTGGGCAGAGTCTCGCCGTCGAGATAATCGGATAGGCTGGCGAGCACATCCTGGCAGGTCATAGGCGTCATTTTAGCTTCAACCTTTGATGGGTACGTACACAAGCTCCGTGAAATAACCAGACAGACGTTCGCGCAGCCACAGACGCGCACGGTGCAGGCGGGTCTTGACATTTTCGACCGACAACCCCAGGGCGTCAGCCGTCTCCTGCGTGGAGAGACCCTCCATCTCGCGCAGCACAAAGACCGCGCGCAGCTTTTCCGGCAGTTCGGCAATCGCCGCCTGCATCTCGGCACGCGCCTCGCCGGTCTTGAAATCCTGATCGGGCAGGCAGCACCAATCGAACAACTGCTGCGGCACCAGCGTACCTTCGCTGTCGGCCGCGGCCTCATCCACCGGCACCGTGTCCACTTTGCGGCGGCGCAGGCGGCCCAGCGCCGCGTTGTACGCGATGCGATAGAGCCAGGTGCCTAACTCTGAGCGGCCTTCGAAACGATCAATGGCCTTGAAGGCATTCATGAACGTCTCTTGCACCACATCTTCGGCCTCCGCCTCATCCTGCGTCAAGCGCAGGGCCAGGCGGTAGATCGCCGGCGAGTGGATGTCAACGCACTCGCCGCACGCGGCCTTGTCGCCGCGGCGAATGCGTTGGAATAAGAGGCGGTCTTGTTCAGGGTTGCTCATTGGATTAGATACGATCCTTGCGTCATGGCTGCAGCACGGCCGGCGGCGGGAAGGTCAACTCATGGAGCACCTTGCGCAACCAGGGACATTCATCTATAGCAGCGACGCGGTTGTTGGCGTGTCTTGAGGGGAAATGTGGTCGAAGGGATTTTCAACGGCCAAGCCCTCAGCCTGTGCAGCGGTTAACAACGTCTTGTCGCCGCTTATGAACATCAGCGACTGCCTGATAACAGCCAACGACCGACCTTGACGTAAGGCCACGGCCAATTGGACCGCATCGTATGCTTTGAGAGGTCTGGTCTGGCAGAGATGCGCTGCTCTGTGAAAGTCGGCCGTGGTCACAGGCGCCATGTTATACAAGCCGTTGGCTACATTCTTGATAAAAGCCTGGTATGCTCCGTCGCGGGACCGTCGGGTGATCCTGTTGACGCGGTGCAGCACGGCAAAGGCGGCTGCACACTCGGCAATACTGGCATCAGAAATGAACACGATATTGCGCGGAAAGTCATCTCGAGGGTCACGTACATCAATCAAGCTTCTGACCCAAGTACTACCTGGCTCAAGAATGTAGTATTTGACCAGCGCGCTGGCATCTAGATAGCAGATACTCATCATTAGCGCCGATTTTCGATGATGATGTCGCTCGCCAGTGGCCCAGGCGGCAGATGATCTAACTCCCAGAGGACAGCTTGCTGCTCCTCCTGGGGCAGTTCGTCCCACTGCGCAGCCAAATCAAGCTCCTCGGGTGTTGGATCACGGACCAATCCCCACATGCGCATCCAGGCCAGCAGTTCCTTGTTGCTCGATGGTATGCCAGGCGCCTGGAATGAAGGTCGTCGCCCGCTGACAATTTCGCGCACAGCGGTTTCGAGGCTTCCCAGTCGTGTCTTGATGTCCGCCATTTCCACTTGCAGGTCTATGGTCGTCATGGAGAGTTCCCCCTTTCTGCACTCGCTCCTGTGTGGCCGTATTATAGCACGTGGTCAAATCTGCGGGCAAACGACCGCGCCGATTGACCACTCACCGCCGCGCTCAAGTCATGTTTCGCTCCAGGTCAACCAGGCGATCGGATTGTGATCGAGATAGACAAAATTTCGGATCAGATGACAATCCATTTTTGATGGTGTATAATAGCCGCATCGAATTTCATAGACCAGCTGATGCCAAATTGAGAGGTGAAGTCTGATGACAATGCGCACCATGGAATTGACTCTGAATGAGGCCTTGTTTCAACGATTGGAACGAGCCGCACGTCCTGCTGGACTTTCGGTCTCTGAGTTTGTTTTGCAACTGTTGAAACGATGGTTCGGCGAAGTAACGGTTGCGGAATTGGAGCAACAAGAAATCACCGCGTACCAGCGGATGCCGGTGGTCGCCGGTGAATTCGATGTCTGGGAAAGTGAACAAAGTTGAGGCCCTGCAATTGAAGGCGATCTGTGCGGAACGCGAGCCAATCCGAGGCACTGCCACGATCAGGCCGATAAGCTACATTGCGAGAAATCCGCCAATTCAGGAGAGTGATAATGTTGCGACGAGTGATTCTTAACGGGTTTAAGTCCATCAAGACGATGGATATTGAGTTGAATAACCTGAATGTTCTGATTGGAGCGAACGGCGCGGGCAAAAGCAACCTCATTTCGTTCTTCAAAATGCTCAACGAGATGATGGCTGGCCGGCTTCAGGAGTACATCGGTGCTTCAGGGCGTGCTCACTCCCTGTTGCACTTCGGCCCCAAGGTGACGCTGCAGTTAAAGGCTTCGCTAGAGTTCGAAGTAGAAAATGCAAGGGATATCTATACCATGCGCCTGTTCCATGCGGCAGGCGATACGCTTGTTTTTGCCGAGGAGACATTGAGCTTCGCAGGAGCGGGCTACCTGTCTTCCAAGACTGTCTCATTAGGTTCGGGGCATCAAGAAACACGAATCGGCGAATCGGCGGGCGCGGGAGAGAAAACCGCCACGGTGTTTCGGAATCTGCTTAACTCCTGTCGAGTGTATCACTTCCACGATACGTCGCCCACGGCCCGGGTTCGCCAATACTGCTACATTGGCGACAATCGCTGGCTTATGCCTGATGCGGGCAACTTGGCCGCGCTGCTCTATCGGCTGCGGAATGAAAACAGCAGATCGGCTTATCATCCAATTGTCACGACGATTCGTTTGATCGCCCCGTTCTTCGATGATTTTGACCTGGAGCCAACTGGCCCTAACAAGCGGGACATCATCCTGAACTGGCGGGAAAAGGGATCGGATCAGGTGTTCGGCCCGCACCAGTTTTCGGATGGCACTCTGCGCGCCATCTGTCTTGTCACGCTGCTTTTGCAGCCAGAAAGTGAGCTGCCTGGCCTGATCATTGTTGATGAACCGGAACTCGGACTTCATCCGTATGCGCTCAACGTGATAGCTGCGTTGTTCAGCAAAGCGTCGCACCACACTCAGGTGCTCATCAGCACGCAATCCAGCACTTTCCTCAACAACTTCGATCCTAAAGATGTGATTGTGGTGAACCGAGAGGGTAGGGAGTCACAATTCACGCGCCCTGATCCTGATAAACTGGAAGCATGGCTCGAAGAATATAGCCTGGGCGAAATCTGGGAGAAGAACGTCATAGGCGGAGGTCCGCACTAATGGCACGCCTATATCTATTCGCCGAAGGGCAAACAGAACAGACATTCGCCGACACGCTACTCAAGCCGCATCTCGCAAACATGGGAGTATATCTACAGGCTTCGATTCTTACTGCGCACGCAAAGAAGAAAGGCAAAGTCTACCGGGGTGGCGCTCTGAAATACGTGCCAATAAGAGACGACATCCTACGGTTCTTAGCTCAAGAGAAGGGCATGAGAGATGTCTTTTTCACAACGATGATTGACCTGTATGCTCTCCCTGATGACTTTCCTAAATGGGAGGAAGCCGAAAAACTGCGTCATTCGCCTGGCAAGCGCGTTGAGGCTCTGGAGCAAGCGTTTGCCAGGGATATTAACGATTGGCGGTTTATTCCCTATATCCAATTGCACGAGTACGAAGCATATCTCTTCTCCGATCCCACGCAATTTGCCTTCTTCTACGGCCACCATGAAAAGGCTATTTCGGCGCTCAAGGTCATCGCCGAAAGTTACAATACACCTGAATTGATTGACGACGGAACGCACACGGCGCCAAGCAAACGTATTATTGCTGAGTTTCCCGACTATGCAGGCGCAAAACCTGTCGTGGGACCGCAGGTGGCCGCACTGATAGGTCTGGACGCGATTCGTAGTAAGTGTCCCCACTTCGAGGCGTGGCTGTCAAGGCTCGAAAGACTTGGCGCGGAGTCGCACTAACGGTTGGCGTTACCCGCGTGTGGGCGGGCGTGGACTCTGCTTGGGAGCAGAAAAAAACTCGAAAATGCAAGGGGCGGGCTAACAGCCGATTAAGGCTGAGCAACGCACAGTTGAATCAACGCGATGTGTCCTGATGTTGTCAGAATGGCAGAGATCGTTGTCACCCGCGCGCTTCAGGCCTGCGGCGCAGAACTCATCTGGCAGAAGGGTACGCGGGATTTCCTTCTCACGCCAAGCCCGACGGCGGCGTGGGTTACGGCGCCAGCAGCAGTCCGCGTATGGTCCACAGGCTGGCGCCGCCCAGGATGTTATAGACGATCTTAAACTCTCTCCGCAGCAGAAGCGCGGCCGCGGGCTGACTACGGCGGCCGGCGGCGCAAATCTCCGCCAGCGGCCGCGCCGGCTCCAGTTCGTTGACGCGGCCAGCCAGTGGACCGAGCGGAATCAGGGGCGCTGCATCTCACCTGGAGTTCGTTGGCCCGCAAGGGCTGCGGTCGCGCCTACGGGGCGCGGCGGTGGTTATCAATCTGACCGAAGGCGCCGCCAAAAACGATGTCCAGAATGCTCTCGCTGGTCAGAAACTCGTGTGGGAAGCCTAGTCCGATGGCGCTGACTTTGTCCAGCCGCGCCAGGTGCTCAGCCGTCAGGTGAATCGCGAGCGCGCCCAGATTATCTTCGAGCTGTGACGGCCTGGTCGCCCCGAGGATGGGAATGATCGGCGCAGAATGCGGCGACTGCTGCGCCAAAACCCAGGCAATAGCCACTTGCGGGGGTGTGCAGCCGAGGTCGGCGGCCACAGCCCTGATCTCAGCCGCAATCGCCAGGTCGCGTTCGTCCCGCCCCCAGCGCGCCGCACGGCCGCTGGCTTGCGGATCGGCGAGGTACTTGCCGGTTAGCACGCCGGCGCCCAGGACGCTCCAGGGCGTGACTGCAACATCCATCGCGCGCGCCATCGGCAGCAGATCGCGTTCTGCACTGCGATCGGCCAGGCTGTAGCGAATCTGCAAGCCGACGAAGCGCGACCAACCGCGCAGGTCGGCGATGGCGTTCGCTTGCGCCACAACCCAGGCCGGGGTATCGCTGATGCCAACGTAGAGCACTTTGCCCTGACGAACAAGGTCGTCCAAGCCGCGCAAAACTTCCTCCACGGGCGTGGTAAAGTCCCAGGCGTGAACCCACAGCAGGTCTAGGTAGTCGGTATTGAGCCGCTTGAGGCTGGCATGCACCGACTGCATCATATTCTTGCGGTGGTTGCCGCTGAAATTTGGATCGCCCTGGCGCATTTTCAAGGTGTACTTGGTCGCGACGACGAAGTGCTCGCGATCGCTGGCGATGAACTCGCCCACGTATTTCTCGCTGGCGCCGTCGGTGTAGCGGTTGGCCGTGTCAATGAAGTTGCCGCCCGCATTGGCGTAGAGATCGAAGATCGCTTGACTGGTCTCTTTGTCCGCACCCCAGCCCCAGTCCGGCCCAAAGGTCATGGTGCCCAGGGCAACCTCTGACACACGCAGACCACTGCGGCCAAACAATTTGTAACGCATGCTCATTTCATCACCTTTACTTGGGAGATAGCCAGGCCACGGCGCCTGACGGGATTCCGCGCGCTATTCCGTGACCTGATTTGTCAATTCATCCGCGCCTGTGCTACGATTCAACCAGGGATCGCTAGCAGGCAGGATCGAGTTCATTTTACCAGGAACTCGCAGGGAGGAGAAAATGAAGCCCTTCAGGAAGTTCTCATGGCGGCGGTCGCTTCCGTGGCAAGCGCTTGCCCTGTGCCTTTGTCTCCTGTGCACCCATGTGACCATGGCGGCCGAAGGCCCGCCGGTGATTCAATTCGCGGATGACACGCCCCTGAGTGCAGTCTGGCCTGATGAGAAAATTGTCTTCGCCGTGCAGAACAACACCACCGCAGACCTGCTGTTGGATGTTCGTGTGGCGGAATTCGCCCACGGCGCGCAGATCATCGAAGCCAGCGCGCTGCTGCAAACGACGGCGCTGACGATCACGCTGCCGGCCGCGGGCAGTGCGTGGGTTACTCTGCCGCTGGCGGCAAAGCCGGCCTTCAGCCCGGAGCCTGGCGCGTATGCCAGTGTCGTCGCGGTCTCCTCGCCCACGCACGGGCTGGTTATTCGCAAGCCTCTGGCTCTCAAGGTCAGAGACCCGAAAGCCGCGACTGGGCTGCTCAAACCCGCCGTCGCCGCGTACACCATTCAAGCCTATCGCCTCTGCCCCTTTGCGCCACCGTGGTGTGTAAACAACTGCGTGCTGCCGCTCAAAGACCTGCCTGCGCTGGCTTCTCTGCCGACCGGTGCGCTCGGTTATCTGACCAGCACGCAGGGCGGCGCCTTGTCCGTGACGCTCGCTCATTACGCGCCCGCCAAAGGCGCGCAGTTGGCTTATGATTTCAGCAGTGGTTGGGGACTGGCGGGCGCTTACACCGGTAAGGTTGACCTGGCGCCGAACGATGAGGCGCAGGGCGACGTTACGTTGACCGTCAACGTGACTGATGCCATCTGGTATCCCATTCTGCTGTTGATTATCGGCGTCTTTATCACGGCGTGGACGCAGAACTGGCTGGGGGTGCGGCGGCCTCTGTGGCAGTTGGTGGACCGCGAGGCGACGGCCAGTAAGGTGGTTGCAGGTTGGCAGCCAGTCTCCGGGTATGACATCCGTACGGACGCGCTGAGGCTGCTGGCAGAGGTCAAACAAGAGGCCCAGAGGCTGGATCGGGTGTGGATGAATTTGCTCTTTGCGCCGGGCGCCGTCGAGGACGCTAAGCAGCGCCACGCCCAGCTCGAGGCTAAGCTGACGAGCGTGGAGGATCAGCTTGCGTTTTGGCCGGCGGCATGGGAAACGAAACTGAATGCGCTGCAAGCGGCCCTGAAGGACAACATGGGGCCTGCGTTGGCGGTCGCTGCGCCGCCGCCTGCGTTGCCCCTGCCGTTGGAAAAACCGCGGTTTTACACGGCGGCTGAGGCGTTGGGCAGCGGTCAGCCTTTGACGCTGGCAAACTTCACGAAGCAAGTCGCCGCAGCGGACAAGGCCATCACGTTGGCGACCAGGTGGGGCGCTTGGGAGCAGGCGCTGGCCTGGGCGCGAGGGCAGCTCGATAGCCTGCAGGGCTTAACGCCCGATGAAGCGAAAGTGGCCGCGCGGGCGCGCCAACAGGCCAATTCCGCCTGGGTTGATCTGTGGGTGGCTGCCAACCTGGACGATCTGCGCACGCGCCGCACCGAGGCCGAGATCGCGGCAGCCGTAGATGGCGTTGCCCAACTGCTGCACCGCTTACCCACGGCAAAGGCGCCAGGCGACAGCACGCCGACGACGAGGGACGTGCCTCCTGGCGACGCGCCGCGCGCCGTCCTGCCATTTTTGCCCGTGGCCGACCTGCCCGCAGAGCCAGCGGCGCGCGCACAGCGGGCCGAGAACGCCCTGCGCCTGGGCGACCGCGCTTTCCTGGGCATTGCCGTGCTCGTGGCCCTGGCAACCGGCCTGAGCCAGCTCTACTTCGGCAAGAACTTCGGGTCGCTGGACGATTGGCTGAAGGCGCTGACCTGGGGCGCGGGCAGCAAGCTCGGCGTTGACCTGGTCAAGACCGCCATGGATCGCTTCTTTGTGCGCGCCTGACCGGCGCCAAGAATCGTCACTCGCCAGGCGTGACCTGCGGGCGTAGGTGTTTTCGTCCAATACCGACTTGGCCGCGCCAATTCCTCGACTACAGACCGGTCCAAAGGCCAACGCCAAGAAATGAATTGACGATCAACCTGACCGCGTCTATAATCGGCGCACACACTCGAACGCAGCTCCACGACGGGAGAATTAGCCATGCCCCAATCCAGGCAGTACGAACAGCAATTCTTCGACGCGCTCAAAGCTATCTTCATCGGCGCAAAGGTCGAGGGGGACTCCGGCTACATCAACCTGATGCGGATCAAGGCGACCTACTTTGAGCAGGGCGTCTTCCCGCAGTTGCTGCGTGACATCGAGGCCGCGTGTAAGCCGTTCGAGCCGAGCTTTCGCGAAGAACTGTTCGATAAACTCTACGACTTCTTCCGCCGCTACTTCAGTGAGAGCGGCAGCATCTACTTCCGCCACACCGCGGCCAGCGAGGGCATCTACGAGCGGGTCTACACCGACGACCGCGACGTGATGCTCTTCTGGAAGACGCACATGCTCTACTACGTCAAGACCGACCGCCTGTTCAACAGCATGGAGGCGGCGGTGGGCGGGGAGCGATTCTACTTCGACGTGGCGGGCATGGCGCTGAAGCGGGCCAACGAGAAGCGCGATCTGATCTACGAGTTCAAGAAGCGCGAGGCTGACGGCCGGCTGGCCTTCACCGTGGCATATTCGGAGAAAGGGCGTAAGACCAAGACCGACGATCTCCTGGCCGCGATCCGCAAAACCGGCGCGCCGGTGGACGAGGAGACGCTGGAAAAGGCGTTCCGCGTCTTCGAGAAACAGTCGGAGGTAGACTACTTCATCAACAAGGACGCGCGGGCCTTCCTGGTGGAGCAGTTCGACCTGTGGATGTTCCAGTACCTCTTCCGGGGCGAGAGCGCGTTCAGCGAGACGCGGCTGCGGCAGTTGCAGGCGATCAAAAAGATCGCGTATGAGATCATCGGCTTCATCGCCCGCTTCGAGGATGAGCTGGTGCGGGTGTGGAACAAGCCGAAGTTCGCCTTAAACAGCCACTATGTGGTCACCCTGGATAAAATCCTGGACGCCGAGGGCGGCGCGGCGCTGATCGAGCGCCTCTTCAGCCACGCGGGCATGGCCGGCCAGATGGCCGAGTGGCGCGAGCTGGGCATGCTGGACGACGCCGAGACCCTGCGGGTTTTCGGAAACCCGCAGGGTCTGCTGGGCCTGATCCTGGCCGCCGACCTGACCGGCGCGCCCCTGCACCCGCGCCTGCGCTACCTGCCGCTGGACACCAAGCACGTGCCCGACCTGGAGCTGGCCATCCTGGCCCTGTTCGATGACTTGGATACAAATCTGGACGGCTGGTTGGTGCATAGCGAGAACTACCAGGCGCTGAATACCCTTCTACCGAAGTTTCGGGAGCGGGTGGATGTGCTATACCTTGATCCGCCCTACAACAGCGATGCTAGTCCCATCATCTATGTGAACAACTACAGGGCATCGTCATGGCTTTCGATGATTGATAATCGCCTGTTCCTTGCCAGGGATATCCTTTGTGAGACAGGTGTCATGTGCATTGCGATTGATGATAACCAACAGAAAGAATTGCAGCTCCTGATTGAGCGAAATTTCGGCAAGGATAGCATCGCTGGCACAATCTCGGTTCGTGCCAACCCATCGGGGCGTCCGACACAAACGGGATTCTCCCTCCAGCACGAGTATGCGATCTTTGTGAGGAAAGACGATGAGTCCGTTATCCTTAGAATGAAACGATCTGATGAGCAGCAGAGGCGATTCTCTGGCAGAGATGAGACCGGAGAATTCGAGTGGAGGAATCTCAGGCGTGAAGGTTCAAACTCTGATCGAGACCGAAGAAGAAGGCTATACTATCCCATAGCCACAGATGGCAAACAGCTTTGGATTCCTGAGATGAGTTGGGACCAAGTGAAAGAAGAATGGACTGTCACCGCGAAAGCACCACCCGGCACGATCCTAATCTATCCTGTGGATGATTTTGGTCGGGAAAAGACATGGCGGTGGAGCCACACAAGGCTAATGAGTGACACGACACTCTTTTCAATTAAGGCCGGAAAGAACGCGAAGTCCAACGTTTACTACAAGAATTACCCCCACCCTGAAGGTGCAGTTCCACCGACAATCTGGGTAGACGCCCGATATTCCGCAACGGAACACGGCACCGGCCTGTTGAAGAACCTCTTTGGAGACGCTCTCTTTTCTTATCCCAAGTCAGTTTACACGGTAGAAGACTGTATTGACATCTCCGGCCTCCGGAGAGAAAGTAGCCTGTGTCTCGACTTCTTCGCGGGCAGCGGCACCACGGCCCACGCCGTCATGAACCTCAACCGCGCCGACGGCGGCAGCCGCAAGTACATCCTGGTGGAGATGGGCGAGCACTTCCACACCGTCATCCTGCCGCGCGTCAAGAAGGTCGCCTTCTCCGACAAGTGGAAGGGAGGCAAGGCGGTGCTGGATAATAGCAGCCAGGGGATGAGCCACTTCGTCAAGTACTTCGACCTGGAGCAGTACGAGGACACGCTGCGCCGCGCCCGCTACGAGGACCACGCCGCGCCGCCCTCGCTGCTGGCCGGCACCGTGGAGGAGCTGGCCCGCTACGTCTTCCTGCGCGATCTCAAGCTGCTGGATGCGGTGACGGTGGACACGGCGGGGAATCAGGTGCGGGTGGCGCTCGACAAGCTCTACGACGGCATTGATCTGGCCGAGACGCTGTCGTGTCTGACGGGCAAGTGGATCAAGCGCCTGACGGCCGAGACGGTGGTATTCGCGGATGGCTCCACGGCCGACCTGGCTGCGCCGCGCTGGGAGGATGTCAAGTCGCTGCTATGGTGGTGATGGCGTTTGGAGCACAAACGCGCAAAGAATCTGCAGCGCTTGCGACGGAAACGCGAAGCAGAGAACGCTTGCTGCGAAAGACGTTCGGCACCAGCGCGCTGTGCGCCTAAAATGCTCGTGGACAGGCGCTGGATACCGTTTGGAGGTGATACGATGGAAGCAGTACAGGTGCATCAAGTGATAGCCAAGGATGGAGAAATACGGATCACCGGACTTCCCTACAAAAAAGGGCAGGCCGTCGAGGTCATTGTGTTGCTCCCGCCGGCGGCGTCCCGGCCGCGCGCGCGCTTGACGGTCGGGCGTCTGCGCAAATCGGGTCTGATCGGCCTATGGCAAGACCGTGACGACATCGGCGACAGCTCCGTCTATGCGCGCGAACTGCGCGAAGAAGCTCAGGCGCGCGGAGAGATCCGGCTATGATTCTGCTCGACAGCGATGTGCTGATAGACCTGCTGCGCAAACATCCCCCAGCCGCAGCCTGGTTTGGTACGTTGCCAGAGGACGAAGAGGTGGCGGTTTCCGGCTACGTCGTGATGGAGCTAATTCAAGGCTGCCGCAATAAAGTAGAACAAGACCGGGTGCAGCGCGCGCTGGCGTCCTACGGGGTGGTGTGGCTTTCAGAAGCGGATTGTGACGCAGCGCTGGGTGTGTTTGCCGCGTTTCGCTTGAGCCACAATGCAGGGTTGCTGGATGTGTTAATCGGACAGACAGCGATCGCGTTGGGCGAGCCGCTGCATACTTTCAACCAGAAGCACTATCGTTTTATCCCTGGCATCCAGACCGTCCAGCCCTACGCAAAGAGCAGCTAAGGGGCGGCATGGCGTATCTGCAAACTCTGTTAGCCGATTTCATGTACGAGAGCCTGCCGCCGGCGTGGACGACCGGCGACCTGGCGTCGTTTTCGCGCGGCAAGACGCTGTGGAGCTACCAGCAGGATGCGCTGCGCAAGGCCGTCATCGCCCTGTGGCTGTATTACGACGGCGAGACGGATGAGGCGCGGCGCAAGGCCCGCTGCTTCCAGCGCTACACCGACTCCAGCGTCACCCTGCCCGCGCTGCTCAACGTGGGCAAGAAGCGCGACCAGATCAAGCTGCTGGCGCCGTACTACACGCTGACGGCCGCGCCCAACGGCGAGCGGGAGCTGCCCTACCGTGAGTTGGTCAACCGCATGGGCTTCTGGATGGCGACCGGCAGCGGTAAGACGTTGGTCATCGTCAAGCTGCTACAACTGCTTTGGACCTTGATGCAGCTCGACTTGATCCCGCGTCGCGATGTGCTGGTGTTGACCCACCGCGAAGACCTGCTCGATCAACTGCGCGCCCACGTGCGCGACTTCAACGGCGGTGGGGCCATGCCGCTGCTGCGCCTGCGCGACCTGCGTGAGCTGCCCGAGGCCAAGCGCGAACATCCCTCGCTGCTGGGCCGCCAGGAGCTGACCGTCTTCACCTACCGCTCCGATAACCTGAGTGACGTCCAAAAAGAGCGCATCGTGGACTTTCACAACTACGACAACGACGGCCAGTGGTACGTGCTGCTGGACGAGGCGCACAAGGGCGATAAAGAGGACTCTAAGCGGCAGCACATCTACAACATTCTCAGCCGCAACGGCTTTTTGTTCAACTTTTCGGCCACCTTCACCGACCCGCGCGACCGGCTGACGACCGCGTACGAGTTCAACCTGGCTTCCTTCATCGCGGGCGGCTACGGCAAGCATGTCAGCCTGCTGCGGCAGGAGAACCGCGCCTTCAAACACGCGGAAGACTTCAGCAGCGAAGAAAAGCAGCGCATCGTTCTGCAGTCGCTGCTGATGCTGGCGTATGTCGCCAAGGCGCGGGCGCAATTATGCGCGGCCGCCGGCGCAACCCTCTATCACCGGCCGCTGCTGCTGGCGCTGGTCAACTCGGTCAACACCGAGGAGGCGGACCTCAAGCTGTTCTTCCGTGAGCTGGCGCGCATCGGCGCCGGCGATGTTTCCACGCAGGCTTTCACCGCAGCCAAGGCCGCGTTGCGCGCTGAACTGGCGGCCGGGCCTTCGTTCCTTTACGAAGGGGAAGAGTTCGCCTTCAACGCGACCCTGTTCGAGAGCCTGACGCGCACGGATGTCTACCGTTATGTCTTCAACGCCGAGCGCCGCGGGGCGATGGAAGTGCTGGTACGCCCCTCCAACGACAAGGAACTGGCCTTCAAGCTCAAATCCACGGCCGAACCCTTCGCGCTGATCAAGATCGGCGACAGCACGCCGTGGCGCAAGGGGGAACTGGCCGGCTACGAGTTGGTTAAGGGCTTCGAAGATGACAGCTTCTTTGCTCGCCTGAACGAGGCCGACAGCACCGTCAACCTGCTGATGGGATCGCGCAGCTTCTACGAGGGGTGGGACTCCAACCGGCCCAACGTCATCACTTATATCAACATTGGCACAGGCGACGAGGCGCAGAAGTTCGTACTCCAGTCGGTGGGCCGCGGCGTGCGCATCGAGCCGCTTGGCGGCAAGCGCAAGCGGCTGGCAAGCCTGCACAACACGGGCGAGGTGGATGACGCCACGTTTGCGGCCGCGCGGCCGTTCCTCCACGCAGTGGAGTCCCTCTTCATCTTCGGCACCAAGCGCGCCGCGCTGGAGACGATTCTGGCCGGGCTAGAGGCCGAACGCGTCCAGGAAGGCGGCCACCCGTTGGCGCTGGACGTCAACCCCGCCGCGCTGACCGCCGCGCATCCGATTCTGATCCCCGTCTTCCGCCAGTTGGACGGCCAACTGCTGGTGGAGCAGCGCCAGCCGCGCAAGTTCGAGCTGCAGGAACAGGAGCGCAAGCTGCTCGGCGATTACGTGGCCTACCTGGGGGATGACCGGCTGCTGCTGGCGCATCACAACCTGACCCCCCAGCAGATCGGCCTGCTGCGCACGACCCTCGCCGCGCCCGACGCCTACTTCCACGCCATCGCCGATCGCCGCTTCGGCCGCGTGGACGTCCTGCTGCCGCGGCTGCTGCAGTACTTCGCCATCGCGCCGCAAACGGTGGACCGCTTCAAACCGTTGGAGGACGAGATCAACCACTTCCAGCGCATCCGCGTTACGCTGGCGGACATCTCCGAGCTGCGCGGCCAGATCGAGGCGGTCAAACGCTACGTCCCGCCGACCGCCCGCATCGCCGAGCTGCGCGCGCAGCGCAACCTCGGCCTAATGGACGACGACGCCTACGATGCGGCCCGGCTCGCGCTCGACCGCATTCAACCAGAAGCCACGTTCGACCACGACGGCCAGCGGTTACACATCAAACACCTCGCCAGCCACTACTACCTGCCCCTCCTGATCTCGGATCAAGACAAAATCGGCTATATCAACCACGTGATTCACGTCGCCAGCGAGCGGCGTTTCCTCAATCAGCTTGAACAGTACCTCAAAGAGACGCACAACGGCTTCAAGCAGTACGACTGGTGGCTCTTTAGCCGCAGCGACGAGGCCCTCGACCGCGTGATCCTGCCCTACTACGACGGCAGGCAGGGCCGTATCCGCGACTTCCACCCCGACTTCGTCTTCTGGCTGGTCAAGGGGAAGGCGTACACGATCCTGTTCGTGGATCCGAAGGGGATGACCGTCGGCGATTATCAGTACAAGATTGACGGCTACCGGGAGCTTTTCCACGATGCCACGGGCTGTCGCGTCTTCTGGCATGGCGGCTACGAGGTGCGCGTGGCGCTGCTGATGTATGCCGATAAGGCCGATGAGCCGCCGCAGGGCTACCGCGCGTACTGGTGCGACAGTCCACAGGCGATGCTGCAAAAACTGGCGCCGTAAGGTTACACGTCACGCGAGCGCGATCTCGGCCGGGTGCGCACGCCATAGTATACGGCATACTTCACCCTGATCCAGCCGGCCATCTGACCTTCGTCAAACACGCCGATTTGCAGCAGGCAATCGTGATCGCGACCCAGCGCGTCGAGCGCCTCGCGCAGCTTTTTGGGCAGCGCGGCGACATAACAGCTGCTGAATGCGCTCCACAGCAAGCCCCACTGCGCGGGTTACTGCGCCAGCGGCAGTCCGCGCATCGTCCACAGGCTGACGCCGCCCAGGATGTTATAGACGGTTTTGAACTCCTTTTGCAGCAGAAGCGCGGCCGCGGACTGGCTGCGGCTGCCGCTGGCGCAAATCACCGCCACCGGACGCGCCGGGTCCAGTTCGTTGACGCGGCCGGCCAGTTGACCGAGTGGAATCAGGAGCGCTCCGGGCACATGCCCCTGCGCAAATTCCCACGGCTCACGCACGTCCACCACCTGCGGGCGCTCACCGTTGCCGCTGTCCAGCAGTTTCTTGAGTTCCACCGGCTGGAGGTCACGCACATCGCCGCTGCGCAGCGGCAGCCCCATGCCGCGCCAGGTTTCCAGGCTCTCCGCCAGGTAGCCAACGACGTTATCGTAGCCCACGCGCGCCAGGCTGAGAACGACGCGCCGGTAATCGGCCGCGTCCGCCAGCAGCAGCACGATTGGTGCATCGGGCGGCAGGACGAAACCAACCCGATTGCTCAACTGATCGTCCGCTTCCAGGTGCACCGCGCCAGGCACGTGCGCCTGTACAAAGGCCGCGCGTGAACGAGTGTCGAGCAGGGCCGCGCCGCGGCGGAAATAGGGCAGGGCCTGCTGAATCAAGAGCGGCCGTGGACTGATCTCGCCCAGGGGCGTCGGCCCCTCGCGATTGATGGATTTGATGCGGGCGTGATTGCCCGGCTGCTCCGGCAGATCATGCGTAGCATAGTCCACAAAGTCGGCCGGCGTGCGCGCAGCCAGCGCGGGGTTGAAGCGCCGTTCATAGCCGATCGTCGAGCTGCGCACCGAGCCGATGGCGCGGCCGCACAAAGATCCAGCCCCGTGCCCCGGATAGACCATGACCCCATCGTCCAGGGTGAGCAGATTGTCAAACAGGCTGGTGAACAGCTCGCCGGCCAATCCCCGCGCGGCCGCCGCGCCCACCAGGTCAGGGCGGCCGACATCGCCCACGAAAAGGGTGTCGCCGGTTAGCACCATCCAGGGATCGGGCGCGCGCGTGGTGTCAGCCACGGCCAGACTGATGCTTTCCGGCGTGTGGCCCGGCGTATGACGCACGGTCAGGCGCACGTTGCCCAGGGCGATGACGTCGCCATCGTGCAGGGGTTGATGGGCGAAACGCGCGCCGCTGGCCGCGTGCAGATAAATCGCAGCGCCGGTCTGCTCGGCCAGGTCCGCGTGACCCGACACGTGATCGGCGTGCAGGTGCGTCTCAATAATATGCGTAATCGTCAGCCCCCGCGCCTGCGCCGCTTCCAGGTATTTTTCCACGTCACGGTCTGGATCAACAACAGCCGCCACGCCGTGGCCTTCACATCCAATGAGATACGACGCGCAACCAAGCCCATCCACAAAAAATTGCTGTATAAACATCACCGTCTGCTCCTTTTGACTCTTATACTTTCGGCACATTATCAAACAAGAGAAAAATCGCCAACACGATCACAAAGCCGCCAAAGAGGCGGCGCAGATGTACGGCGGGCAGGCGGCCGGCCAGGCGCGCGCCGGTGAATGCGCCCACCAATCCCGCGGCGGCGAAAATCGTCGTCAGCGACAGCAGCGCGGCCGGATCAGAAACGCCGGCGCTGAGGTGTCCCAGGAAGCCGGCCAGGCTGTTCATGGCGATGACGAGCAGCGAGGTGCCGACCGCCTGCGCCATTGGCAGCCCAACCAGGATCACCAGCGCGGGTACGATCAAGAAGCCGCCGCCGACGCCCAGGATGCCGGTCAGTACGCCCACGCCCGCGCCGCCGGCGATGACCGTCAGCCAGCCGCGCGGCGCCGCAGCGTCTGTCCGTTGTGCCCGCTGCGCGAACATCAACCCGCCGATGATCAGCATCAGCAGGGCAAATGCCACGAGCAGGAGCGCAGGGCTGAATCGTTTCGAGACGCCCGCGGCCAGGAAGGACGCCGCCATGCCCGCGCCGCCGAAGAGTAGGGCCACGCGCCAGTTGAGCGTGCCCTGCGCGCGGTGAAACAGCGCGGCCAGCGCGCTGGTCGCGCCCACGATGGCCAACGAGGTGGTGATGGCGACCTGCGGCGTTTGTCCAACCAGGTAAACCAACGCCGGCACGGTCAAGATAGAGCCGCCGCCGCCCAACAGGCCGAGCGAAAGGCCAATCACGAAGCCGAGCGCCAGGTCCAATGGCAGGCCGCTCACTTGGCTGCGCCCTTCTTCAGCGGCAGGCCAGCCTGTTCCCAGGCGATCATGCCGCCGCTCAGGTTGACCGCCTTGAAACCCTGGGCCGCGAGCTGCTGCACGGCGCTGCGGCTGCGGTTGCCAGAGCGGCAGACGCACAAGATTTCGCGTTCGCGCGGCAGCTCCTGGAGGCGCTGGCTCAATTCGCCCAGCGGGATCAGCATGGCGCCGGCGATGTGGCCGAGCCTGTACTCATCGGGCTGGCGCACATCGAGAATGAAGGGGGCTGGCTGCGTGCGCAAACGCTGACCCGCCTCGCTGGCGCTCATCGCCGCGATCGAAGCGCCGCCCAAGAATCGCCTGAAAAAATCCATCGTGTTGTCCCTCATCTACTTACTGGATTGCCGCACACTCCCGTCTTGGATGGAACAACCGGCAAAAGGTTACACAACCCCCTTGCGCAGGCTGCTTCGACGAGACAGCGCCGGGCAAGCCAACAACGATCTCGACGACATCAGCTCCTTACCCGGCGGGCCTGCGCAAGGTTGATCCCCCGGTGCGGCCAACCCTCGCAGGGGAATGTGGACATCACAATGTTGACTTGTGACGACGGTGCGTGACTCTGAGTGCGTTACCTCGCCGCAGCCCTGCGAGGGGGCATCCCCTTGCGCAGGCTGCTTCGGCGAGACAGCGCCGGACAAGCCAACAACGATCTCGACGACATCAGCTCCTTACCCTGCGGGCCTGCGCAAGGTTGATCCCCCGGTGCGGCCAACCCTCGCAGGGGAATGTGGACATCACAGCGTTGGCGTGCGGCGCAGTGGCGTGACTCTGAGTGCGTCACCTCGCCGCAGCCCTGCGAGGGGGCATCCCCTTGCGCAGGCTGCTTCGGCGAGACAGCGCCGGACAAGCCAACGACAATCTCGACGACATCAGCTCCTTACCCGGTGGGCCTGCGCAAGGTTGATCCCCCGGTGCGGCCAACCCTCGCAGGGGAATGTGGACATCACAGCGTTGGCGTGCGGCGCAGTGGCGTGACTCTGAGTGCGTCACCTCGCCGCAGCCCTGCGAGGGGGCATCCCCTTGCGCAGGCTGCTTCGGCGAGACAGCGCCGGACAAGCCAACGACAATCTCGACGACATCAGCTCCTTACCCGGTGGGCCTGCGCAAGGTTGATCCCCCGGTGCGGCCAACCCTCGCAGGGGAATGTGGACATCACAGCGTTGGCGTGCGGCGCAGTGGCGTGACTCTGAGTGCGTCACCTCGCCGCAGCCCTGCGAGGGGGCATCCCCTTGCGCAGGCTGCTTCGACGAGACAGCGCCGGGCAAGCCAACAACGATCTCGACGACATCAGCTCCTTACCCGGCGGGCCTGCGCAAGGTTGATCCCCCGGTGCGGCCAACCCTCGCAGGGGAATGTGGACATCACAGCGTTGGCGTGCGGCGCAGTGGCGTGACTCTGAGTGCGTCACCTCGCCGCAGCCCTGCGAGGGGGCATCCCCTTGCGCAGGCTGCTTCGACGAGACAGCGCCGGGCAAGCCAACAACGATCTCGACGACATCAGCTCCTTACCCGGCGGGCCTGCGCAAGGTTGATCCCCCGGTGCGGCCAACCCTCGCAGGGGAATGTGGACATCACAGCGTTGGCGTGCGGCGCAGTGGCGTGACTCTGAGTGCGTCACCTCGCCGCAGCCCTGCGAGGGGGCATCCCCTTGCGCAGGCTGCTTCGACGAGACAGCGCCGGGCAAGCCAACAACGATCTCGACGACATCAGCTTCTGACACGGCAGGCCTGCGCAAGGTTGATCCCCCGGTGCGGCCAACCCTCGCAGGGGAATGTGGACATCACAGCGTTGGCGTGCGGCGCAGTGGCGTGACTCTGAGTGCGTCACCTCGCCGCAGCCCTGCGAGGGGGCATCCCCTTGCGCAGGCTGCTTCGACGAGACAGCGCCGGGCAAGCCAACAACGATCTCGACGACATCAGCTTCTGACACGGCAGGCCTGCGCAAGGTTGATCCCCCGGTGCGGCCAACCCTCGCAGGGGAATGTGGACATCACAGCGTTGGCGTGCGGCGCAGTGGCGTGACTCTGAGTGCGTCACCTCGCCGCAGCCCTGCGAGGGGGCATCCCCTTGCGCAGGCTGCTTCGGCGAGACAGCGCCGGACAAGCCAACAACGATCTCGACGACATCAGCTCCTTACCCTGCGGGCCTGCGCAAGGTTGATCCCCCGGTGCGGCCAACCCTCGCAGGGGAATGTGGACATCACAGCGTTGGCGTGCGGCGCAGTGGCGTGACTCTGAGTGCGTCACCTCGCCGCAGCCCTGCGAGGGGGCATCCCCTTGCGCAGGCTGCTTCGACGAGACAGCGCCGGACAAGCCAACAACAATCTCGACGACATCAGCTCCTTACCCGGCAGGCCTGCGCAAGGTTGATCCCCCGGTGCGGCCAACCCTCGCAGGGGAATGTGGACATCACAGCGTTGGCGTGCGGCGCAGTGGCGTGACTCTGAGTGCGTCACCTCGCCGCAGCCCTGCGAGGGGGCATCCCCTTGCGCAGGCTGCTTCGACGAGACAGCGCCGGACAAGCCAACAACAATCTCGACGACATCAGCTCCTTACCCGGCAGGCCTGCGCAAGGTTGATCCCCCGGTGCGGCCAACCCTCGCAGGGGAATGTGGACATCACAGCGTTGGCGTGCGGCGCAGTGGCGTGACTCTGAGTGCGTCACCTCGCCGCAGCCCTGCGAGGGGGCATCCCCTTGCGCAGGCTGCTTCGGCGAGACAGCGCCGGACAAGCCAACAACGATCTCGACGACATCAGCTCCTTACCCTGCGGGCCTGCGCAAGGTTGATCCCCCGGTGCGGCCAACCCTCGCAGGGGAATGTGGACATCACAGCGTTGGCGTGCGGCGCAGTGGCGTGACTCTGAGTGCGTCACCTCGCCGCAGCCCTGCGAGGGGGCATCCCCTTGCGCAGGCTGCTTCGACGAGACAGCGCCGGGCAAGCCAACAACGATCTCGACGACATCAGCTCCTTACCCGGCGGGCCTGCGCAAGGTTGATCCCCCGGTGCGGCCAACCCTCGCAGGGGAATGTGGACATCACAGCGTTGGCGTGCGGCGCAGTGGCGTGACTCTGAGTGCGTCACCTCGCCGCAGCCCTGCGAGGGGGCATCCCCTTGCGCAGGCTGCTTCGACGAGACAGCGCCGGGCAAGCCAACAACGATCTCGACGACATCAGCTTCTGACACGGCAGGCCTGCGCAAGGTTGATCCCCCGGTGCGGCCAACCCTCGCAGGGGAATGTGGACATCACAGCGTTGGCGTGCGGCGCAGTGGCGTGACTCTGAGTGCGTCACCTCGCCGCAGCCCTGCGAGGGGGCATCCCCTTGCGCAGGCTGCTTCGACGAGACAGCGCCGGGCAAGCCAACAACGATCTCGACGACATCAGCTCCTTACCCGGCGGGCCTGCGCAAGGTTGATCCCCCGGTGCGGCCAACCCTCGCAGGGGAATGTGGACATCACAGCGTTGGCGTGCGGCGCAGTGGCGTGACTCTGAGTGCGTCACCTCGCCGCAGCCCTGCGAGGGGGCATCCCCTTGCGCAGGCTGCTTCGGCGAGACAGCGCCGGACAAGCCAACGACAATCTCGACGACATCAGCTCCTTACCCGGTGGGCCTGCGCAAGGTTGATCCCCCGGTGCGGCCAACCCTCGCAGGGGAATGTGGACATCACAGCGTTGGCGTGCGGCGCAGTGGCGTGACTCTGAGTGCGTCACCTCGCCGCAGCCCTGCGAGGGGGCATCCCCTTGCGCAGGCTGCTTCGACGAGACAGCGCCGGGCAAGCCAACAACGATCTCGACGACATCAGCTTCTGACACGGCAGGCCTGCGCAAGGTTGATCCCCCGGTGCGGCCAACCCTCGCAGGGGAATGTGGACATCACAGCGTTGGCGTGCGGCGCAGTGGCGTGACTCTGAGTGCGTCACCTCGCCGCAGCCCTGCGAGGGGGCATCCCCTTGCGCAGGCTGCTTCGGCGAGACAGCGCCGGACAAGCCAACAACAATCTCGACGACATCAGCTCCTTACCCGGCGGGCCTGCGCAAGGTTGATCCCCCGGTGCGGCCAACCCTCGCAGGGGAATGTGGACATCACAATGTTGACTTGTGACGACGGTGCGTGACTCTGAGTGCGTTACCTCGCCACAGCCCTGCGAGGGGGCATCCCCTTGCGCAGGCTGCTTCGGCGAGACAGCGCCGGGCAAGCCAACAACAATCTCGACGACATCAGCTCCTTACCCGGCAGGCCTGCGCAAGGTTGATCCCCCGGTGCGGCCAACCCTCGCAGGGGAATGTGGACATCACAGCGTTGGCGTGCGGCGCAGTGGCGTGACTCTGAGTGCGTCACCTCGCCGCAGCCCTGCGAGGGGGCATCCCCTTGCGCAGGCTGCTTCGGCGAGACAGCGCCGGACAAGCCAACAACGATCTCGACGACATCAGCTCCTTACCCTGCGGGCCTGCGCAAGGTTGATCCCCCGGTGCGGCCAACCCTCGCAGGGGAATGTGGACATCACAGCGTTGGCGTGCGGCGCAGTGGCGTGACTCTGAGTGCGTCACCTCGCCGCAGCCCTGCGAGGGGGCATCCCCTTGCGCAGGCTGCTTCGACGAGACAGCGCCGGGCAAGCCAACAACGATCTCGACGACATCAGCTCCTTACCCGGCGGGCCTGCGCAAGGTTGATCCCCCGGTGCGGCCAACCCTCGCAGGGGAATGTGGACATCACAGCGTTGGCGTGCGGCGCAGTGGCGTGACTCTGAGTGCGTCACCTCGCCGCAGCCCTGCGAGGGGGCGTTACACGTCGTAGTAGAGCGCAATTTCGGCCGGGTGCGGGCGGTTGCGCACGCCGTAGTATTCGTCGTACTTCGCCTTGGCCCAGTCGGCGATCAGGCCGGCGTCGAATACGTCATTTTGCAGCAAGAATTCGTGATCGCGCTCCAGCGCGTCGAGCGCCTCGCGCAGCGACGCCGGCAGCGGCTTGATTACCTTGCGCTGCTCCTCGCTCCAGGTGAAGATATTCTGGTCAATCGGACCGAAGCCAAGCGCGTGCGGGTCCATCTGCTGGCGGATGCCATCCAGCCCCGCCATCAACTGCACAGCCAGGGCCAGGTAGATGTTGCCGGTGGCATCCGGCGGCCGAAACTCGAAGCGCGCGGTGTCCGGTTGATCCGCGTATTTGGGCACGCGGATGGCGGCGCTGCGATTGCCCAGGCTGAAGAAGGCGTTGACCGGCGCTTCGAAACCCGGCACCAGGCGCCGATAGGAGTTGGTGGAGGGATTCGTGAAGGCGAGAACGGCGGGGCCATGATGCAGCAGGCCGCCGATGTACCACAATGCGGTTTGGCTCAGCTTGCCATAGCCGGCCGCATCGAAAAAGACATTCTGCCCCTGCTTGAACAGGTGCTGATGAAAGTGCATGCCGTTGCCGGCCTCGCCGTACAGCGGCTTGGGCATGAAGGTCGCCGTCTGCTCGTGCCGGTGCGCCACCATCTTGGTGACATACTTGACGATTTGGGTGGCATCGCCGCTGCGCACCAGGCCCATCATCGGCGTTTCGATCTCGCACTGGCCTGGCCCGCCCACCTCGTGGTGGTGATACTTGACCTCGATGCCCATCTCCTCCAGTTCCATGACCATCTCGCTGCGCAGGTTGAAGAGCTGATCTTTGGGCGGGATGACATGATAGCCGCCGTGGAGCGGGATCAGGTGCCCATGCCCGCCGCGACCGCTCTGCCAGGCAGCCTCTTTGCTCTCCACGCGGTAGGAGGCGGCGTTGACATCATTTTCAAACGCTACGCTGTCGAAAACGTAGAACTCATACTCCGGTCCCCAGCGGCTCTCATCGGCGATGCCCCAGGCGCGCATCGTCGCTTCGGCGCGAATGGCGATGTTGCGCGGATCGCGACTGAAGGGCAGTTTGGTGTCGGCCTCGAACGCCGTGCAGATGAAGCTGAGGGTGGGAACATCCCAGAACGGGTCCACGAAGGCCGTGGTCAGGTCGGGGATCAAGACCATGTCGCCGGACTTGACAGAGCGCAGGCCAACCGATGAGCCATCGAAGCCGACGCCGTCACGCATCAGGTGCTCGGTGAACTGGCTTTCCGGGACCGTGACATGGTGCCAACGCCCGGCCAGGTCGGTAAACTTGAGATCAATCATGGCAAACTGCTGTTTGCGCACAAAGGCTTGCGCCTCGGCAAAGGTGGTGAACATCGTCGTTTCCTCCTCGAACAAAAATTTCGGCTGACGTTTTTGCAAGGTGCCATATCATCCTAGCCCGTGTACGCGCAACCGGCAAGGGTATACATCATATAATCCGCTGCCAAAAAACCTGCGCCGATGTGGCAAATGGGGCGTGCAGAGCGGGGCCAAGCCGCGGCGCCCGCGCTGCGCCGCGGCAAAACTGACATACGCCCGCGTCACGCACTGGTGATGGATCGGCTGGCGAAGCTACGGGCGAGACGCCCGACCTCCCAGGCGGTGACGCTCTCCACGCAGTCGCTTTGCCAGCAGCCTTTGCAATGGTATAATGGCCCGCGACAGGATTCCTGTCACAGAGTCGGGACGGAGATGATTTGTCTTGCGCTGGCGCCCACAGCTCGTCCCAATCATGGCGAGTTTTGGCATGAAACGGATTGTCAGTACGATCATCGCCCCGCGCCTGCGCGGTCGCAGCGGGTGGAGCATTTTCTGGTTGGTTATCCTGCTCGGTGCGGGCGGGTGGAGCATCGCGCGCGCGACGCCAGGCGCCGTGGGCAGCGCGCTGACGATCACCGTCCTCAGCCCCAACGGTGGCGAGGCCTGGGCCGGCGGCCAGACGCACCCGATTACCTGGACAGCCACGGGCGTCATCACAGCCACCAATCCAATCACCCTGCTCGTTTCCTGGAACGGCGGCGGCAGTTGGACCCCCGTGGCAACGGACTTGGCCAACACCGGGGTTTACCAGTGGCCGGCGCCGGCGCAGAATGTGGCCGATGCGCGCATCCGCGCCATCGTGACTGAGGAGGATGGTGCGACGGCCAGCGATGACAGCGATCACGGCTTCATTGTGGACAGTCAGATTCAAGTGCCTGGTGGATTAGGCGCCTCGCCCTATCAAACCTGGACGCGCACAAATGCGTTCACCCTCACGTGGACCAATCCACCGGATTTATCCGGCATCGTGGGCGCCTATTACAAGCTGGATACAGAACCCCAGGGGCCAACCGATGGCATTTTCGTGCAAACGGCCCTGCCGATTATCCGCAACCTGGCGGCGCCCGGCGACGGCAAGCACAGCATCTACCTTTGGCTCAAGGATCGCGCCGGCAACATCAACGCGGCGCAGCGCAATGCGCTCCTCAACGCTTTCTGGTATGACGGCAGCGCGCCGATCAGCAGTGTGGAACTGAGCGGCGCCAGCGGGACGAACGGCTGGTATCGCAGCGGGGTTGACGTCAGCCTGAGCGCACTCGACCCGGATCCTGGCTCCGGCGTACAGGCCATCTACCATCAGATCAACAGTCAGCCTGTGCAAACCAGCACCAGCTTCAGCATTCCGATGTCCGGCATCTACGCACTGCGCTATGCCGCCGTGGATCGCGCGGGCAACCAGGAAGTGACTCGCACCCTCAGCATTCGCATTGACAACCTGGCGCCGACCAGCCAGGCCGCCATCAGCGGCGCGCCCGGCGCCGGCGGTTGGTATTTACAGCCGGTCACGGTTGAACTGACCGCCGCCGATGATCTGAGCGGTTTGGCTGGCATACGCTATCGAGTCAACAGCGGCGCCTGGATCACGGGCACCGAGATCGTACTGGATACCGATGGCGACTATCGCCTCGAATTCCAGGCCGTTGACCAGGCCGGCAACGTGGAGGCGGCGCAGGCGTTGCGCGTGCCCCTTGACCAAACCGCACCCTCAACCTCCTATCAGCCCGACCCGCGCGCCATTCTTGGCGACAACGGTTGGTACCGATCCGTCGTGACGATTACCCTGGTTCCGCTCGATCTCACCTCAGGCATCGCCAACACCTTCTATCGCATTGACGGAGCCAACTGGCAGACCAGCACGCAGTTCGTGCTCAACCAGGAAGGCGAGCACGTCATTGAGTTTTATTCCGTGGATGCTGCCGGCAACGTAGAAACGCCCTTCCCGGTCACGCTCAAGATTGACACGCAGGCGCCTGGCACACCAGCCCCGCCGCAGACCGCGCCAGCCTCGTGGACGCGTGATAACAGCTTTAGCTTCATCTGGAGCAAACCCAACGACCGCTCAGGCATCGCCGGCGCCTATTACAAGCTGGGCGCGCCGCCCACTGCGAATCAGGATGGCATCTTCCGCGAGATGCAAGTGGTAGACAACATTTCCGTGCCGGCCGAAGGCAGCTATGATTTGTATCTCTGGTTGCGCGACGGCGCGGGCAATGTAGACTATCGTCGAGCCGTGCGCGTGGCCAACGCCTTCCGCTATGATGCCACCGCGCCGCAGACACAAGCTGCGCTCAATGGCTTCATGGGCAACAACGGCTGGTATATCAGCCCCGTTACGGTCACGCTGACCGCCACCGACACCCTGGCTGGCGTGGGCAGCACCCTCTTCCGCGTCGATACCAGCGCCTGGCAAACCGGCACCACCGCCCTCATCAGCGGGGCAGACAAGCACACCCTGACCTATCTCTCGACCGATCTCGCCAACAATGTCGAGTCTCCGCATGTGCAGACCGTTCGTATTGACCCGGTGGCGCCAGGTCCGCCGCTGCAGGTGTCGGTTAGCCCCGAAGGCTGGAGTCATTTGAACAGCTTTTCCGTATCCTGGATCAGCCCGCCTGATCTTTCGGGCATCGCCGGCATTCACTACAAGTTTGATCTGGCCCCCGTTGGGCCGTATGACGGCGCATTCATCGCTGGCGTGGGCTTTGCCACGGGTCTCCAGGTTGCCAGCGAAGGCCAACACACGTTGTATGTCTGGCTAGAAGATTTCGCTGGCAACGTGGATCACCATCAGCATGTGCGGCTGGAGAACGCGGCCCGCTACGACGGCACTCCGCCGGTCACTGCTTTTCGCGCCGCCGGCACAGCCGGCAGCAACGGCTGGTATGTCAGCCCGGTCGTCGTGACGCTGACGCCAGCTGACGCCGGCTCTGGCGCAGCTCTGACCCAGTATCGCATCAACGGCGGCGCGTGGATCACAGGCACGCAGTTCACCCTGGGCTATGATGGGCGACACACCATCGAGTATCGCTCGTCCGACATCGCTGGCAACGTCGAATCGCTGCAGCAGCGTATCCTCAACATAGACGCTACTGCCCCCACCGCGCGCATTGAAGCTCTGGCGCCTTTCCAGGTCACGTCAACCTTCACCTTGCGCTGGAGCGGCCGCGACCGCCCAGGTTCCGGGGTGACTGGCTATGATGTGCAGACGCGAACCGGACGTAACGGCGTGTGGACCACCGTGGCGACCAACACCCAATCCACCTCTATCCAGGTGACAGGCCAGGTGGGACAAACCACCTACGTGCGCGTACGCGCGCGCGACGCGGCCGGGAATGTGGGCGCGTACAGCGGCGGAAATGGCGACAGCGCCACTTATATCAACGGCGTCAACAACGGCGAGTTTGAAACTGGCAGTTTCGGCGGTTGGCAAACCGCAGGCGCACTGCCAACCAGCCTGGCGCCTCCGCCTGCGCCTGCGCCCGCGGGCACAGGCGCGTACAGCGCCTTGCTGGGCAGTCCCGCCTACGGTCGCGGCTATCCCAACCCGGTCGTGCCCGTTGGCAGCGGCGCAGTCAGTCAAACGGTGACCGTTCCGCTGCTGTCCGAATGGCCGCAAATGCGCCTGTCCTTTTGGTACCGCGTTTTCACCTATGACGTGGTGTACCACCCGGGCCGCCAAAAATACTATGATTCGTTCGAGGTTTACATCTTGAGCAGCACGGGCGTCACTATCACACGGCTGCTGCAGGATGGAAACAACAATTTGAACCTGGTGGGGCCTGACAAACCCGTGGTTGACCTGGGCTGGAAATTCGCCAGCTTTGATCTCGCCCCGTATGCCGGGCAGACGATCAGACTCTGGTTTGGCAACTTCAACCGGCAAGATGGGTACTACAACACCTACACCTACCTGGACAGCGTGAGAATCACGACGCCGGTGCGGCGCACGATGTATCTCCCGCAGGCCGGGCGGCGACAGTGAGTGTAAGGACAAGTGGTGGTTATGGCCGTATCATCGGCAGACCTTGAGCAGCTGCATGCCCAGGGCATGGAACACTATCAGCGTCGCGAATGGCGACTGGCGCTGGAGCATTTTACGCGCCTCAAAAAAATGCAGCCGGCGCGCCAGGGCCTCGACGAGTTGCTGGACGAAGTACGTTGGTTCCTGCAGCTGGAGTCCATGGAATCGGGCGCCGCCGCCGGCAGCGTCGCCGATGCCGCTCCTGCCGCCAAACCCCACAGCGCGGCGCAGTCCGCGCGGCGGCGCTGGCTGCTGATCGCGCTGGCCGCGGCGATCGTGGTTCTGCTGGTCGCGTTCTTCATTCCCGGCGGCATACGGGACAGTTGGTTCAACGGCAAACAGCAGCAGATGTCCGTGCTGTACAATCGCGGCATTGCACTGCTCAGCGCGGGCGACTACGACGGCGCCATCCGTGATTTCGAAGCCATTTTGCAATTGGCGCCGGGCAATCTGCAAGCGCAAGCGGAGCGTGATCGTGCGACGCGCCTGCGCACCCTGGCGCAGCTCTATGCACAGGCCAAGGCCGCCATCGCCGCCGAACAATGGGACGCCGCCGCCGGCTATCTGGACCAACTGCTGGCGCTTGATCCTGCTCAATCCACCGACGCGCAGAGCCTGGCCGCGCAGGTCAAACGCCAGCAAACCCTCTTGGGCTTCTATAATGCCGGGCAGCGCTTCTATGACCAGGGTCAGTGCCCCGAAGCCCTGGCGCAGTTCGAGCAGGTGCGCGCGCTCGACGCTTCATTTCGCGCCGAAGGCGTGCAAGAATACCTCTTCAACTGCTATCTCAACGAAGGCCGGGCGCGCATCAGCGCCGCGGGCGCCTCTGAAGACAATGTCAAGGCGGCCATTGAGAGCTTCGGCCGCGCGCTGAGTCTACGCCCCAAGAATGTGCAGGCCACCGAAGAACGGCAGTTGGCGAGCTACTACCTGGACGGCGTGCGTTCCTACAACGTCGGCGATTGGAACCAGGCTGAAGGACGCCTGCGCACGGTGTACGACGCGCGCAACACCTATGCCGGTGGGCAAACCGCGCAGCTGCTCTACCTGATCTATTTGCGCCGCGCCGATCAGTACATGGCGCTCACGCAGTATGTGGCCGCGCTTGAAGATTACCGCCGCGCCCTGGCCCTGGAAGTCAAAGACAAGACGACCGCGCAGAGCGGTGAAGCGGCCGCGCTGCAGGCGCTGGCTACGGCCACTCCAACCCCTACGCCGACGCGCACCCCCACGCCCACGCGGACGCCGATCCCACCGACGCGGACGGCAACGCCGACGCCGATTCCCCCCACACGCACGGCGACGCCCACCGTGCCCCCCACGCCAACGGACGTGCCGCCGCCCACAGCCACGCCTGTGCCGCCGACGCCGACGCCGATTCCCCCCACCGACACGCCGGTTCCCCCCACGCCGACGCCGATTCGTTGAGAAAGCCGATGACTTTGCTGCATCAAACGCCGCCGTGGCGCTACCTGATGCTCGGTTCACTCCTGTTTTTCTTGCCCCTGCTCGCAATGCAGCTGGCAGCCACAGGTTCTGCATGGCAAACGGTTGGCCTACCTGAGCAGAGCGTGCGTCACGTGGCGACAGGATTTGCTGACGGGTTGTTCTTCTACTACGCATGGACGCCCACCGATGGGCTGATGCAAGCCAGCGCCAGCGCGCCTGGCGGCGACGCTGAGCGCACCGTGTGGCGCTCGATTGATGAGGCGCTCCCCGGTAATGGCATGTGGGGTGCGCCTGAGCTGCATCGCCTGGCCGTGGATACCCACAACGGCCGTCATGTGCTGGTGACGCTGGCCGCGGACAATCAATCCGGCCTCTACAGCTCAACCGATGGCGGAGCCAATTGGCAGCTGATGCGCAGCTTTGCCGGCAGCGATCAGAATCCAGTCGTGGGGCTGGGGCCTTTGGGCGCGGTGTACCTGGCGGACAACCAGCGTCTGCTCGTGAATCTCGATGGGGGCAACCTTTGGCAGCAAACGCCCACCTGGCGCGCCGAGGTTGGGCCAGCCACGGTCATCCTCGTCAGCGAAGGCCGCAGCGACGGCGTGGTTGACCCCGCGCAGCCACAGGTGCTGCTGGGCACCGCGGGCGGCTATATTCTGCGCCTGCCATCCCCGCTGGCCGACCATTGGGAAGAGAGCCAACGGCTGGCAGCGGGCGCGGTGACGTTATTGGCCGAGGCGGCCGCCCAACCAGCTCACCTCTACGCGTGGGGGCAGGGCGCCCTATTCGCCAGCACCGACGCCGGCGCCTCCTGGGCAGCCATTCCTTACTCGATGGATGGTGTGGGGCCAATTGCCCCATCTGCGTCGGCGGATGAAGTCCAGGCGCAAGCGCTCGTGGTGACCGCCGACGACCCGGCAACGCTCTACCTGGCGCTTGCCGGCGCGGGCATCATGGTCAGTCATGATCGCGGCTTTTCCTGGCAGCCTCTCGACCGCGGCCGGCGGCCTGGCGCTGTCCATGCACTCACCTTCGATCGGCGCGGCAGTTACCTGCTGGCCGCCACTGATCAGGGCATCTGGCGCTTTCCCCTGTTCCCGGCAGCCCGCTGAGCCGATTCTTCTTGGATACCATGGCCACACGTACAACGCTTGCTGCATTCGACTCTCCCAACCTCATCATGGCCTATCGCCAGGAGCGGCTCATTGGGGTGCCCCTACGCTGGCTGCTGCTGGCGCTGGGCGCGGTGATCGTGCTGACGGCCGATTTCTCGCCCTTTGGCGGCGGTCTGTCGTTGGCCTGGCTCCTCTACGCGCTCGTGGCGCTGCTCTCCACCGTTCTGACCTGGATTACGGACATTCGCCCCGCCGCCTGGCTCTTGTGGTTTGGTTTCAGCGCGGATGCCGCCTTCATCAGCTACCTGATCACCATCAGCGGCGGGGTAGTCAGCCCCATGTATCTCCTGTATGGCCTCCTGGCGCTCAAAGCGGTTCTGTTGGCGCCCGCGATACGCCAGGAAATCGCCTGGCTGCCCTTCGCGCTTGGCCCACTGTACATCCTCGTTTTGTGGTATTATCACGGCAACCTGGGCTTTCTGCGCGAGCAGAGTTTTCTCATACGCTATGGACTGCTGTGGGGTTGGATTCTGGCCGGCAGCCTGGCGACATGGTATGTGGCGCAGTGGCAGCATCGGGCGCACAGTCTCAATGATGCCCTGGCCCGCCAAGAGAGCGACCTGGCGCAAAAAACGAGCGTCCTGCAGCGTACGGCCACGGACCTGGGCAAGCGCGTGCTCGAACTGCGCACCCTGCAAGAGGTCATGCGCTCGCTCACCTCCACGTTACGGATGGAAGAAGTGCTGCAAGTCATTGTGGGACGCCTGGCCAACTTACTCGGCGCGAGTCATTGCGCGGTCGCCGTCCTCGACCAAGACGGCCGCCGGCTCATGGGCAGCATCACGACAGATGGCGGGCAGGCCCTGGCCGAGCAGTTCGAAATCATCCTGAACGACGAGCCGGCCACGGCCGAGGCCCTCACCAATGAACAGCCCGTCATGGTGGGAGACGCTGCGGCCAGCCGCGCCGTGGGCCAACAAGCGCTCTTCGGTCGCTGGGGCATGCGCTCATGCCTGGTGATTCCGCTGCTCGCGCGGCAGCGCCCGATTGGCGCGCTCTACCTGGGCGACAGCCGCGCCCATGTCAACTTTGGCGAACCAGAGCGCCAACTGGGCCTCTCATTCGCCTACTTTGCCGCCACCGCGATTGAAAACGCCCAACTTTACCAGGAAGCCTGGGAAAAGAGCAGCGAATTGGAGGCTGTCGTGGTGGGCATTGGCGATGGCGTGCTGGTGACGGATCCCCACTTGTGCCTGCTCTTGATGAATCCGGTCGCGATGCGCATTTTCGGCGTGCTGCACGTCGCCACCGGCGTGCCCCTCTCGTCGCTCGTGGCGCACAGCCCACTGCTGTCCGTCATCGAAGAAACGCTCAGCAGTACACAGCAGCCGATCGTGCGCGAAATTGAGCTGATCACCGCGCGCGATGGCCGTGCACATACCTACCAGGCCCTGGCATCTCCGATGTCCAGCGTAGGTGGCGCTCGCCGCGGCGTCGTAACCGTCTTGCGCGACATCACCGCGCGCGTGGAGTTGGAGCGGATGAAGACCAACTTCCTCAGCGTGGTCTCCCACGAGTTGAAGACGCCGCTCCATTCCATCAAGGGCTTCGTTGAGATCATCCTGATGGGCAAAACTGGCCCGGTCAACGATCTGCAGCGCGACTTCCTGGGCACCGTCAAGGAACAGACCAACCAACTGCAGCGGCTCATTAGCGACCTGCTGGAGTTCAGCCGCATGGAGGCAGGTCAAATCAAGCTGCGCATGGAGCAGGTTGATCTCGGCGACCTGGTGGCTGACGTGGCGACCAAACTTGGCCCCCAGGCCGCCAATGGCAGAGTCAACATCATCAACCAGGTTGCGCCAAGTTTTGCCACTATCGAAGCAGACCCCATGCGCGTCGAACAAGTGGTTACCAACCTGGTGGACAATGCCATCAAGTTCACCCCGCCCGGCGGCGCCATCCGCGTGCACGGCGAGGAGGAAGCCGACGCCATCGTGCTGCGCATTAGCGATTCAGGCATTGGCATTCCACCCGAAGAACAGCAGCGTATTTTTGATCGCTTTTACCAGGTAGATGGCGGCTCCAATCGCCTGTACAAGGGCACGGGCCTCGGCCTTTCGATCTGTAAGCACATCGTGGAGCATCACGGCGGGCGCATCTGGGTTGAAAGCCCCGGCGTGAACGGCCAGGGCGCCACCTTCTGCTTTCGCTTGCCGCGGCGCCATGCCGGTCGTGAGGCGGTGCTCGACTTCACCCATTTGCCTGAACCCGGGGCAGAGCCGCAAGCATGATGCGCAGCAGGCAACCACAAATAGCCGTACCGCTCGCATTGGCCTTGATCACGCTGGCCGGCGCTCTGCTGCGCGTGCCCGGCTTTCTCAGTCATCCGGTCGTGTTGACCGAGGGTACGACGTATGTTACAATCGCCCGCAATCTGCTGGCCGGTCATGGCTATGTCGGCATTCTCGGCGCCGTGGAGCCGTTTGCTCCGCCGCTCTATCCGCTGCTGATCGCGCTCGTCGCCGCGCTGAACGGCGATGCGCTGGGCAGCGCGCGGCTGATCTCGCTTCTGGCCGGCGTTGCGCTGGTCCCAGCCGCCTATCTGCTGGCGACCTGGCTTTTCGATCGCCGCGCAGGTCTGTGGACCGCGCTGCTGGTCGCCGGCGCGCCGCTGCTGATCGAATACAGCAGCCTGGAATGGAGCGAGACGCTGTACGCCCTGCTGCTGGTTCTGGGGTTAGCCTGGGGCTGGAGAGCCGTCCAATCAGGTCAAGGCCGGGCCGCGCTGATCGCAGGTCTGTGCCTGGGGCTGGCCTATCTCACCCGCGTCGAAGGCGCGCTGGCGCTGGCGCTGGTCGCGGTGTGGCTTGGCCTGCGCCGTTGGGCCGCGCCGCGTCCATCCGCACGCCGCAATGGACGCGCCCTGGGCCGGCAGATGGTCGCGCTGCTGGGCGCGTTTGCCCTGGTGGCCGCGCCCTATGTCCTGTGGCTCAGCTTAACGCTCGATCGAGTCGCTTTTGAAAGCAAGAGCAGCCTTAATTTTGTCATTGCCGGGCGCATGGCCCAGGGTCAAAGTTATGTGGATGCGGCCTATGGCCTGGACGCTGACGGGCGACCCTATGGCGTTTTCCTCGAGCGCACCGCGCAGTTGAGCCAGCCGCAGGCGCTGGATATGCCGCCGTTGTGGTCCGCCGGCCGCCTGCGCCAACTGGTGGACGGGCTGCGCCGCGTGCGCCAGGAGATGCAGCTTTACCTGGTCTCCCCTTGGTTCCTGGCGACGATGGCGGTTGGCATCATCAGCGCCCTTGCCTTCGTCGGCCGCAGAGACCCATCGTCATCGCCAACCGGCGCGGATCGCGCGACCGGGCGCGCGTCCACCCTCTATCTCGGCTCTTTCCTGGGGCTGGCGCTGCTCACGGTAGCAATGGTGCCGCTGGTCTACACCCGCTACCTGTTCCCCCTGTGGCCGCTGTTGGCTGCGTGGGCTGGCAACGGCCTGGCCTTCGCGGAAAGCGGCCCAGGGCTGGCGCGGGCGATTCCTGCGCGCGGGCGCACAGTCCTCACCGTGGCGGTCGCCGCGGCCTTGCTGCTTTCCCTCCCGCGCGCAAGCACCGTCAGCAGTCGGCGCGCAGTGGATGGCGACCAGCAGCGGGCCGGGGCCTGGCTGGCGCAGCAGGCGCCGGGCCGCAGCCTGCGCATCCTGTCGGTGCACAGCCAGATTCCTTTCTATGCCGGCGGGATTCATGTGCCGATGCCTAATGGATCGCCGGCGCAAGTGCTGAACTATGCAGACGCCGCGCGCGTGGATGTCATCATCGCCTCGCCGCGCAAATTGGCTGCCCGGCCCGGGCTGCAAGCCTGGCAAGAGGGAGCGGCGCTGCCCCCGCCCTGGCAAGCGGTCTATCGAGACGCGACCGCGGTCGGCGGCGATTTGGTTATCTGGGAGAAACCGTGAATCATCAAAACGACATGCCGCGCCGCGTCTTTCTGAAACGCGCCGCGTTGGTGAGCGGCGCCTTAGGCCTGGCGGCTGCGGGCATCGGCGGCAAATTGGTGCTAGACAACCAGGGGCGCGCCGCGATCATTGACGCGCGCGAGCGTCTGCGGCCCACCGGCGGCATTGCCTGGCTCACCCAAGAGGAATATGTCCTGCTGGGCGCACTGGCTTCGCACCTGGCGCCATCGGACAACCATGGACCAGGCGCGCCTGAAGCGCAGGTGGTTGACATCGTGGATCGGCTAATAGCCACTTCGGCTCACCGCCGCGCGCTGTACGCGCCAGGACTGCTGGCCTTCGATGAGTTAGCGCACCGCATGCATGGCGCGGTCTTCGTCGAACTGACGCGGCCCGAGCAGCAGGCGCTGCTGGAGGCAGTGGACCAGATGCAGCAGAATATCAACCGCACGACGACAACGCTGCCGGATCGTGTAGAACGCAAGGCGCAAGATCTCTTCCACGATTGGGAGGGTCTCGGCCCGGCGTTGAACCTGTTCCCGCAGCTTGTCAACGATGTGATGCAGGCGTTTTACACCAGCCAGGTCGGTTGGGATTGGCTGGGCTACGACGGGCCTCCAATGCCGCGCGGCTACGTGGGGCGCCTGGGGAATTGCGCGTCATCATGAGCGACCTCATTCAGAAACCGCGTTTCTTTCAGCCGCGCGCCCGCGAGATGACCGATGTGGTGATCATTGGCTGCGGAGCAGGCGGCGGCGTACTTGCCAAAGAACTGGGCGAAGCCGGCTTGCGCGTCATTGTGCTCGAAGCCGGCAAGCGCTTCAACCCCTACGTGGACTATCGCACCACCGAGCGCGACTTCGAGGTTTCTGCCACGCGTGTGTTCGACCCCGAAGACCCGCGCCGCGATCTGTACACCTCTGGCGGCGCCGACTGGTTCAACTACAGCCGCGCCAAAGGCGTGGGCGGTTCGACGCTGGTGTATGTCGGCGTGTCGCCGCGTTTCCATGAGTCCGACTTCCGCGTGCGCAGCGCCGATGGGGTGGCAGACGATTGGCCGTTGACCTATGCCGATCTGGAGCCGTATTACACCCGCGTGGAGTATGAAATCGGCATCTCGGGGCCGTCTGGGGCGGAGGCCAATCCCTTTGACCCGCCGCGCAGCCGGCCATTTCCGCTGCCGCCCTTCCCCTACAACTGCGCCAGCCAGGTTATCAAGCGCGGCGCCGATCGCCTGGGTCTGCACATGGTTCACTCGCCCGTGGCGCTGCCCAGTCGTCCCTGGAACGGCCGGCCGGCGTCCGTACAGTGCGGCGGGTGCCGACTGGGCTGCAAGATTGGGGCGAAAGGCAGCATTGACGTGACGTACGTACGCAAAGCCGAAGCCACGGGCCGCGTTGACATTCGACCGCAGTGCATGGCGCGCGAGATCACGGTGGGGGCGGATGGCAAAGCGCGCAGCGTCATCTATTTTGACGCCGACCGCCGCCAGCAAGAAGTGGAAGCGCGCGCCATCATCATTGCGGGCAACGCGGTCGAGACCCCGCGCCTCCTGTTGCTGAGCCAGTCGTCTCGTTTTCCCAACGGCCTGGCTAACTCCAGCGGCCTGGTGGGCAAATACTTCACGGAACACCTGGCTGTCTTCACGTACGCGGTGTTCGACGAACGTGTGGATACCTACCGCGGCATCCCGGCCGGCGGCATGATCCAGGATTTCTACGCGACGGACAAACGCAACAACTTTGCGCGTGGCTTCACCGTAGAAGTGAACAACGGCTGGCAGTGGCCCTTCAGTGTGGCGCAGCGCGTGCCAGGGTGGGGCGCCGGCCACAAGCAGCGCGTCAAAGAACTGTTCGGCCACATGGTCGGCCTGGCCTCGGTGGGCGATCAACTGCCAGACCTGCGCAACGAAGTCAGTCTGGACCCGAACGTCAAAGACCTGTACGGCCTGCCTGCGCCGCGCATCCTCAATGAGCCGCGCGCCAACGATCAGGAGATGCTCAAAGCGATTCGTCGGCGTTTCGATGAGGTCCTGCAGGCCGCCGGCGCGCGAGAAATTTGGGAGCCTGAATACCGGCCGGGCGGATCGTCGCACTACCTGGGCACCTGCCGCATGGGCAGCGATCCGCGCACGTCCGTGGTGGACCCCTGGTGTCGCACGCACGATGTGCCCAATTTGTTCATCGGCGATAGCAGCCCCTTCGTCACCGGCGCGGGCGTCAACCCGGCGCTGACGATCTCCGCGCTGGCGACGCGTACGGCCGAGGGCATCATTGCCGCGTTCAAGCGCGGCGAGTTGTGAAGAAGTTCGTTTGGCGCATATTCAGATCAATTACCCATGCGCGGCGCGCAACCAGGAATGAAAACAGGTAATCCGTGGCGATCCGTGTTCATCTGCGGCGCTTGCTCAAATCAATGAGGGCTGCGCGCTTTCCAGTTTTGGCGGGCGGTGTGCTGCTGCTGGCGCTGTTCTTACGCGTGGTCGGGTTGACATGGGGCTTTCCGCACAGCTTCAACGTGGACGAGTCGCACGTGATCTACCTGGCGAGCCAGTTGACGCAGCGTTTTGCGCAGACCGGCTCACTCGATCCACAGGCATCGTCCTACGGCGCACTGCCGTTGTACCTGTTGGCGCTGAGCACCGTGCTGGCGGACCAGGCGCTGGCCTGGCTCAAGACGCTGATTGCGACGCCGTTCGATTCCGCGCCCATGCTCTACATCGGACGTTTGTTGGCTGCCCTGTCCAGCACAGCGACCGTCGGCTTGACTATGGCGCTCGCCGGCCGGCTGTATCCCCATCCGGCGAACGAGGCTGCCGGCCGCCGCGTCGCGCTGGGGAGCGGCCTGCTGCTGGCGATTTGCCTGCTGCCGGTGCGCGAGGCGCATTTTGGCACGGTGGATTCGCTGCTGGTCGCGCTGATGATGTGGACGCTGCTGCTGGGTGAACGGCTGGCGCGGCGAGGCGCCTGGCGCGACTATGCGTTGACCGGCGCCGCCGTGGCGTTGGCCATGTCGGTCAAAATCGGCGCCGGGCTGCTGGCCGCGCCGGTTCTGGCGGCGCACCTGGCGCAGACGCGCCGCCAGTTCAACCGCCCAGCCAGTTGGGGAATTCCGCAACTGCTCCTGTGCGGACTGGTGGTGGTGGGCCTTTGGCTGGCGCTCAACCCCTACGCCGTGCTCAATCCAGCCACCTATTTCGATCTCGATCGTAACGACAGCGTACGCACGCAAAGCCTGGTCGTGGCCGGCAGCTTGCCCGTGCTGTATACCGCCCAATTCGACGGCACACCGCGTTTTCTCTACGCGCTGACTAACTGGCTGCGCTACGGATTCGGTCTGCCGCTCACCGCGCTGAGCCTGGCGGCAGTCGGCGGCGGGTTCTGGCGGCTGTGGCAAGCGCGACGCGGGCGGCCCGCCGTGGTAAAATCACACGCAATCGCCCCTCCAGAATCGGAGCGCCCACCTGCCTGGTTTGCCGACGCCTATGTCCTGACCTGGCTGTTGGCCTATACGGTCGTGGCCGGCGGCGCATACGCCAAGTTCATACGCTACGCGCTGCCCCTCGCGCCGCCATTGTGCATCCTGGGCGGCCGCCTGCTGGCCGACTTGTGGGCTGGATGGCGGCCTGGAGCGCCGAAACTGAGCTGGCAGACGATGAGCGGCCGTGCCCTGGCGTTGATGATCGCGGCCGCGGGGCTGCTGCATACCCTGGCCTACGTGCAGATCTATCGCCCACCCGATGTGCGTCTGCAAGCGGTCAGTTGGATTCAGCAGCAAGCGCCGGCCGGCGCGTCCATCCTGGTGGAAAAAGACGAAGGGCTGCTGCTGCACAAAGCAGAGAGCGAGTACGGTTTGACTGGTTACAACTGGCGGGTCTGGAATCCCTACGAGGTTGACGGCGTAACCAGTGTGCGTTACCTGGCGCCGTCCGTGTCGCCAGGGCAAACCGCGGCCTACCTGGGCAGCTTGCTGACAACCGATTATGTTATCGTAGGCAATAGCTGGGCCGAACGCTTCACAGCCGCGGCCGCGCGCTTTCCGGCGCAAGCCGCCTTCTATCGCCGCCTGTTCGCCGGTGAAACCGGGTATCGCCTCGTCAAGACATTTCGCGTCATTCCGCAGCTCGGCCCATGGGCCTGGGACGACAGCGGCGCGGAGCTGACCTTTCGCCTCTTCGATCACCCGGCCGTTTTCATCTTTGCAGCCGCGGGGGTAGGAGATTAGGGATTGGAGACCAGAGATCGGAGACCAGAGATTGGAGATCGGAGACCGGAGATCGGGAGTGAGTTGGCCGCGTGGGAATGCGAATGCAGGACGATGGCGTTGAGATTTTGGTCTTGCGATTTTGGTCATGGTATACTGCATGCGGGAATGGACTTCACTTTTCCGCCTGAGGAAATCGGCGCAAGGCGCGCCCGCTCGCCATACGAAATGGTTGCCAAGCCTGGCCTCCAAGCAAGATAACATCATGCCCTGGCCGATCACAACCACATCATTACCGCCGCCGCCAATCAAGACAAGATCATTGCCATGGCCGATCAAGATAACATTATAGCTGTCGCCAATCAAGACAACATCATAGCCAACGCGTTTTCGGAGAAGATGGCCGCGCGCCGCGCGCGCGCCGCCATCGAAGCCGCGCTGCTCGCTCTCAGCACCGCGCACGGCGAGCTTGATCTGCGCACCCGCGCCCGCGCCATTGCCCGCATGGGCGACCAGGTGCTGCCTGTGTTGCTGACCATGCTGGGCACGACCGATCCCCAGATTCGCGGCGGCCTGGGGCAGGTGGCCGCGTCGCTGCATGCAGCCGGCGCGCCGGTCATCGAGTCCATGCGCGCCGCGGCGCAGGATACCCGCAGCCCCGACCAGGTGCGCATCACCGCGATCACGATCCTGGAGCGGTTCTTGGGCCAGGCGCCCGATGAAACCCTCTACGCCACGCTCTCCGACCCACGCGCCATCATGCTCAATTCGGTGCGTGAAATGTTAGTGGCTGCGCAGCAGTCGGAATATGTCTACATCGAATACGTGCAGCAGCTCGAGTCGCAGCCGCTGGAAGTAGTGCTCGATCTGATCAACAGCCTCGATGCCATCGAACCCGAAGGACGCCTGGTGCTTCTGCGCCTGCTGGCCCAAGACAGTCGGGATGTCGTGGCGGCGCAGGCCGTCAACGCGCTGGGGCGCATCCGGATGCCCACGGCCGTCGTGGGCCTGCGATGCCTGCTGCCCACGGTGTCGCCCGCGACGCGCGCGCTGGTTGATCGAAACCTGCGCAAATTGGCCCTGGCTGGCGTGAACGCTGAGTCGCCGCCGCCGCCCGAACGCGGCTGGCGCGCGCTGGTCAGCGGCGTTGACGGCGACGGTTATCGCGCCGTGTGGTTTGTGGCCCCGACGCGCACACCCGTCATCAGCCTCTACAAACCAGGCGAGGTGACCTTCCTGGGCGTGCTGCTGGGCGACGCGGCAGGCATCCGCCTTTCCTTTGCCAACGCCAGTTTGCCCGAGGTGCGTATTCCCGGGCCGCACCTGGCGGGCACTTTCTGCGAATTGCTCATTCCCCGCAGCGACCAGCCCCTGCGTCTGCTCGAAGCCCCCTTCGACTATGGCCGCAGCCTGGTGGCGGCCGCGGTCCAGCTCAATTACGAACACCAGGCCCCCGTCGCTCACGAATTCCGACTGCTCAACCCGTTGATCTGGCAGTTTGGCGAACCCACGGCGCCCCCGTTGCCTGATCTTCCCCCCTTGGCCGGCGATCTGGCGATCGCCAATCTGCGCCAACAGTCGCGGGCGCTGCTCGATCATCGAGCTTTCAGCTCCTGGTTTGTTCACTCCGAGGCTGCGTATGACCTGGCCGAGCGCCTGCTGGACAGCCGCCGCCCGGCCTTTCCTACGGTTGACATGCTCGTGCAGGAGTTGGTTACGCGCGACTTCAGCCCCACCAGCTTGATCGCCTATCGGCGCCGCCTGCTGGCGATGGTGCCCTGGTTGGCGTTCGCCGGCGACTTGAGCACGGCCGCGCTGGCGCGTCACCTGGCTGCCAGCCTGCAAGCGCCGGCCGATCTCAGCCACCCCTTCCTGCTGGAGCTGGCGCGCGCCGGCGTGGAACGTGCGGTCAGCAACTTGCGGTGGGGTTACGATCTGCGCACCAGCCCCGCATCTCGTTGACGCAGGCCGCCAGTCTCCCTGGGGCTGAGCTCGGAGACCGGAGACGGGATACCAGAGAGCGAAGAACAGAGATTGGTGATCGCGTGGGGCATGAGATGGAATTTGGGTTTTGATTGCGCGGGCTGCCAGCTTGTGCTATACTTTTTCTGTACCGTCTGCGGATCGAGGTTGAGGCATCGCAGCCCTTCCTCGCGCCCCCGCAGCCTGCTCCCTGCTGCATGATCCAATCGTGACTGGATCGGCCGCTCGTTTCGATCACCTGTTTGCAATTCGGATGAGGAGGATGTAATGCCATTCGTTAGACGCTCGTTCAATTGGGCGTGGCGGGCGCTGTTCCTCGAACAAGACGTGTACGAGGACATGCGCGATGATGATAATCCATTCGTCGAAGGCCTATTCATTGTCGTCATCATCAGCGTCGCCGTCGCCCTGGTAGGCTTGGTGGGCACTGCGCTCGCGCGGACGGCCACGCCAGACCTGCAAGCGATGAAGCAGACCGTACTGGACGGTTTGCGTAACATGCCGTGGTTTGGTCAAATGGTGCAGGCTGGCGGACAGCAGGCGCTCGACATGTTCAATCGGTTCTATGACCTGGGCTGGCAGATCTTCCCGCGCCTGGCTGGCTACCCCGATGTCGGCAACGCGGCGCTGAACATTGTGCTCTTCCCGGTCGAGATGATTCTGCTGTGGCTGATTTGGGGCGTCGTCGCCCATTTCGCGGCGCGGCTGCTGGGCGGCAAGGGCACGCTGACCCAGACCCTGGGCGCCACCGCCCTGGCCGAAGCGCCGCAGCTCTTGAGCCTGGTCACCGTGATTCCGTTCGTGGTGGTGGGGGGCGTCATCGGCACCTGGCAGATGCTCTGTCGCTACACCGCGTTGAAAACGGTGCACGGGTTGAGCTGGCAGCGCGCCGTGGCAGCGACGCTGCTGCCGGGTATTCTCTTTGGCATCGTCATCATCGTGCTCGGCTTCGTCTTCAGCACGTTGATCGCTGGCCTGGTGGCCGGAGGGATAGCACAATGACAACCGATCTCAACAGCGTCAGCGACCGCGACTTTCGCAATGTCAAATGGGGCGCTCTGCTCGGCGATATCCTGACGCTCAAAACCAGCGCATTCTTGCGCTTCCGTGATAGTGTGGATGGCATGCGCTATGCCATTGGGTTGCTCATCGTGGTCACCCTGATCGCGGGCAGCATCAGCTTCTTATGGCAGATAGTGCGCAATCCGGTTGCGGACATGCAGACTGTGCGCGACAGCTTGAACCAGGCGCTCGATCAAATGCAGAACGCCGGCAACATCCCGCCGGAAGCAGTGGCGATGGTGCGCCAGCAATTCGAAAGCGGGCTTAGCATTGCCGAAGGCATCATGGGCCTGCCGACCACGCTGCCGCGGCCTGTGGGCCGCTTCCTGGAAGCCCTGGGACATTGGCTCTCGTCCCCGTTTGTGCGTCTCGGCGCCTGGCTCAGCTACGGCATCTGGGTGCTGCTCCTGGCGCGGCTGCTGTTGGGCGCCAAAGGCAGCCTGCGCGACTTTCTGACGACCACGCCGCTCTACAGTGTCCCCCAACTGCTGACGTTCCTGGCGCCTGTGCCCTGCCTGGGCGGCTTGCTGGGGATCGTCGCCGCAGTTTGGGGTTGGCTGATCTACACCAAAGCCACGGCCGTCAGCCTGGGGTGGGTGCAGCAGCGCGTGGGCGCCGATGGCCTGGTCATGGGCGAGGAGACCCAGTGGGGTCGCGCGCTCGTGGCAGTGTTGCTGCCTGCGGTCTTGCTCTTCCTCGTCGCGATGATTCTGATTCTCGGCCTGATTGTGCTCGCGGCCGCAGCCGGCAACGGCAACCGCTAAGGATAAGCAAAAAGAAACCGGGTTTCTGGCCGAAGCCCGGTTTCTGAGCGAAAGAAGTCATGCCAGCACTGTACAACGTCCATACACCAACCGCCGCCTGGCAGATCTTCCGCCAGCATCTGCCGATTCACATCACGACCGAAACCGTTGAGGTCACCGGGGCGTTGGACCGCGTCCTGGCCGCGACAATCCGCGCGCCGCACGATTTGCCAAGCTTCGCTCGTTCCACCGTAGACGGCTACGCTGTGGTCGCGTCCGACACCTTTGGCGCCTCGACCAGCCTGCCCGCCTATTTGACCGTTATCGGGGAGACAGCCATGGGGCAGGCCGCCAACCTGCCCATCACCCCCGGCGCCTGCACCATCGTTCACACCGGCGGCATGATCCCGCCCGGCGCGGACGCCGTGGTCATGGTCGAACAGACCGAGGTCGTCCCCGCCGCGCACGCGCCCCAGGACGCAGCGCCGGCGTTTCCGCACACGATTGAGGTTTTGCGTCCCGTGGCGCCTGGTCAGAATGTCATCCAGATTGGCGAAGATGTGCGCGAAGGCGCCGTGGTTCTGACCGCCGGCCGCCGCCTGCGCCCCGCTGACCTGGGCGGGCTGCTCGCCCTGGGCATCACGCAGGTCCTGGTTGCGCGGCCGCCGCGGGTGGCGATCCTTTCGCAGGGTGATGAAGTGGTGCCGCCGTCGCAGACGCCCGGCCCCGGCCAGGTTCGAGACATCAATAGCTACACCCTGGCCGCGCTGACCCGCCGCGCGGGCGCGGAACCAGTCCTGATGGGGATTGCGCCTGACCGGCGAGAAATGTTGCTGGCCCTGGCCCACCAGGCATTTGCCCAGGCTGACGTGGTTGTGATCTCCGCCGGCAGCTCAGTCAGCGTGCGGGACATGACGGCCGAGGTGGTCGCCGCGTTAGGTCAGCCCGGTGTTTTGGTGCATGGCCTCAGCGTGCGCCCCGGCAAACCCACCATCCTGGCTGTGTGCGACGGCAAGCCGGTCTTCGGACTGCCGGGCAATCCGGTCAGCGCGATGGTCATTTTCGACCTGGTGGTGGCGCCGACGCTGCGCCTGTTTCAGGGCGAAGAAGAACTCCTGCCGCGTTTCGTCATGGCCCGGCTGGCGCGCCCCATCGCCTCGGTGACCGGGCGCGAGGATTATGTGCAGGTGCGCCTGGAGCAGCGCGGCGAGGAGCGCTGGGCCGTGCCGGTATTTGGCAAATCCAACCTGATCTACACCTTGATGCAGGCGGATGGAATGGTGCATATTCCGTTGGATAGCAACGGCATCAGTGAAGCAGCGTGGGTCGAGGTCATGCGATGACATCTGCAACCGACTCGCCAGAAACGCCGCGTTTTGCCATGCCGTTCAGCGGACAAACGCTGCCCGTCTTCGACATGCTGCACGGCCAGCGTCGTTTGCAGCGGCTGCTCAACGCATGCGGCAGCAGTCAGCGGCTGGTCATCCTCACCCACAATGACCCGGACCCTGATGCATTGGCGAGCGCCTGGGCCTTGCAAACCCTGCTCAACGCCCGGCTGAATAGGAATCCCAGCATCGTCTACGGCGGCATCATTGGGCGCGCCGAAAACCGCGCCCTGGTATCGAGCCTGGATATCCAACTAACCCAGGTGGACAAGATCAACTGGAGCGATGCCGACGCCATCGCGTTGATTGACACGCAGGTCGGCGCTTCCAACCATGCGCGCCCGCCTGATCTGCCGGTGGTTGCTGTGTTCGACCATCATCAGCTGCGCCGCGCGCCGCAGCGGGCGCGCTACCGCGATGTGCGCCCTTGCTACGGGGCCACTTCCACCATTCTGACCGAGTACCTGGTGGCGGCTGAGCTGCAGCCCCACAGCCAACTGGCAACCGCCCTCTTCTACGGCATCAAGACGGACACGCGCGGCCTGGCCCGCGACGCCGGCGACTGCGACGCGTGGGCGTACATGATTTTGTTGGCCCTGATGGATCCCAAGCTGCTGGCAAAGATCGAGCAGGCACGCGTGCCGCGCAGCTACTTCAAGGCGTTCAACGACACCCTGGCGCGAACCGTTTTGTATGACCGCGTGGCGCTCGCCAGTCTCGGACAGATGGAGCGCCCAGATATGGCCGCAGAGATGGCCGACATCCTGGCTCGGCTGGAAGGCACGGATTGGGTCATTTGCTGGGGGCGTTACAACAGCCATGTGGTGATGGCCGTGCGCACACAGGTGCCAGAGGCCAACGCGGCGCGCATGGTGCGCCAGGTGGTGGGCGAAATGGGCGGCACAGGCGGTCATGCGCATATGGCCGGCGGCCGCATTCGCTATGACAATGACCCGGAGCGTGTGGAGGACGAGCTGCGGAAGCGCTTCTTGCGCGAACTCAATGTGGCCGCGGCCACGGCGCAGCCGCTCATTACGTAGGCGGCTGAAACACCGCGATCGGTTCGCCCATCACCGGCGGCGGCTGACGACGAATAACGTCGAGCAGCGCGGTGAGGCGGGCCGGCGCCTCGCGCAGGGTTGACCAGGCGAGCGCGTGCTGACCATAGGGCTGCAGGTCGGCGGCCACGCCGATCGCACGCACCCCCAGCTCCTGGCAGGTGAACAGCGCGCGCGGCAGATGAAAGTCCTGGGTGACGAGAATGGCTGACGTCAGGCCAAAAATGGCCTTCGCTCGGTAGCAGGTGTCATACGTGCGTCGGCCGCCGTAGTCAGGCTGCATGGCGCTCAGCGGCACCCCACGCGACTGTGCATAGGCCATCATCGCGCCTGGTTCATCGTAATCCACGAAACGGTTGTCTCCACTCAAGATCAGCTTCTCGACTTTACCGGCATGGTACAACTGCACGGCCGTTTCAACGCGGTCATGTAACATGGGGCTGAGGCGGCCGCTCGGATAGACCAGCGCGCCGAAAACAATCGCCACGCGTTCGGTCGGCGCTTGCGCCAGGGGCACGATACTCTTGCGGTAATGCCAGCCCACAAGGCTGTACCAACCGCCGGCGAGCAAGACAAAGCCGGCTGTCACAACCCACAACAAGCGCACCCATGGGTAATACCTTTTCATGGCGTCTCCTGGCAGACAGATCGTTTCCTGTTCCCATAACGAATGGGCGTGCCTATTGGTTGCTGCCATCGGCCGGAGTCTGGCTGCATGAAAACCCAGGTGGTCTTACGCCGCGCGACGCATGAATGACCAGGCGAGGCCGCGCTGCGGGGCAAAGAGGAAGACCAGGACAAAGACCGCCGTCGCGGCCAGGATGATGGCCGCACCGGAGGCGACGTTCAGGTAGTAGCTGAGGTAAAGACCGGCCAGGCTGGAGAAGGCGCCAATCGCGGCCGCGATGATCATCATCGTGGAGAGGCGCTTGGTCAGCAGAAAGGCCGAAGCGGCCGGCGTGACCAGCATGGCCGCGACCAGACCGACGCCGACGGTTTGCATGGAAACCACGACCGTCAGCGCCAGCAGGATCAACATCACGTTGCGCAGGAGTTCGGCGGGCAGGCGCAGCGTCGCCGCCAGCACAGGATCAAACGAGATGATCAGAAAGGGGCGATAGAGCAGCACGACGGCGCCCAAGATGACGATTCCCAGCCCCGCCGTCAACCACAGATCGCCCGTGTTGACGCCCAGCACGTTGCCAAAGAGAATATGGGTCAAATCCACGGCGTAGGTCTTGATCGAACTGATGAGCACCACGCCCAGCGAGAGCGCGGCCGCGAACAGAATGCCGATGGCCGTATCCTCTTTGAGGGTTCCCTGCCGTGAGAACAGCCCGATGCCCAAGGCCACCAGCACAGCCGCGACCAGCGCGCCCACAATCAAATTGCCTTGCACTAAATAGGCCACGGCGACGCCAGGCAGAATGGCGTGCGCCATGGCGTCGCCCAGGAACGCCATCGAGCGCAGCACGACATAACAGCCTATCACCGCGCACAGGATGCCCACCATGACCGCCGCCAGCAGGCCCCGCTGCATGAATCCGTAGGCCAGCGGCGTTAAGAGCCATTCGATCATCGTGCTTCTCGCTCTGCGCGCAAGCCGGCCGCGGGCGCGGTCGGCAACAGGCCGGCGGATGGCGTGACCGCGTGCGTTTCAGGCTCATCGTCCGGGCAGCAATGGTCTACCACGGCCACCCCTTCCGGCAGCATGAGAACCTGGCCGCCAAAGGCCTCGGCCAGGCGCTGCGTGGTGAAAACGAGCGCCGGCGGGCCGAAGGCAATCAAGCGCCGGTTGAGGAGCATGACATAGCCAAAGCGGTTGGCAGCCAGGGCCAAATCGTGCGTCGAAATCAGCACCGTCACCTGCTGTGCGCGCAGGCGATCGAGCAGGGCGAGGGTAGATTCCTGCGTCGCCGCATCCACGCCGGTGAACGGTTCATCCATCAACAGGATGTGCGGCTCCTGGGCCAGCGCCCGCGCCAGGAAGACGCGCTGCTGCTGGCCGCCGGACAGCTCGCCGATGGCGCGCTGCGCCAGGGGCAGAATGCCCATTGCGTCCAGGGCGCGCGTCACCGCAGAGCGATCGGCCGCGTTGGGGCGGCGCAGCCAGCCTTGGCGGCCGTAGCGCCCCATCATCACCACGTCTGCCACCGTGACTGGAAAGCGCCAGTCCACGGCTTCGCGCTGCGGCACATAGGCGACACAGTCCTGGTGCATGCCCAGGGCCTGGCCGTGGATCAAGATGCGCCCACTGCGCAGCGGCAGCAGGCCCACCAGCGCCTTGAAGAGGGTGGACTTGCCCGCGCCGTTCGGCCCGACCACGGCCACCTGGGCGCCGTGTGGTATCTGAAAGGTCAATCCTTGCAAGGCCGGCCGGCCGTTGTAACCAACCGTGATGTCATCCACATCCAGGCGCGCGGGCGCGTCGAGGCGACGCGCCGCGGGGCCGGCGGCTCGACTGAGCTCGCCGAAGTCCGCAGCGGCATCAAGCCGGGTGCGGTCGCTCACAGAGGCGGGTAAGCCCGAATCCATCACGTGTGCCTCATTTCTATCAACCATGCCACCATCACTGTTTTAGCGCCGCCACGATGGTGCGCGTGTTGAACTTCATCATCTCGATGTAGGTGGCGCCTTCGCCGCCGGCCGCGCTGAGCGAATGGGTGAGGAGGCCAGTGACGACCCGCACGCCGGTTTCGGCTGCCACTTGATCGGCCAACTGCGGATTGGCGCCAGCTTCCAAGAAAATGGCGCGCGCGCCCGTGGCTCTGATATGGTCAATCAGGCCGGCGAGCTGCTGCGCTGATGGCGCGGCGCCGGTGCTGACGCTCGGAATGATCGCGCCGATGACCTGGAAACCGTAGCGATCGGCGAAATAGCCAAGGCTTTCGTGGTTTGTCACCAGCTGCCGCGCCGCCGGCGGCGCCTGGCTGACCTGATCGCGGATCCAGGCGTCCAAGGCCTGCAAATCAGCGATGTAAGCCGCGGCGTTGGCCGCATACACGGACGCGCCGGCCGCGTCAGCTTGACTCAGCCCGTCGCGGATGTTTTCCACGTAGTGAACGGCGAGGATGGGATCAAGCCAGAAATGGGGATCGCCTTCGGGATGATCCTGCGCTGCGCCGGATTCGGATACCGCCGCGCGGCTGGTCAGGCCGGCGGCGGCCTCGATCACCAGACGCTGCCCGCCCGCATTTTGCAGCAGGCGGTTCAGAAAGCCCTCGAACCCGGCGCCGTTGACGATCAGCACGGTGCTGGCGCTGACCCGGACAATGTCCGCGGGCGCAGGCTCAAAATTGTGCGGATCCACGCCGATGGGCATCAGCGCCTGCACCCTCAGCCGTTCACCCGCGACATGCTGCGCCATGTCGGCCAGAAAGGTCTCCACGGCGAGAACATTCGGAACCGCGATGGCGTTGGGTCCAGGCGGCGGGGTGGGAGCGGCGGAGCAAGCGGCCGCCAGCACGATGATGCACAGACCTGTCAACAAACTGCGCAGCCGCGCAGGATCGAAACGGGACATGACGAATGAACTTATCTTTCTGGCGGCGCCCGATTAAAAAAGCACCTGCAAGCCCGCGAGCTTGCAGGTGCTTCTGCGTGAACGACCTACGCCATCTCGCGCATCAAGGCGGCGAGATGATCACGTGAAGGGCGCAGCTTGTCGTTTGCCATGAACGCCAGTGGTTCCTGATCCGCGATGTGCATCAGGTCCGGCAGCGTAGGCTGGTTTGGGTTGATGTGAATCAGGCCGGTGATGATCTGCTGGGTGGCTTCAGCCTCCCGCAGCACTTGCACCGCCTGCATCCAGTCGGTCGCATCGTAGTTGCTGTCCAGCTTCTTCAGCCGCACGTGCGATCCGTCGTGCATCTCAACGTCCACCGCGGCGCCCGGCTCATAATCCACGGTGATTTCCTGGTACGCCGGGATGTACGTCACCTCGTGCAGCGGCTCTTCGTGCGTGCGACCGTAGGCGTAGGACTTGGTCGAATCGTCATGGTCGTTGAAGGTGACGCAGGGGCTGATGATGTCAATCACGGCCGTGCCGTGGTAGCTCAACGCGGCCTTGAGCAGTTCGCGCACCTGCTTGGCGTCGCCGGCGAAGGAGCGCGCCACGAAGCCGCAGCCCAGGATGAGCGCCTCCATGCACAGGTCAACCGGCCGGAATTCGTTCGTGCCAGCATACTTGAGCACTTGCCCCACGTCGGCTGTCGGCGAGAACTGGCCCTTGGTCAGGCCGTAGACGCCGTTGTTCTCGATGATGTACACCATCGGCACGTTGCGGCGCACCAGGTGTTTGAACTGGCCAATGCCGATGCTGCCGGTATCGCCGTCGCCGCTGACGCCAATCGCGCGCAGGGTGTGATTGGCCAGGCAGGCGCCGGTGGCAATCGAGGGCATGCGACCGTGGAGGGAATTGAAGCCGTGCGAACGGTTCAAAAAATAAGCCGGCGACTTGCTCGAGCAACCGATGCCGCTCAGCTTGATCACCTCATGCGGGCGCAGCGCCATCTCATACGCGACGCGCACGATCTGGTTGGAGATGGAGTTATGGCCGCAGCCAACGCACAGCGTGGAGGGCGAGCCGTCGTAATCTTTCAGTTCCAGGCCAATCAGGTTCAGTTTGAGATTGCCATTCGTCTTGGCGGTGGTATTCGAACCGGCGGCCGTCGTGGCGGTAGGAAGTGGAGTTGCCATGATGTTATCGCTCCTGCTTCAGAATGGACTCGGTGACAAAGCGCGGGGTCAACGGCAGGCCGTCGCATTTGTTGAGCTTGCGCAGTTTGGGTGCCTGCTGCGGCAGCTCCATACTTAGAATCTCCGCCATCTGCCCTTCGAAGTTCAGCTCGACGACGTAGATGCGATCGTGCCGGGCGACGAACTCGCGCAGCGTTTCATCAATCGGCAGCGCGCGCATGCGCAGGTAGTTCGTTTCGATGCCCAGTTTGCGCAAGCGATCGCGCGCCTCCAGGACGGCCGGATCGGCCGAACCATACGAAATGATGCCGATCGGGGTGGCGGCCGCGTCATCCACCACCGGCTTGGGCGTCAGCGTGCTGGCGGTATAGTGCTTCTTGTAGAGGCGGGCCATGTTCTGCTCCCAGTCCTCCGGCCGCTCGCTGTAGACGGCCTTGGCATTATGACCCGTGCCGCGCGTGAAGTACGCCGCGCGGTAGTCGTTCGTGCCAGGCAGCGTACGGTACCCGATGCCGTCGCCGTCCACATCCTCGAAGCGCGCCCAGGAGCCGAGGCGCTGAATATCCTCAGCCGTCAACACCTTGCCGCGGTCGAGTGGTTTTTCTGGATAAGCGAACGGCTCACTCATCCACAAATTCATGCCGAGGTCCAGGTCGCTCAATACAAAAATCGGCGTTTGCAGCCGCTCAGCCAGGTCAAAGGCCTGCATGCCGAATTCAAAACACTCAGAGACTGAGCCAGGCAAGAGCACCACGTGGCGCGTATCGCCATGGCCCATCGTGTAGGCCATCAGCACATCGCCTTGCGCGACGCGCGTGGGCAGGCCAGTGCTTGGCCCCATGCGCTGCACGTCCCAGATGACCACCGGCACTTCGGCAAAAAAGCCCATGCCGGCATACTCGGTCATCAACGAGAGACCAGGCCCAGAGGTGGACGTCATGCTGCGCGTCCCGGCCCAGCCCGCGCCAATGGCCACGCCGATGGCGGCAATTTCATCTTCGCACTGCAGAACCGCAAACGTCGGTTTGCCGTTCTCGTCCAGGCGCATTTGCGGCAGGTATTCATTCAGCGACTCCGCAAGACTGCTGGCCGGCGTGATCGGATACCAGGCCACGACCTGGACGCCGCCAAAAATGGCCCCCAAGGCGGACGCGATATTGCCTTCGATCATGATCTTGCCCTGCGTCTTGTCCATGCGCTCGACGCGGAAAGGATCTGCCTTGGTCAGGTTCTCCCTTGACCAATCGTAGGCCATCTTGACGACGCTGAAATTGAGATTGATCGGCTTGGCTTTGCCGCCGAAATGCGTATGCAAAGCGCTCTTGATCTCTTCCAAGTCAATTCCCAGCACAAACGCCAGGGCGCCGACATAAACCATATTGGCAATGTAATTTTTGATTTTGTCTTCCGCGCCCGACGCCTTGACGAATTCCTTGACCGGAATGCCGTAGTACGTGACATCGGTGCGATCATGGGCAAATTTCCAGTCCAGCGGGTAGATACAAACGCCGCCCCCTGGCAGGTTTGCCAGGTCCTGCTCGACCGTCTTGTCGTTGAAAGCGATCAGAATTTCGGTCCCCTCACGACGAGCCACATAACCATCTTTGCTGATGCGAATCGTGTACCAGGTGGGCAAGCCCTGGATATTGGAGGGAAAGAGGTTCTTACCGTTGACCGGAATTCCCATACGGAAAATCGAGCGGATAATCGAAAGGTTGGCTGTCTGGCTCCCGGAGCCATTGGGGGTCGCCACGACAATCGAGAAATCATTGACGACGTCCGGCCTTACCGGAGCCAGGGCCGGCGCCGGACGTTCTAGCACAGCCGTTGTGCTTGACATTGAGAGTCTCCTCCTGAATACCTTGAAATGCCAATCGTAATGGCACGCACGTCAGACGCAGCCGCCTCCCGGCTTGACTCGCGTCGTACGTTGAGCATGGTTCCATTTCAATCGCGACAGGCAGTCATTCGCCATGAAATGGACCATGATTGTAGCACAAAATAGACCTAATTGCACGAAATTTAGAGCGCCTGCAGCTCGATTAGTATCTGTCCTCGTTCAACGACCTGGCCGGCCGCGCAGCGCACCGCGCGCACCTGCCCATCGAGCGGCGCGGCAATGCGCAGCTCCATCTTCATCGCTTCCAGCAGGACGAGGGTTTGGCCGCGCGTGACGGTGTCGCCCGGTCGCACGAGAACGTCGAGCACCTGGCCGGGCATGGCCGCTTCCAGCCCGCCTTCGGCGGCTCCAGGCCCGCGGCGCCGTTGCCTGGCGCGCGGATCAGGCTGCTGCACCACGTAGCGTTTTGTTGATGCCAGGGCCACATGCCGGCGCAGCCCATCGTGCGCCACGAACGCGCGCAGTCGCCGACCGTTGATGCTGAGATTGATGGACCCGTGCTCCGGGCGGTGCGCTTGCACCTCATACGGCCGACCGTCCACCGTGATCCGATAGCGCTCGCCATCCTGCTCGATCTTGACCACTCTGATCTGTTCTTCGTCGCCGACCGTATGATACCGAAACTCCATCATCACCTCCGCCCGCGTCCCGGCCGGGCGCGCCCTTCGTCATTGCGCGTTACTTTTCGAGCCAAAAATCGCCGATGGCGAGCGCGTCCAGGCCGCTGCCGTAGAAGGTGCGCACGGCATCCTGCGGGGTGTTGACAATCGGCTCGCCCTTGACATTGAAACTGGTGTTGAGAATCATCGGCACGCCGGTCAGCTTCTCGAATTCGTCAATCACCCGATACCAGCGCGGCAAATCCTCTGCGCGCACAGTTTGCGGCCGCACGGTGTTGTCCACATGCACCACGGCCGCGATCTGGTCAGCCACCTCCGGGCGCACGTCGAAGGTCAAGATCATGAACGGCGCCTCGACCGGGTCCTGGACGAAATCGCCGATACGCTCGGCCTTGACCGACGGCGCAAACGGCCGCCAGGGTTCGCGGTACTTCACCGCCTCGTTGATTTTGTCTTTGACCTCCGCGCCGATGGGCGAGGCGATGATGGAACGGCTGCCCAGCGCGCGCGGTCCGGCCTCCAGACGCCCCTGGAACCAGCCCACGATGGCGCCCTGCGCCATGCGCGCGGCCGCGCGGCGCTCCAGGCGGCCGTTGGGCAGATATTCGTACTTCAGCTTGTGCCCATCGAGCACTGCCTTGATCTCGGTGTTGCTGTAGTCTGGGCCATAGTGCACCAGGCGCTGCTCGAAGCGCGGATCGTCGCCCATCTCCGCGGCCACTAGCTGCGCTGCACCCAGGGCCGAGCCCGCGTCATTGCTCACCGGCTGGATGAAGATGCGATCCACGGCGCCGCTGTCCAGGATGACGCGGTTCATCTTGCAGTTCAAGGCCACGCCGCCGGCCAGGCACAGCGTGCGGCAGCCGGTCTGCACCACGGCGCGGCGCGCCAGGCCCACCGCGATCTGCTCCAGGCGATCCTGCACAGCCCAGGCGATGTTCTGCTGCCGCGACGTGATCTCATCGCCGTACTTGAACGGCAATCCCAGCTCATGCACCAGTTTGTCGGTGTAGCGATCGCCGTAGGTATGCTCGCCGAAGAAGAAGTAGCTGGGATCAATGCGATACGCGCCGTCGGGCGAGAGCGGCGCCATGCGGTCGAAGACCGCGGCGATCTCAGGATCGTACGCGCCGTAGCAGGCCAGGCCCATCACGCTGCCTTCATCGGAATAGGGACGAAAGCCCAGGAACTCGGTCAGGCCGGCGTACATCCAGCCCGTGGAGTCAGGGATGTCGAAGCTCTCGATCTGCGTGATCTCCATCCCCTTGCCGTGCCAGATCACCGTGCACTGCTCTTCGCCGCTGGCGTCAATCGTGATGATCGTCGCTTCATCGTAACCGGATGACCAGAAAGCCGCCGCGGCGTGCGTCTTGTGATGGCCCACATAGCGAATGGGCCGCATCTGGCTGCGGTCTGCGCCCTTGATGAGGCTGGCCGTGATGCGGTGCTGCACATAGTTCGGCTGGAAGCGCTGCAAGATCTGCTTTTCGCTGATGTAAGTCAACCAGCCTTTGTCGCCGTAGCGGCGGCCCACTTCGTCGTAGAAGCGCGGCATAAAATCGGTGTATTTGGCGACATCCCACGATACGGCAATCGCGTCAATGTCGCTCAGCTTCAGCCCGCCGGCTTTGAGACAGTATTGGCTGGCGCGTGTCGGCAGGAGGCCCGGCGCCTGCTTGATGCGCACAAAACGTTCTTCCTCGGCCATCGCGATCAGCTTGCCGTCTATCAATAAACAGGCCCCGGTAGATTGCGGGCCTTCCGTGCAAATCCCCAAAATGTTCATGATGCTCCGCAGGTATCAACATGGTTTATTGGTAAAACCGTTCGTTAGCTTCATCATAACACAGGGCATGGGGTGCGTCAAAAGGTACGCGCACCGTTTACCCGCCAAGCGTGGGGCTACATTCCCGCGTCTACAGATACCCCATCGTCTTGAACCAGGCCAGCGCGTCGCCGATCGTCCGCTCCAGCGGACGCGGGGCCAGGCCCAGCTCGCGCACCGCCTTGGCATTGTTGAATGGCTGCCACAGGCGCATGGTGCGCAGATGACCCAACCCGCGGATGGGTAGAGCCGCGATGGCGTCCAGCACGCGCGGATGCAGCCTGAAGCGCGGCGGGGCCGCGTGAGCCAGGCGCGCCGTCAGGGCCAGGCCGTCCAGCAGGGTGACATTGTGACCGCCGATCAGGTAGCGTTCGCCCAGCCGGCCCTGCTCGGCCGCGGCCAGATGCGCCAAGGCCACGTCGCGGCTGTCCACGATGTTGAAGACCGCATCCACGTAGACCGGAATACGCCCTTTGGCCGCCAGCAGCAGAATCTGGCTGACGGAGAGGTGCACATCGCCCGGCCCAAAGACGGCCGTGGGGCAAAGCGCCACGACCGGCAGACCAGACTGCAGCGCGGCGACTTCCATGGCCCACTTGGCCTCGTGATACGCCTCCTGCGCAGAGCCAGGGAGATAGGGGTCGCGTTCATCAGCCAGGCGGCCCGGTTCGCCCGGCGGGCCGATGGTGGTGAAGGAGCTGGTGTAGACCAGGCGGCCGGCGCCGGCCGCGGCAAACGCATCCAAAACCGTGCGTATTTGCGCCTCAGCGGCTTTGACCTCCTGCGCCAGGCGACGCGCCCCGTGCGGATACGCGCCGGCCGCGTGGAACACCACATCGCAGCCGGCCATAGCTCCGATCAGGCTCGCGCGGCCTTCGACAAGCTCAGGCCCCGTGCGGTGAGCCTGTCGAACCGCAGTCGCGCCGTCGGTCAGATCGCCGGCCCACCATTCCACGGCGACATCGCCAATCGCGCCCACGGCGCCGGGCCGCCGGCGCAGCGCACGCACCTGCCAGCCGCGCTTCGCCGCGGCGCGTGCAATTTGTCCACCAATGAAACCCGTCGCGCCGATTACCAAACACGTTGTCATTGTCACCCTCCAGGCGTACAGCATCAGGCCTACGGGGTTGTCATACTGCAAAGCGGGCATAATGTCAATTTTTGGATTGACAACGATTCCATCCTGCTTTATACTGATACCGTAAGAACCACTGCCTGCGTCATTCCCGGAGGCGTCCCATGTGACTCAAAGCCAACGATTCGTTGTTAAATGGCAAGCACCTCAACGTCGTCGAACTGTACGATGTCTTCCTCGATCGCGGCGTTCACTACCTGGCCAGAGGGCAGGGCGGCTTCGACGCCAACCCGCTGTCCAACGTCTGGCGCGCTGCCATCGGGACGGACGGCGCCCTGGGCGCATGGGTTCAGGACCGCGCGCTGCCGACGCCTCTCTACCGACTCAACGCGGTCGCGGCTAATAACGCGATTTATATCATCGGCGGCCGGCCTACGACGGCCACTGTCTCGCGTAAAATTTACCGGGCCATGCGCAGCAGCAGTGGAGCGCTAGAGAACTGGGTGGAGATGGGCAGCGACATCCTGCCTGAAGCGCGGGCCGATGCCATCGGCCTGGCGGCGCAGGGCAAACTGTTCGTGATCGGCGGTACGGATGGCAGCCAGGCCCGGGCGAGCGTGTTTGGCTTCGAGATGCAGCCCGATGGCGCGTTGGCGCCCCTGACGGCCGGCGCGACTCTGCCCGCGGCGCGCTTGCGCGCGGCCGGCGCGCTCAGTCAGCAGCAGGATATCTACGTGATTGGTGGACAGGCAGGCGACGACGCGCAGGCAGACACCGTCTACCGTGCGCTGGTAGTCTCAGAAGCGTTCATGCCCCTGGTGCGCCGTCAGTTCGCGCCGGCGCCCACGCCGACGCCGACGTCGGCCCAGGAAAATCATCCACCTCGCCAACCCACGTTGCTCAGTCCTCCGAATGGTTCCACACACGCTTCGATGCCGACACTCTGTTGGCAAGACAATGGCGATCCTGACGGCGACCAGGTCTTCTTCTGGGTGGATATATGGACACTTGGAAATGCGAACAGAGAGCAGAGCGGTTGGATCACCCAGGCATGTTGGAGACCGACAACCCTGAATGCGCCAGACACCTACTATTGGCACGTGAATGTGCAAGACGAGCATGGAACGTATGGCCCCCGATCCTTTGATTGGGTGCTATACCTGGCAACGCCGACGGCCACGCCGACGCCCGCGCCCGGGGCCACGAACACCCCAACGCCCACGCCCGGGATCACGAACACCCCGACGGCCACGCCGACGCCCGTGCCCGGGGTCACGAACACCCCAACACCCACGCCGACGTCCGTGCCCGGGGCCACGAACACCCCAACGCCCACGCTGACGCCGACCGTGACTCCTACCCGAACGCCTACAGCGACGCCCAACCCGACTAATACGCCAACTCGAACGCCTACTCCGACGCCGACGAGTGCGCCCATGGTCGAGTTCGTCAGCCAGATTGGTGGTTACGTCACCGCGGCGGATGGCCACGGGAACTACGCTTATGTCGGCGTTGGCCTTCGGCTGGTAATCTTGAACATTAGCGATCCTGCTCACCCGGTGCAGGTAGGGCAAAGCGTCGTCTTAACGGGGGTTGTGAAAGACGTCAGTGTGGTGGACAGCCTGGCTTATCTAGCTAATGGGGAGACTGGTCTGCAGATCATTGACGTCAGCAACCCAGCCAACCCCACCGTGCGCGGCGCTTACGATACGCCAGGAAATGCTTATAGCGTCAGCGTGGTGGGCAGCCTGGCCTATGTGGCCGATGGGGACAGCGGGCTGCAAATCATTGACGTCAGCAACCCGGCCAACCCCACCCGACGCGGCGCGTACGACACGCCGGGGTATGCCAGGGGCGTCAGCGTGGTAGGCAGCCTGGCCTATGTGGCCGATGGCGGGAGCGGTCTGCAGATCATTGATGTCAGCGACCCGGCCAATCCCACCCGACGCGGCTACTACGACACGCAGGGGTATGCCATAGACGTCAGCGTGGTGGGTAGCCTGGCCTACATGGCCGATGGCGGGAGCGGTCTGCAAATCATTGACGTGAGCAACCCGGCCAATCCCACCCTGGCTGGCGCGTACGACACGCAGGGGTCTGCCTATGGCGTCAGCGTGGTGGGCAGCCTGGCCTACGTGGTTGATTGGGACAGCGGTCTGCTGATCATTGACGTCAGCAACCCGGCCAACCCCACCCGGCGCGGCGCGTACGGCGGGCAGGGTGACCACAGCGTCAGCGTGGTGGGCAGCCTGGCCTACGTGGTCGATTTTTACAGCCTGCGGATCATTGACGTCAGCAACCCGGCCAATCCCATCGGTCGCGTCATCTACGACCCGGGGTGGGGAGCCTACGACGTCAACGTGGCGGGCGGCCTGGCCTATGTGGCCGCTGGGTACTACGGTCTGCAGATCATTGACGTGAGCAACCCGACCAACCCCACCCGACGCGGCGCCTACAACAGACAGATGTATGCCAATGGCGTCAGCGTGGTGGGCAGCCTGGCCTACGTGGCTGATTCGGACATCGGTCTGCAGATCATTGACGTCAGCAACCCGGCCAGCCCTGCCCTACGCGGCGCGTACCGCATGACGGGGTATGGTAGTGATGCCCTGGGCGTCAGCGTGGTGGGCAGCCTGGCCTACGTGGCTGATTGGAACGTGGGTCTGCAGATCATTGACGTCAGCAACCCGGCTTCTCCCACCTGGCGCGGCGGCTGGTCGAATTCGTGGTATTATGTCACCCACGTCAGCGTGGTGGGCAGCCTGGCCTACCTGAGAGCATGGCCCTACGACCTGCGGATCATTGACGTCAGCAACCCGACCCACCCCACCCTGGCCGGCGCGTACGATCCGCCTGGGTCTGTCTTCGGGTTCCGCGTGGTGGGCAGCCTGGCCTACCTAGCAGTTGGGGACAGCGGGCTGCAAATCATTGACGTCAGCAACCCGGCCAACCCCACCCTGGCTGGCTCGTACGACACGCCGGGGTCTGCCGGGGACGTCAGCGTGGTGGGCAGCCTGGCCTACGTGACCGAAGGGGACAGCGGCCTGCAGATCATTGACGTCAGCAACCCTGCCCACCCCACCCTGGCTGGCTCGTACGACGCGCCGGGGTATGCCGGGGGCGTCAGTGTGGTGGGCGGCCTGGCCTACGTGACCGAAGGGGAGGGCGGGCTGCTGATTTTGCGCGTACACTGAAGCGGCACAGGTCCATCCAATGGGGGGCTGTGACGCCCTCACCTCACCCCCGGCCCCTCTCCTCTCCGCTGAGCGGAGAGGAGAGGGGGGAGAGGGGCAAGCCAACCTTGCGCAGGCCCGCCGGGTAAGGAGCACGCGCCGCGGCGGGGACAACCTGCCTCGGCAGGTTTTGGTGTATCAGCCCGTGAATTCATTCATGGGCGTCGCCCCCCTCGCAGGGCTGCGACGAGATGACGATCTCAGAGGCGCGCGACGCTCCGGCAAAGCCAATGCGCTGATGCCCCGTGACCCCTGCGAGGGTTGCCTGTCGGGCCATCAGCCAACCTTGCGCAGGCCCGCCGGGGAAGGCGCGTGCGCCGCGGCGGACGATGTCGGCTTGCCCGACGCTTCATGCAGCAGCCAGCCTGCGCAAGGGGATCCCCCTCGCAGGGCTGCACCGAGATGACGATCTCAGAGGCACGCGACGCTCCGGCCGGTCAACGCGCGGATGTCCCGTGACCCTGCGAGGGTTGCCTGTCGGGCCATCAGCCAACCTTGCGCAGGCCCGCCGGGAAGGAGCACGCGCCGTCGCGGGCGATGTCGGCTTGCCCGACGCTTCATCAGCAGCCAGCCTGCGCAGGGGATCCTCTCGCAGGGCTGCCGAGATGACAATCTCAGAGGCGCGCGACCTCCGGCAAAGCCAATGCGCTGATGTCCCGTGACCCTGCGAGGGTTGCCTGTCGGGCCATCAGCCAACCTTGCGCAGGCCCGCCGCAAGGCGTGCGCGGCGGGCGATTTCGGCTTGCCTGACGCTTCGTGCAGCAGCCAGCCTGCGCAGGGATCCCCTGCAGGGCTGCGCCGAGATGACGATCTCAGAGGCACGCGACGCTCCGGCAAAGCCAATGCGCTGATGTCCCGTGACCCCTGCGAGGGTTGCCTGTCGGGCCATCAGCCAACCTTGCGCAGGCCCGCCGGGCAAGGCGTGCGCCGGCGGGCGATTTCGGCTTGCCCGACGCTTCGTGCAGCAGCCAGCCTGCGCAGGGATCCCTCGCAGGGCTGCGCCGAGATGACGATCTCAGAGGCACGCGACGCTCCGGCAAAGCCAATGCGCTGATGTCCCGTGACCCCTGCGAGGGTTGCCTGTCGGGCCATCAGCCAACCTTGCGCAGGCCCGCCGGGGAAGGAGCACGCGCCGTCGCGGGCGATGTCGGCTTGCCCGACGCTTCATGCAGCAGCCAGCCTGCGCAAGGGGATCCTCCTCGCAGGGCTGCGCCGAGATGACAATCTCAGAAGCGCGCGACGCTCCCGCCGGTCAACGCGCGGATGTTGCGCCCCCCGGTGCGGGTTGGCAGCATCGCATGGGTTACATTTACAGGGGGTCCTCAATGACCGGCGAAACGGCGCTCAGCACGCGTGACAACTTCGTTGATGAAGCAGGGGATGCCGTTCTCTTCAACCGGGCTGGGCGCATCTGCATTGACGTATTCACTCAGCGAACATGTTACCCGTGTGGTATGGTTCACTCAAATGAAAATGTTACCGATTTCATCACATAAAAGGAGAGGACTGCCCGGTAACATTATCATTTGATTTGACATGAGGTGCGAAATTGCCTCATTCCCTCGACGGAGAACGGTCATTCCGCCGGTTGCGATCTCCCGCCCGCGCGTAGCGCCGACCGGCCGCGCGCATGACCAGGCAGCCGCCGCGGCTCGACTGAGACCTCGGCGAGCTCGGTCGAGCCGCTCGCCGAAGTCGCCAGGCGCAGGCGTCGCACGGCGACGCCGCATCCGCAACCTCCACCAGGTAGCCGCGCTGCACCAGGGTTTGCAGCATGCCATCCAACGCGCTTGCGCTGACATCCAGGCGCGCGGCCAGGTCTTCCACGCACAGCGCGCCCGCAGCCGGCGTCATGATGGCCAGGATGGCGCGCAGCATCAGGCGAACCCCGCCAGGCGGCCGATCTGAAACACAAGCACCGCGACTAAATAGGCGATGCCGGTTTGATAGCAGGCCGAAAACACGGCCCAACGCCACCCGAACTCGGCCTTGATCGCGCCCAGGGTGGCGACGCACGGCACGTAGAGCAGCACGAACGCCAGGTAGGCAAGGCCGCTCAGCGGTGTGAAATGCTGGCGCAGCGCACGACTCAACGCGGTGTCGGCGGCAGGCGGCGGCGCGGCTACCCCGCCTAACCCTGGCGCCAGGCTGAGCAAGGCGCAGCCGGCTTGCACGGTGGCGTCGCGCAGACCGACGACGACCCCAAGCAGCTCGCTCTTGACAGAAGCAGCCGCCGGGGCGGACGCAGGCGTCTGCGGTGCATAAATCTGCGCCAGCGTGCTGACCACCACCTCTTTGGCCGCCAGGCCGGTGATCAACGCGCCCGCGGCATCCCATTGACCGAAGCCGGCCGGCGCCAGCGCGGGCGCCACCGTGCGGCTGATCTGGCCGAAGAGGCTCTGCCGCTGGTCTTGAACGCCCCACGGCAGGTTGAGCAGCAGCCAGATAACCAGGGAGGCGACGAGGATGAGACTGCCGGCCTTGCGCACAAAATCGCTCACATTGGCCCACATGTGCACGCGCAGGCTGTGCCAGGTGGGCATACGGTAGGGCGGCAGTTCGAGCACGAACGCGCTGTCGGCCTGCGGCCGCAGGACCGTGTGGCTGAGGACAAAACCGGCCAGCGCGGCCGCGACGATCCCAGTGGCATACAGCGCCCAGATCAGGACGCCGGCCTGTGCGCGGAAGAAAGCCAGCCCAAACACCACGTAAACTGGTAGCCGCGCGGAGCAGGACATCAGCGGCGCCAACAGGGCGGTCAGGATGCGATCACGGCGGTTCTCCAGCGTGCGCGTCGCGAGGATGGCCGGCACCGCGCAGCCAAAACCGAGGATCAGCGGCACGAACGACTTGCCGTGCAGCCCCATCCAGCCCATCGCCTTATCCATGACGAACGCGGCCCGCGCCATGTAACCGCTGTCTTCGAGCAGCGAGAGGAAGAAGTAAAGCACGAGCAGACCCGGCACAAAAGCCAGAACGCTGCCCACGCCGGCCAAAACCCCCTCCACCAGCAACGATTGCAGCCATGACGGCGCATGGAGCAGGTTCAACAGCGCGCCAATGCCGCGCGCCACCGGCCCGTTGATGACCCCATCCACCCAATCGAGATAGGGGGTGGAGACATGCTGCACCAGGTGGAAGATCACGTACATCATCGCCAGGAAGAAAGGGATGCCCAGCCAGCGATGCGTGACCACGCCGTCCAGGCGATCGGTCAGATCCAGGCGCGCCGGCCGCGCCTGGCGGATGACCTGGCGCGCCAGTCCGCGCACGAAACCATAGCGCTGATCGGTGATGGCAATATCCACTTCATCGCCGAAGAACTGGCGCAGACGGCCCTGGCTGCTCTGCACCGCCTGCTGCACGGCCTGGCGATCAACGGCCGGCGCGATCTGGTCAAGGACGCCGGCCTCGCCTTCCAGGAGTTTGATGGCCAGCCAGCGCGGTAAGGGCGTGGCGTGGCCGGACGATGGCCCAACATCGCTGGGCGTCAGTTCAGACGCTTTTGAGGTTGGTTCACACTGGCGCGCCGCGCGCACCTGGGCAATTTCGGCTTCGATCTCGCGGCCATAATCGAGCCGGAAGCTGGCGCCGGTGTGAAGCGACGACGGCGCCGCCGCCAGCACCGTGCTCAGCAGCTCATCCAGGCCGCTGCCACGCCGGGCGATCAGCGGCACGACCGGTACGCCGCCCAGCAGCGCGGACAGCCGCGCGCGATCGAACTGCAGGCCGGCGGCGTCGGCCATGTCCAGCATGTTGACCGCCAGCACCAGGTTGGCGCCTAATTCGAGTAACTGCACGGTCAGGTAAAGGTTGCGCTCCAGGTTGAGGGCATCCACGACGTTGACCACTACCTGCGGCTGTTCTTGTAGGATGTAATCACGCGCGATGACCTCTTCAGGTGAATAGGCCGAAAGGCTGTACGTGCCGGGCAGGTCAACGACCGTTATCTCCACGCCGTTGGCGCGTGTGCAGAGGCCCGCTTTTTTCTCAACGGTCTTGCCGGGCCAATTCGCCACGTGCTGCTGCAATCCGGTCAGCCCGTTGAAGACGGTGCTCTTGCCGGTGTTGGGATTACCCGCCAGGGCCAGGGTGATTTGCGCGTCTGCCATCGCTCAGGTCAGCATTTCGATGTCAATGAGGCCGGCTTCGCGCGTGCGCAGCGCCAGATGGTAGTTCTTGATCTGGTATTCCACCGGGCTGCCCAGGGGGGCCTGGCGCACCGCGGCGATCTCCTCGCCGGGCAGCAGGCCCAAATCGAGCAGGCGACGCCGAAACGCGCCGACCCCGCCCACGCGGCGGATGATGCCGCGTTCTCCCGGTCGTAGTTCATTCAAGCGCATGGTTGATCCTTCATAATCCGTTGACCTTATTGAGAATGATTTGCAGGAAGAATTCTAGCATCGCCCGGCCGCGGTTGACATGATGAGCGTCATGATTTGACAGACATCATCATTGCGATATACTGCACTTGCAAGGAGTTGCAAATACAATGAGCTGCTATAAACCGATGCTGGCGAGCCTGCAGCAGCAGGGGTTCCGTCTCACGTCGCAGCGCGCGCTCATTCTTGAGGATCTCTTCCACAACCCCGGTCATCGCACCGTGGAGGACATTTTCCAGCATGTGAGCGAGCGCCTGCCAGGCCTCAATCGGGCCACGATCTACCGCACCCTGGAAATGCTGCGCGCGGTCAACCTGGTCGCGGCCTCCCCTGGCCCGGAAGGCGTCACCCAGTTCGAGTTCGTGCGCACCGATGGGCATCTACATCACCACCTGGTCTGCCGCCGCTGCGGCGTGCAGATTGACCTGGGCGCCGAACCGGTTGAGCAGTTGAAGCGCGCCATTCTCGACGGCCACGGTTTCCACGCCGAACTCGATCATCTGCACATCAGCGGCTTGTGCGCGACCTGCGCCGCGGGTTAGCGCGCCAGACCTGCATCAGCCAACAATCCCTTTTGACCGGAGGCGCTATGCTCTACTCACCCAAACCGATGCACATTCCAGACGGCTTTCTGTCGGTGGCCGTCGCGATCATCCTGTGGATCGTCGCCATCGCTGTCATCGCCTATGCCCTCAAGCGGGCCGGCAAAGAATTAGGCGAACGGCAGGCGCCGCTCATGGGCGTGCTGGCGGCGTGCATCTTCGCCGGCCAAATGCTCAACTTCTCGGTGGCCGGCGGCACGTCCGGCCACTTGTTGGGCGCGGCCCTGGCCACGATCCTGCTCGGCCCCTGGCCCGCGGTGCTGGTCTTGACCTGTGTGGTCAGCGCGCAGGCGCTGCTCTTCCAGGACGGCGGCCTGCTGGCGATGGGCGGGAACATCGTCAACATGGCGATCGTGGGCGTGTTCGTGGCCCATTTCACCAGCAGCACGATTCAGCGGCTGGCCGGCGGCCGGCGCTGGGGGCTGGCCGTGCGCGGCTTCAGCGCTGGCTGGCTCTCGATCTTCGTCGCCGCGCTGGCCTGCGCGCTAGAACTCGCTTTGTCTGGCACCTCGCCGGCCAATGTGGCCGTGCCTGCGATGGGCGGCATCCACGCCCTGATCGGCATCGGCGAAGGGCTGATCACCCTGGGCGCGTTGGCGTTCATCGCGGCCGCGCGGCCCGACCTGGTTCAACAAGGCGCATCGCCACGGGGCGGGAGTCGCCTGGTGTGGGGCGGCGGACTGCTCATCGCCGTGCTGCTGGCGATCGCATCGCCCCTGGCCTCGACCCATCCTGACGGGTTGGAATGGGTGGCTGGCCAGCAAGGCTTCCTCAACCTGCAACAGGGGCCGCTCTATCGCATCATGCCTGACTACGTATTCCCTGGCTTGTCCAACCAGGCGCTTGCCACGATCGTCGCCGGCATCGTCGGCGCGCTGCTGGTGGCTGGCGTGGCGTTTGCCGTGGCCTACACCCGACGCAGCCGGCGCGTGGAGACCTGAGAGCGTCGCCATGCACATCAGCTTCCTCGACCCTTACCGGCCCCGGCCCAGCCTGGTGCATCGCCTCGACGCGCGCGTGAAGTTGGTGCTCACGCTGGCGTTCATCCTGGCGACCGCGCTGGCGCCGATTGGCGTTTGGCCGGTCTACATCCTGCTGTGGGCGCTGGCCCTGGTCATCGAGATTCTCTCGGAACTGGGGTTGGGCTACGTGCTGCGCCGCGCGGCGTTGGCGCTGCCCTTCGTGCTGGCGGCCTTGCCGGTGATCTTCACCACACGCGGCGCCGACGCAACGCCGCTCGCCTCCTTGCCGCTCGGCCCCTGGACGTTGATAGCCACGACGGCTGGCATCGAGCGATTCGCCAGCATCGCGCTCAAATCGTGGCTCTCCGCCCAGGTTGCGATCGTGCTGGCGGCCAGCACCTCCTTCCCTGATCTGCTGTTGGCGATGCGCGGCATCCGCTTGCCGCGGCTGCTGGTGGCGGTCTTTGGGCTGATGTGGCGCTACCTGTTCGTGCTGGCTGACGAGGCCCTGCGGCTGATCCGCGCGCGCGCCGCGCGCAGCGGTGTGAACGACGCCCAAGATCGAGGCGGCGGCACGCTTGCCTGGCGCGCACGGGTGACGGGCGGGATGGCCGGCAGTCTCTTTCTACGCGCGTTCGAGCGCTCTGATCGCATCTACGCGGCGATGGCCGCCCGCGGTTACGATGGGGAAGTGCGCGCGTTGGCGCTGCCGCGGCTCACGCCGCCCGCGTGGCTGGTGCTGATTGCCGGACTGACGCTGTTGGCGCTGTTGACGCTGTTGGGATTCCTGCTGGGGGGATAGACTTGGTGATGACACCACTGATCGAAGTGCGGACGCTTTCATTCAGCTACCCGGACGGGCATGCGGCCTTGCGCAACGTGTCGCTGACCATCCACGAGGGCGAGAAGGTCGCGCTGGTCGGGCCAAACGGCGCGGGCAAATCCACCCTCATGCTGCACCTCAACGGCATCCTGCGGCCGACCGCCGGCGCTGTACGCATTACGGGCCTGGAGGTGCGTGATGAAAACCTCGGCCGCGTGCGCGGCGCGGTTGGCCTGGTATTTCAGGACCCCGATGACCAGCTTTTCTCGCCCACGGTGTTCGATGACGTCGCGTTCGGGCCGATCTACCAGGGTTTGCCGGCAGCCGACGTGCAGAGGCGCGTCCAGGCTGCGCTGGATGCCGTGCGCATGGGACACATGGCGCGGCGGGTTTCGCACCACCTGAGCACCGGGGAGAAGAAACGTATCGCCATCGCGACTGTGTTGTCCATGTCGCCGGCCGTGCTCGTGCTGGACGAGCCGTCCGCCGGGCTGGATCCGCGCGCCCGTCGCGGGTTGATCGGCCTGCTGCGCGAGCTGCCGCAGGCGATGCTGGTCGCCACGCATGACCTGCGCATGGTGCAGGAGCTGCTGCCCCGCACCGTCGTCATGGACGAAGGCGGCGTCGTCGCCGACGGCCCCACAGCCGCCATTCTGGCCGACGCCGCGCTGCTCGACGCCCATGGGTTGGAGATCGCCTGAGAGCTGAGGGCCCGCAAAAGAATAACTTCCCGGGCTTTGGTATATTGAGGCCATTGCCATGGGAAGACCAAGGGACCATGAGCAAAGCAGGATATCCAACTCATCAGTGCGAGAGTGTTCAACTCACCCATGCCGATTACTACACCAACGATTACCCAAACTGATGCAAAGCCCGCCGACACTGTGTAAGGTAATATGAAATACTCTCTGGTTGTACAACCCTTACGCTAGCGCGGCGGTATCTCAATGAACATCCCATCCGGCAGTTGATTATCGCCTTGATCGGATTGAATGGGAAACTCGTTATAGGCCTCGAGATCCCCAATACTCAAGCTCCAATTGCCTTGATCTAGCGTTTGCTCAATCTGCTCGCGCGACCGCACATGTCGTGGCACAAGCCACCGTCTCGGTCTACGTATCGGGAGATAGTCAAACAATATCGACGCCAACACGAGAAACGCGATAAAGGTCACAACTTCCCGATCCATCTTGGTTTGCTGCGGCAATGAAAAAACACCCAGCATGACAATAACCACGACGAGTAAGTTGAGCCAATGTAAACCAGTTGTATCTGTTTGCCGATAAACCATCCGTGCAAATGAAGAGCGAGCGTTTGCTCTTGTGAGCAGATGCCACATCAAGATGACAACCAAGGCAACCGCAACATATAGAAGCGCAAGTAGTAGCGTAACTGATAGATTCAAACTAGCTGCCAATCTCCCATAGTATGGCACATAACCGGTCAGATAGAGAATAGAATAAACCAAAATAATCAGCAAAGTGAGAGCGCTGATCACGTACCGTGTAATAGTGTAGGATTCAACTATGATTCGTATGATAGCTCTAAGAACGTGCATACGCAATTCTTCTCCTTATGTGAGCCCAACACCTACGAAGTGCTCCTGGCAAGTGGGACAACGCGTTGGTAATCGCTGTACGATGGCATTCTGCCGCGATGCTACGACTTGCTTGCATCTGTGGCATTGGGTCGAACGCTCGGCAATGCCTGGCACATTGCTGATGTAAACATATTTCAGTCCCATTTCTAAAGCCCGGATTCGTATCCTTTGTAGATCTGCGATGGCTCCCGCTGATTGATTTGCCAAACCATATGCAGGAAAAAACCGCTGCAAATGCCATGGCACATCTGGCCCACCATGAGCTAGAATGTGATTGACTAACGCAGCGACGGCTGCTGATGAGTCCTGGATGCCCGGTACGATAACAGTGGAAACTTCAATCCAGAGGCCAAGCGCCTGGATCATATCCATTATCCCGAGAATAGGAGCCAAAGCAATACGGGCTTGGGATGTGCTCACCTCATCGTTATAGCCTTTGAGGTCAAGCTTAATAGCATCAAGCCACGGAGACAGTCGCTCCAGCGTATGCACGGTGAGGAAACCATTGGTGACAAGAATGGTTCGAAGATGGTGAGCTTTTGCTTGCTGCGCCAAGCGTTCTACACCCTCGATCCATACGACGGCCTCGTTGAAGGTAAACGATATAGCCTCACAGCGGCGCATTTGTGCCATTTCGAGCAAATAGTCATCAGAATAGGTTCGTCGAAGTGACCAAGATGGTGTGAGCGTCGGCGCCAGCGCAAGTTCCCAGTTTTGGCAAAATGTGCAGGCCGCTGTGCAACCCACCGATCCCACACTGAGGGTGCGCATTCCAGGATAGAAATGGAAGAGAGGATGGTCTTCAACGTGCCCCACACTTGCAACTGTCCATCCTTGACGGGGATCTGGCGCGACATCGTCATTCAGTCGCATACGCACACCACACCAACCGACTTGCGATGGATGCAAATGACACATCCGAGGACACACATCGCAGACGACCACATCTGTAGCGCTAGTGCTTTGCACTTTCATATCTCCGGAGCGTACTTAATTGCATCGTATAGCGATATCATTGTTCGCTCCTCATCACTAGGCAAAAGGTATACCTGTTTGCGTAAGCTTTCATCCAATTTATCATGTACCTCAAGAGATTTCTGATCATCCTCTTGAAGTCGCCAATACTCGTGTCGACAACGCTCGGTAAGGGTCAGATCCATCAATCGAACGCCGTGCAAAGTGCGCATTAGCGATAGGGAGATCGGATCATGAGAGGCCAATGCTTGGATGCTACGCTGCGCCAGGTAAGGATGTAGATTGGATCGAGAACCCTCTCGTGTCACGGCCAGATCAATGTTGATCGTTTGCATCCCCTCTTTGGTAAGGGGGTCGTGTAGATCAGCATTCGCCGACAACTTGCCCCGGCTTACGGCTGTTTCGACGAATTCCATCAGCCGGGACTGCTCGGACCCGTAGGAGTTATTGATGCCTGTTCGCTGCAGAATCGACTCGATGTCGTAATGCTGTAGTAGCGAGCGTAACAGTTCAGGTTTAGCTTGTTCTACCCCTCGGGGCGGCAGCAAATGCGCTGTAGCCGCCTTTGCTCGTTCCTCGATGAGCGCCGCCAGAGGCAAAACAGACCCATCCAGCGGCGCTTCTCGGTGGTCGCTTGTTTCCGACCCCGTTGACTGGGTGGGATGGGTGGCCAGGGCACAGCCTGTAGGAGTGTGGCATGCCGAGCAGCGAGTTTTGTTGGGATTCCGATATGGACACCATTCTTGACTCAACCATGTAGTGCGAATGTCCTGTTCCAAGGCGTCGACCCGCTCTCGAAGGCTTGTGTCAGGCTGATTACCAGATGATGTCGCCAATTCTTCGGCCAGGCGCTTTACTGCTTCCAATCGCGTCAGGTATTCCTCCGCTTCCGCCCGATTAAGCCCGCGCTCGAGAGCAAGACGAATATGCTGTGCAAGAGAGTCTCCCAACTGTTGCCAAAGGCGCAAATCTCGTCCATCGCGCAACCACGTCTGGCGAAATCCTTCTTCGGAAGTTTGTCCCTCGCGATCTGCCTCAGCACGCACCAACCCGCGTATATCTTCCCACAATCTCTGGCTTGTGTGTGCCTGTCGAATCGGTATGCTGGGACTGTGGGGAGCCTCGTCGCGCGGTTCTGAGCGACGACGCCAGTAAGAAATCGTTTCACTTATTTGTTCATCAATGCGTTTCAAATCGTCGTCGAGCTGCCGGTAGACGCCTTTCAGATTACGAACGATCAGATCGTTCACCCGCCGAGATAGTTCTTCCTGAGCCAACTGAATGCGTTCCCGTTGTAGGCGACGCACACGCAATCGCTGTACGCCTTCCAGTCCCATACCTAGTAACATGGCCACCGCGGCGCAACTCATCCCAACCAATGCCGTTTGCCAACTGCTCAGTTGAAGCGAACGTTCGTAGAGCAACCAATCGAAAAGGAGAAATGAAACAAAGCCAGCGGCCAACACAGCGCGTACCCAAATAGCGCTGCGATGAGGCACATGGTTGGCCACTGCCACGAAACGCCGGCGCCATCTATGCTCCCGCATCTCGAAGTTCTCATGCCACGTTCGTTCGTCACCCAGATCCCGTTCTGCCTCGCCAAGACGGCCCAGAACGATCTTGACCCCATCTCTCCATGCATCGATCCTTGCATGAGCGTCCAGGATACCATTCGGCCTTGCGCAAATGTCTACAATAGCTTGGTGTAACGCCATGAAAATGGCGTGAGGAATGACACGTGCATCGTTTTGGTGACGCATGGCCCAGGTTTGCTCACCAATCGTACACTGATCACCCTCCAGTCTTACACGAAGGTCAGCCCACCTCTTTTGTTCGGACGCAGGCTGACTCCCCCGAACACCTCGCCTTCGTCGAGTAGCGCCAGCGGCAGCTGTGCGTTGATTCTCAGGTTCGATTTCGGCTTCGAGCGCCCTGATTTCGGCGTCATATCGGGACAAACCCCATACCTGTTCGAATTCCTGCTGTGTAAGATTCTGTTCCAACTCGATGTGTGCCTCATCAACGCGCGTCTCGAAGTGTGCGCGCCAATCCCACAAGGTGTTGCTGCGCATCATCTCGTCTAGAAAGCTCTCAGGAAGCAAATAGCTTTCGCGTACGCGCAGAGGAGGCAGCCAATCCTCGCGTGGGGCAATAGGTTCTGGCGAGCTAAGCTGCAGGCGTCGGGTCAGATTGCGCAGCCAACGTTGTAATCGCCGCCCTTCCCGTTCCGGCAAAGGCTCGGGTTCGAGCATTCGTAGAGCATGTGGTCGCAATAGGCGGGCTACGGCGTCGGTCGCATCGGCGCGCAAATCATGCAGGGTCGCTCGAGTTGGCGATGCATCGCCTTCAAATAACACACAGTCTTTGACGATTCGTTTTTGCTCCTCATTGATGGCTGCGTAAAGGTAGTCGCGCAAAGGTACGTAATCATTGGTAGCGCCAAGCAGGCTGTAAGGAGAGGCAAAGCCTAATTCGCTATCTGGCCCCAAGTGTGTTTCGATGAGGAATGGGTCATTGGCCACCAAAAAGGCTTCGATCGCGTTGCCAGCCAGAACCGCCAAATGCTGGGCATCGCTCGCCAGGCTTTGACTGCTCTTCTCGCGATCCAGTAAGTAGATTCGATGGAAGATAGGCTCACCGACGCGAGCCTGCCAGCTTGCACCGCCGATTTCGCATACTAGCGATTCCCATGTTGGTGTTACTGTATCCGTGTATCTGTCACCTGGGGCAGCGCTAGCGGTTTCAGTATTATCCATCTTGCCGCGCCAGCGGCCCAAACCTGTAAGAACCTCCAGTTCGCGCAGAGCAACGTGTGCGTTGGCTTCTTCTAAGGCCTGGCTGTTGTCTTTGGCGAAAGAGCCTGTGGCAAAGAGACCCACGATGCGAGCTACGTTTCGATTGCCTAAGGCCAGCTTCATGGCTGCCATGATGGGCCACACGTAGGCTGAGCTTAGTGGTTCAGCCAGACTGGCGACAACATAGATAGTTGTCTGAACAAAGGGATCAAGCACCTGCACGTCGTCGAAACGAGTTGGCTCTACCACCTCTTGTGCTAATGCCCGCACAGCCGGTTCAGACCAAAGCAAAGCAGATTGAAAAGCCTTGGCGCGGGCATTGGTGCTGGGTGCCTTCTGACTCAGAATGCTACTGGGACGGCCCAGTACCAATGGTTGCACATAGTTATCCTCACATGCTCGCTGCAACAGTTCTCGACCGAGTTGTTCGGCGTATGTGCCTTTGGCGTTACCGTGAATCCTACCCGTTATTGCCAGTAGGCGGTCTTCGACGTAAAAAGGCGTTGGGTAACGGTTGGGATCGGGACGCACGATGGTGAATGGCGGTGCAGTGGTTATCGCCGCGCTGCCGTCGTTAGCTTTTGCATTACCCGGCATGATAGCGGCAAAGGCTGTAAGCCTGTCCAAGTCGGGTAATTCTTTCTCGAGCCCAAGCGCCCGGCGTTCCACTTGCAGAAAGCGAACGCGTGGCACCAGGTGTAGCATAGTCTGCAAGCCCCAGGCGCCAAAGCAAATGACAGCTGCGCGGTTACGGGTAACGGTCGTGGACATGGTTCGATGACTCAAAGGTCGCTTGACGAAGACGGAGGCTGGGTGGAAGAAGACTTGCTAGTCGAAGATGTCCCTGCACCCGGCGATGGCGGTGTACCGGAAGTCGATGAACCTGTCATCTTTTGCCCGCCACTTGTTGCAGACGCCCGTTGTGTCTGCTCTTGTCCTTGAGTGGGCGGTGTGTACACATCAGGCAGATCCACCCATTCGGCTTGTAGGTGTAATAAAGCCTTTGGGAACTCGCCCCCATGATAATGTGTGTGTAGTTCTGGTAGTGAGCTGATCAGTTCCAGAGGCAACCCGTGCACGATGTAACAGGCATCGATGCGGTCGCGGTCGCCAGTGCGTACCTGTCTGAACTCGCCGAAATCCTTCATCACTTGGGCGAAGACCTCGTCAATCTCGCCTTTGGCTTCCTTTCCATCGCCCGGCACACTGACAAGAGGAATCGGATCAACGTCAGCATAACTAAATGGCCGCAGATCAGCGTCGGCAAAAGCGAAAGGACGAACATGGCTGCCCATGACCTGCTTCGGTGCAAAATAGGGAGGAATGCCTCCATTCGCTCGCTGCCGCTCTTGCGCGTACTGAATATAGAAAACACTGCGGATGTCGAACTCGCTCGACATTTTGGAGTACAACCCGTTAAGCGGTGGTTGGCTGAGGACCTCCCGCACCACTCTGTCTAGATCACCAACGCCTACCCGTAATGGTTGGCGAGCCCCGGCTGGCAAGATGATACTGCACAGACGCGAATGCAGCGTTTCCCAACCGGTTGAGCCATTGTCGCTGGCGGCTGGTTGACGAAGCAGACCATCCAGATGCTCATAGAGCGTATCGGCATACTCTTCGCGCATGGCGCCGGTTTCCATCTCGTAAATTGTGCTGGCTTCGGCGCCGTCGTTTGGACGGAGGGGATCTAGTTGCTGTCGTGCCTTATTCGCCTGTTCTGCGGCTTGCTTCTGAGCCTCAATGATAGCAGCATTTGCAATCTCCCCTGCCGTCTTATAAGCTTCGGCCATGTTACGCATTTTTTCCAGTAATTGCGCCCAAGCGGTGCGCGCCGTTTCAAGAAGTCGAAAGCTAATTAATGCTTTCTCGTAGCGAGCTTGTTCATTATGGCGCCGTTCCGATTCAGTCTGATTAGGAAACAGAGACTCGCGCCAACTCAGTCTCGGCGGAGACACAGGCTCCTCGACCCCTTCCAGTGGAAACTGATCGTGGTGGCCGACGTCCTCAGGGTGCAAGTCGCTATCACTTTCGCCATAACTGAGCCGTCGCGCAACTTCAGATAGACCCTGTATGCCGTACCTCTCTAGCACTGCTATCATCGTTGTGGTCAGTACCTGTTCAAAGGCAAGCCACCTTCCATCGTTGCGAGTCATGTCTTGTTGCAGATGTTGCAGCTCATCCTCGGAAACCGCATATTTACGAAACGCATCCTTGAGTCTATCTCGAAGCTCCAAGTAGCTCCGCCATTTCTGTTCACCTGTTAGGTCCTCCGTGACACCTGCCATCAGACGCTGGCCCGAAACCCAAATTGTCGCAGCCAAGAGAAAATTCCACATCGCTGCACGCGGAAGGACGAGGGCTGCCGCCGCGAAGGCGCTATAATTGCGGTGACTGCCAGATGTGGCGCGTTCTTCAGAAGCATGAGCATTGGCATCCTGGCCGAGGATGTCCTTGTTCAAAGCCGAGAATGCCATCAAGTGGATAAGATGAGCTGCCATTTGCTCAGCAGCGTCTTTGCCCGAATGGGCAACTTTTTCGCTATTAGTGCTTTCGACCAGGAAAATACGGGAGAAAGCTCGATAGGGGGTTTCTGGCAAGGCAACCTGCTCGCTCGGATAGAGGGCTTTGAACGTTTGATTCTCATGAAAATACTCGAGTTCCTTGAGCGCTGCGTAAGCATTAGCGCGGATGCGCCGTTTCTGAATATCGCTGCTGATCGTGCGCTCGAAAACCGAAGGCATGAAAAAAATGCCGATAATGCTGGCATTCGATCCCACCTGATGTCGGACACGGTGCGCAACATCCATGAACATTCCTGCGCCCGTGCCCCCACACAGACTGGACACAATAAAGATCAAACGATGATCGCGCATCACGTCGAAGCCTCGGTGCTCGGCTTCTTGGACGGCGGGCAACACCAGCATATTGGTTACTTTATCTTCCATCAGCCTCTTGAACGTTACGTAGTTCCGAAAAAAAGCCAGACGGCCGATCGGTCTCAATTGTTTGGCGCCGTTGTGAACATAGCCTAGCGGAATGTCATGATCATCCAGTGTCCACCAAGATAAGTATGGGTGATTATGGCGGTTCTGCACCAATTTGGTCGCGTCGAATTTGCCCAGGAATGCGTACTCGTGAAAATAGAGCGGCGTCTCCCCCATCTTGTTGACCAAGGGTTCGGTGTCCACCGCCAACACTTGGAGGACGTCCGGCAAGTCGTCCCACGGTCTGGATTTGGGATGAGCGCGCCAGGATCGCAGAAAGCGGTGTTTGGCATGGCGGGCAACATTCGTGCCGGCACCGCCGAGGCCAATGACCAGCGTAGGATAGATAGCAGGTAACGAAGTTGGTGTAGGATCAGACATGAGCTCCTCCGAGCCGGAACGATAAAAACATGAGTAAAGGTTAAATTAGCGCCAAGGTGGTTTAGATGGCTTCGCTAGGCCTGACTTCGCCTCGCCAAAGGGTGAGGTGGAGGCAGAAGATTTGCCTGGACCAGGCTTTGATGACTGTGAGCCGAAACCGGGAACGGGAGCGCCTGAAAAGCTGGTAGGCGCTGATGAACCACCAAGTGGCGATGCGCTTCCGGTCGACCTAGGACCGCTGAAGGGTGCCGGAGGACGGTCTGGGGAGGTAGATGAATATCTCCCGAACGGTGATGGTGTTGATGGCTTTACGCTCCACGGTGGGGATGATGGAGGCGGCGGTGCAGGAAAGGATGGCTTGGATGACTCAGGTGGGTTGGGCGAGGCTTCGGGTTGTGCAGCTACTTGCTTCTCGATCCGACTTGCACGCTGACGCAACATCACAAAGGTAACGACTAACAGAAACAACAACGTCAATGGCCAACTGACAATCCCTGGCCACCATAGCCGGTAATACTTGAAGAAATGGCGTTGTAACCAACTGGGGCTGCGAAAACGGAAACTAACTGATACGGGCTTTCCAGGTAAGCCCGCCACGGCCAATTTGAAATCGCCGCTGTACGTCGTGCCCCATAAGGGGTGATAATTGATTGATTCCTTCACTACCAGATCCACTGGTACCAGGTAGGTGTTTTCCTCGGTGCCCGCCTTCGGTTCACCAAAAAGAAGTTCCAGGCTTTCAGCGCCAATACTACTGACGCCGCCACCTGCGTGTAAGTCCGATGCCTCGAGGCGGAAGTTGGGATTTCCCGTAAAGTAGACAAGCAATTCCCCGCGCGCCCGTTCTTGCGGAAGGCCAATGTCACCAGCCCGAAAATCCTGCCCCTCACGACCATCAAACCCACGTACTCCCTTGAAGGCCCAGGCTAGTGGCGCGATTTCGAGTTTCCAGGTTAGGTTCGTCCCCTTCTCGACGGTGCTGTTAGCATCCGGCGCCGCCAACGCAAAAGTCCCAGTACAGACGCCTGGCAGGAGTTGTGTTTGACCGGTTGTGAATAATCGCAATGGCAACTTGCCCTCGCTCGTAGGGGCGCCCGCTGTAAGCTGAAGCCCTGGACAGTTGGCGCTATTGAACTCGGTGACCTGCACGGCGAAGGGGTCTCCATTTCTAAAACTGATCGGAAGATCGGCTTGCGCTTTGACCGGTTCGCCGCTGATTTCAAAATTTGCTTTGCCGAAATCAACGTCCTTACTATCAATCACTGCTGTGGGTGTGGCAACATTCCTGAATACCCTCACGGACCGCGGAAGGCGCACCCCAGTGGGTTGACGCTCTGTACTGAAGTTGAGCGTGCCCTCGTACTGGCCTGGTGCTATATCAATCGGAAAGTCAACTTTGAGAGTTGCCGCTTGCTGGCCAGCACCTCGAATATCAACGCTGAATACTACTGTAATGCCGTTCACTGGTGCTCCATTCCCCGCCCGATTCAAGGACAGGTCAGCGGTCAACCGTCCCAAATCTTCAGTTGTCCCGGCAATGACGGTCACAGGCCAACCGTCAAGAGGTTGTTGACCCAGATTCAGAGGGTCGGGCAGGCCGCGCACATAGACCGCTGGCTCCATCACCAAACTAGTCTCGGTCCAATCTCCAAAATGTACGCCCTGACTAACGCCTTCGCAAACAAAATAAATGGCGTAAGTGTGGCCATCTGTGGGGACGAATCCTTTGTAGCTGCAACTCCGACCTTGGCAATCCAAGCCTGCGTCGTGTATGGGCTGGCTATCCAGCGATTGATCGAGTACATAAACATGCCCGCGCAACTCTGTGACGTCAGGACCAGGACCAAATGATGCCTGAAACAGGCATGGACCGTTCGGGATGCAGCCTGCGGCCGCCGACGGTGAATCGGCCTGAAGTTTTGGCAGGTCTGAACGCGTTTCGATAGCAAAGTGTTTGATGATTTGGAGGGGCGCGGCGTCGCTGCCCACTTGCAACATGATGTCCTTGCGTCCAGGTGGCACGGTTATCCATCGAATCTGACCATCTGTGGTTAACGGTTTGAGCGGAGTGGTTCCATCCAGCAACAAGGGGTCTTCGCCTGCGGGTCCATGGATACCCCCCATCAGCAGCGTCGGCTTGTCAGATGGCGCGTAGCGAACGGAGGCAGGATTTTCGGCAATGGAGGCAGGTGGCGAAAGCAGCTTAGGATAGGTGTCAGTGCTAGCAACAACAAAAGCACCTCCATCTTTAGTCACCCCTACCCAGCGACCTGCAGGCAAGGCGCTGCTCTCAATCAATTGAACCTCGATGTTGCTATCATGTAATGCCTTTTCAGTTGTGATTGGCTGATCATCACGACGCAAAGTGTTCAATTCACCTACAGAGGCGACAACAGCAATGCGTCGCGCCGCGTGTGTTTCGCGCGTGAAAAACTCCAGGTTGCCATCTTTGTTACGTCGGTCTACCACGTGGATCTCCGGCTTGATAGATGCGAAAATATCGCTAAACTCTCGTAACAACTCGGAAGCATTTTGTGCAAGTCTGGCTGAGACGCCTGCATTCGTTTCCAGAAACGTTGCGGCTCCCTCGGGACAGCCTGCATTCTGGTTGCAGAGAACGACGGAGAACACCTGAACACCCATTCGTCGCAATGCGGCTGCTGAACCTCGCACCGCCCTATTTTGATCCTGGCCCCCGTAAGGTACGCCATCGGTTAGAAACAGCAAGTAGCGAGCTCTTGCAGGTTCCTGCTGGCCGGCAAATATGTCTACAGCCTTCGCGAAGCCCAGGTCAATACGCGTCTCGCCGTGGGCGCTATAGTCCTTTGGGGCGTTCAAGGATGAAATGAGACCTGCGCGGTTTTCAGGGCCACCCATGGCGGTGAGCTTTCCTAATGCGCCAACCCCTTCCACCCTGGAAGCAAACCTAACAACGGCAATACGATCGCCGCTGTCAGCGAGGGTCGCCAGTAGGCGAGCAGCGCTATAACGCAAATCCAGTGGGTCGCTCGGCGGAATTTGGCCACTGGTGCATTTGTCGTTGTTGGGCGTCCATGGATTGGTGCAATCAGCCATGCTCCCCGAGTCGTCCAATACGATGACGATATCAACGGGCGCTGACTCACCAACTTCTTCGCCCAACGCTGTCTCTGGCGCTGAGATGTGCAACCCTAACAGAACCAGAGTGAGTGCCAAGGCAAGCGCAAGCTTCATGACCCAGCACTCTGTTTGCGTGAAAAATTGGTCTGTGCATCTAGGAACGCAGCAATCTCCTGGGTATTGATGCGGTTATCGTCTGAGACCACTGCTTTTCCTATAGCGTCAGGCAGAGACGTACGGACAGCCCGCGCTAGAGCCGGCGTGCTGAAGGGCGCGCCCAGTAATGCCAACAAGGATTGACGCACGTACTCTCGTTCATCGTGACCTGGATTCGAGGTGTGCAAGATTTCTTGCAGATAAACCGGATCAGCATAAGGCATTGTCATTCCATTGCTTCCGCGCTGCTCAATAGGTCGAGGGGGCAATTCCAGCCCTAAGACTGCAAGTTGCGCGCTGCGCTGCTCGCGCCAGGCACCATTGCCTGCCGAAGTCAGGTGATGCGCGTCGTCTTCGGCGCGCCAGAAAGCCGCGCGCACCATTGTTTCCAACTCACGGCCAGAATAATGGCCAACGACAGACTTTGTCATCCACTCATTCCAAATCGAAGTCTGCCAGCGGAAGCCTGCTTGAGCAGGCAACTTGTTTTCCAACAGATCTCGGCAAGCGGCTTCATCTGGGAGCAGAAATGGAATACGCAACTTGAACCGACTGAGGAGCGCGGCATCAAGCAGATCAGGACGATTGCTGGCGGCGATCCACAAAACCCTGCCCAAATTGCCTTTGTCCTCCATAAATTCCAGCAGGCGCCCTAACAAGCGTTGCTCGACGCCGCTATCGGAGCGGTTGCTCGAGCGACTCATGAAAGCCTGGTCAATCTCGTCAACGAAGATGACGGCCGGCGCCAGGGTTCGCGCCACCTCCAAAATGCGCTCAAAGTTGCGTTCGCTTTCGCCCACCCACATGCTGCGCACGTTGCGCATCACGAACATCGGCACACCTGCATCACGCGCCAAAGCCGCGGCAAAGTAGGATTTACCGGTGCCAGGTGGGCCAACGAAGAGGATGCCGGCAATGTCAGCACGACCCTCACGCAAACGGGGAAGCAGGCGGTCGAACTGTTCTTTGACATAGTCATAGCCGGCAATGTCGGCAAGGCCGTGTTTGGGCTCCTGCGGTCTCAACAAGCCATCGCTCTCGCGACTCACAATCTCCGCGCGACGCTCTGCCAGACGCGTCCTCCAGTCGGCATCTGGGTGCAGGTTGACAAAGCGAACGAAGTCGCGTAATTCGCGCAGATTCATGCCCGCGGACCCGTTGGCCAGCTTATCGATCGCCTCTGTCTCATTCGCGTCGTCCGCGTCCGCGGGGAGTCGGTATTCATCGAAGCCGACCAGCCAGGCCACAAATGCCTTCCGGTCATCCCGCCCGGGCATGGGCAGACGATGAATGCTCAGACGACTGTTGCCGCCCTGCACCTCGGCGTGCAAAGCCGCCAAGTCGGGCGTGATGCAGACTACCACGTGTTTGCGTAAGGCAAGGTAGGGATCGCTCGACCAATTGTGCAGAGCTTCCATAATAGCAGCCGAGTTATGAGCGGCGAGTGGACCATTGGGGGCTGGGACCAGATGCTGAAGGTGCTCGATCAGCACACCTACGCTCATATTCTTTTCCGTCTGTTCGCTGCCGCTCGTCCCCGAACCATTCGTGTTGGCCTTTACATGATAATCATGCAGCAGCACACGCGAAAATAGGGGAAAGACGTTGTCAGGATGACGCCACTCGTGTGGGGTTTTCGGATCGTCATGACCAGAACGTCCCGGGCTCGCCTGCGCTCGTATCAGCGCATAGGGCTGTGAAGCGGCATGGTCTGCCGTATCTTGCCACAATTGCGATGGTGAGTTGTTGCTTTCCCAAGTATTCGTCGGTCTGGGCGCTGCGCTTCCCGACTCCAAATCCTCGCGCGTATGCACCCTGAGGCCATCGTGCAACGAGTAAGAGAGCGCCAAAGATTTGGCTTTTGCCAGGCGATAGGCAATGTACTCGCTCACCGTCCACAGATCGTTAGGAAAGTCGGGTGCCAGGTTCTGAGCAAACACCAAATCATCCACATTGAAATGAAGCAAGAAAACGCATCGTCCTAGGTCGTCCCGCGCCTGCACCATCTCGCGATACCATAAGGGTCGAACGTCGTTGCGATAGCGGTTAGTCTTAGATTCCTGGTTTCCTGAAGGAGTCTGATCGGATATCTGTGTGGTACTCATCGTCTGTCAACCCCCCTATGATCATCCGCACCAACGTAGATTGTCCATCTCGAGACTCCATCCTCGTCGAGTCAGTTCATACAACAGCCACTCGACATAGCCCCGCGTACCACGCATCTCGAGTTGGCCCTGATGGGTCATCGATATCTGGAGATAGCCTCGCTCCATCGTTCGCTGGGCGGGCGGAGGATCGGCTGCCAGTAGCTCAGCGATCGCATGCACTCGATCCACAGCACCATTCATGCCGCCTCCTTCAGACGATAGGGTTGCATGTCTGCCCACGCTTTCTGTGCTTTAGACCACTCATCTTCACTAGTGGAGTTGGCAGGCTCGGGTTCGTGTGTTTCTTCCACCTGTCGCCGCCACAGGTCGAGCATTTGCGGAGTCAGGCTGGAAGGCACGACGCCATCGAAATTGATCTTGCCAGTCAGAGCAGGTTGCCCCTCGGCCAGAATCGTCACTCCGTCCTCGGCAGGTTCGATCCGTACATCAAAACCCTTGCTCTGCAAGAGATGGACAAGTTGTTGGGTAGCAAGGCCGAGTGAGAATTCAGACTGGTACGAAGCGCCTACCCCTTTCGATCTCAGCCTATCCATGAACTCGCGCAAGGCCGTTTTACAAGATTCGTTGCCATGGCCCTCTACTTTGAATGCCATCTCATCCAAATCATCAATGGTCAAATAGAATTCCTTTCCGTCCGGCTTGCGCCCGATCAAGGTTCGTACGCCATCGCCTGACCGAGTGTCGATCCGATATCCCATTTCACTCAGGCATTCGCCGGCATTCTTCGCCAAGAGTTCGGCGGTTGCGCGCAGCAGCAAGTCTGTGGCTTGCTGAAACAGAGATTCTGCTGTATCCAGCAACCCGCCCGCTTGATCGGCCTGGAGCCAGGCCGACGCGATATCTCGTTCAAGCAGAGCGCGAACATCGGTGTTTTTTCGCAGCCATTCTTCGACCTTAGGTTTCAGCTCCGAGAACTGAGCCAGGGGTTCCATACGTTTTTGCCAATCATTCAGTAGCAGCATTAGGTTACGCTGGCGCAGGCGTTGCCCTGTTTCGCGCACAGATTGCAGATGACGCAACACAGCCTCCGCGCCTGAGATGGCGCTCGTGAACTCGGCTTTCGATAACGCACGTTCGGCGTCGTCCAAGATGCGGCTGATGTGCTCCACACTGCCCAGGTAAGTGTCTGCGTCAGGAGCATTAAGTACAGTGTGCAACGCCTCCTGGGCCTGCCAAAGCGTCTTTATGGCTCTTTGTCGCAGTTTCTGGCGTTCTGGCGCCAAAGCCTCCATCTCCTTCAAGCGGCGTTCCAGATAGGACGCTACCGCTACAGTTTCTTCGAAAATCGCCACGGAAGGTAGCGTCTTCCCCAGGGCAGTGTCGATTGCTTGCACCTCCATCCCTGCTATTCTGGAGTCTAGTTTGCGATTCATCTCAATGAGGCCACTGACATCGAATAGATGGGCGTTGGCACCGTCTGCAAAACGATCAGTGCACTGACGAAGCCGGTCTGTCCAGGCTCGAAGATGCCGCACCTTTTGTGGCCAGCCACTCGCCATCTCGAAGGTAATGTTCTGTGGTCGCGAGTCTGGTATCACTTGTGAACGCATACGGTCGACCGCGGCCCAATCGGATTGTGAGTCTGCGCCAGCTGTCACAAGTTCTTTCGAACTCTTCAGTCGTCTCGATCGTTCTAGTTGTAGTTCTTGTTGACGCTCGACCTGCTGTTGCAGTTTAGCGGCATTGCGCTGGCGTTGCGCGTGTGCAGCTTGTAGCTGTTCACGCTCGTAGTTCGCCGCGGCTGCGCGTAACTGGCGCTGCAAGGCCAGATTCTCATCCGCCATGGCTTTCAGTTCACTGCCGCACGCCAAAATTGCCTTGGCGCTCTCACGCGCCACCAACACACCTGCACCGGCGATAGCCACTGCGGCGGCGACCAGGGGGGCTGCGATACTCGATGCGGATCCTACGGCAAGTGTACTCATCACAGTCTTCCTCAGAGATGATCTTCGCTAGACGACTTGGGCATGTTCGCGTAATGAGGTGCAGGCCGTCCTGTGTCTTTGACCTCGTTTTTTAGCCGCGAATTTTCTTCTCGTAATCTCTGCACTTCGCCTGACTTAGTCTTTAACTGTCCCTCCGTGAACGCAAGAGACTGCTTTAGGTCATCCTTGGCTTGCTCGAGTCTTGTGATTTCACGATTCTTTTCGTGATTTTCCCTGACAAGCAAGTGGATTTTATCTGCATAACTTGCTTCGCTTCCTGGAGTTGAGCTTAGAGCAAGACCGACGTCGCGCAATGCGTTCTCCTTCGTTTCAAGGTCGTGTAGCGCACCAGAAATAGCATCAGCGAACCGTTCTGGGGCTATTTCGTTGTGGCTCAATCGCCTTGCATCGATCAGAATTTGACGCACGCGTTCTACAATCTGCTTGTTGCCATGCAGCGCGTTCCGAAGCTGGCGAATCGCCTCCTGATGCTGTACGCAATTGGGGCAAGGCTTGGGATTCACTGCAACGGATATGGTTCCCGTAGTTCCACGCATCACCCTTTGAATTGCTTGATGGTTCTCGCTTTGCGCCGACTGAAGCCAGTGGCTAAGGTTCGGAACAGGTTGCCAACCGAGTTGGTCAAGACGCTCCATGACTTTGTCGCAGATCTGCTGTTCGTTGACCCCTACCAGTAAATCGACCTTGCATTCGGCCAACTCACTGCGTCTATCGGCATCCATGAGTCTTAGGAAAAGTGATGTCATTTAGTCTGACCTTCTGTTCTGTTAGCGCATCGAGATGTGGTGTAAACTCCAGTTTGCTCCCAAGCATAGCCGTTACTGCGTTACATCTCAATGTAAGGGCGTGGGAGTGCGCGGCTGTGCACGAACATGAAGACTAGTCGAACAGCAAGTGCGGGGATCAGGGTAGCATTCACAGCTTGTTGAGAATATAGCATTAACGCTAGATTAGTGCAAATCGCTCTCGCCACGGATGATTTTCATCCACCACATTGCTCTTTCCACCGACCGCCGTTGATCTGCCTCCGGCGGGCTGTCACTAAATGATGGGCTGCTGATCGATACTTCGGCTCATCCGCTCTCATTCCTTGATGTTGACTCCGGCTATTGGTCTGCTAGGTAATGATGATGTGGCGTTCGTTTCAAAACTTGATCCCTTCCAGGATGTCCCGAATGTTCAGCTGTAATTCGCCCACGTTCAAGTGCTTGATGCTCATCACGTCGCTCCGTGTGCTGTTCTTGTTCAACGACCATCATTTCCTACTCTCACTATAACACAAGAGCGCCTCAGATGTTTTCCATCTTACTCTCAGAAGTCTCTCATCTTTTACGATTCATTGTGCTTGTACAACCCAAATCATTGGTATATCCAGAGGCAGGCAGATCACGTATGAAATATCACGATCGTCTCGGATGCACCTCAGTTGCTATCTTGCAAGTTGACTTCTTGCAGAAAAAGCAAGAAAACTTATGCAAAGTCGCAAAGTTCACAAAGGTTTTTCTTCTTGGCGTTCTTTGCGCCTTGGCGTGAGCAATTTGGGTTCAGCTTGTCCCGGTTAGGAAAGGCGAACCGGAGTTAGGGCAAAACCAACAGACGTTGATGGCAGCCGAATGACCGCGATGCTTGTACCGTAGCGCGCAATCGTTAAAGGAGCGTTACGCAGCGCGTTGGCGACTTGCCCGCGGCGACCTTTTTGCTGACTTTGCTTGAATTTTCTGACGCGCCTTTTTGGCAAGCGGGTAGAAATGTGCTAAAAATGGTTGTAGTGATCAATCCATCAACATTCCGCGCCGCGCGTCAACGGCCACAGGCCAGGCAGGTCATCATGAGTGAGCGTAAGAGAAGTCCACATTCCAAACCGACCATCCACGTGATCGCCACGGGCGGCACGATCGCCATGCGCATTGACCCCGTGAGCGGCGGGCCGGTGCCGACGCTGAGCGGCGCTGACCTGGTGTCCGGCATCCCGGCGCTGGGCGCGCTGGCGAAGATTACGGTGGAGGAGTTCGCGAACATACCGAGTGAGCAGATGCAGCCGCACACCTGGCTGGAGTTGGCGCGGCGGATCCAGGCGTTGACCGCGGCGGAGTCGGCGCGCGCGCGCCGGCCGACCGGAG
>NZ_UETR01000021.1:0-56138 GCF_900491745.1 Candidatus Amarolinea aalborgensis | reverse complement strand
CCGTTCGGCTGAGCTAACGGCGAAGCGGGTCGGACGTCGGGCGATTGAAATCGCGGCAACCACTGCCAAGCCTCCCCTTCGTGGGCCACGCCCCGAAATTGAAATGCGCCGCGTTTTGTCCGCGGCTCACGCCTGCCATTGCGCAGCCGCCAGCATCACATCCACAATGTCAATGTGTCCATCGTGATCGAGGTCCATGCGCCGATCGTAGGCGCCGTTCCATCTCTCCGCGACCATCGTGATGTCGGCGGCGGTCACCACCCCATCGCAGTTGATGTCGCCCAACAGGCAAGTGCCGGCCGTGGCGTCCAGCGCAGCAATCAACATCTTGAGCACTTCGGCCGCCTGCGCGGGCGTCACCTTGTCTGGCGTGTCGCATGTGCGGTGATAGCAGGCGTAGCTGTCATACTCCTGTTCGATGAGCAAGATGGCCGCCATGTTCGCATTCAGGAAGGGGACATGGTCGCTGCCCCAGGGATCGTATGAGATGGCGACGTTGAGCGTCGTGTAGGTTTGCGCGTTTTGACTCAGCGTCGTCACCAGACTGACCGTGCCCGGCACGGCGCTGCTGGTCTCCAGCAGCACATTGGTCGGGTAGGCCGCACTCTTGTAGCCAATCATGTCCATGATGAAAGCGCCTTTGATACGCGCGCGCTCGGCGGCGCTCAAAGAATTGACATAAGCCTGAGACCCGATCAGCCCCTGCTCCTCGCCGGCAAACGTTACAAAACGCACAGTGGCCTGCGGTGGATACTGCGCCAGGATGCGCGCCATCTCCAGCGTGCCCGCCGTACCGCTGGCATTGTCCTCTGCGCCAGGGGCGTTGGTGGCGGCAGAAGCCGAAGTGGAATCATAATGCCCGCCGATCAGGTAGACGTCATTGGGGCGGGTGCGGCCCGTGATCTCGGCCACCACATTGTGCGCAGTCCCATAGGAACTGCTGAAGGCCTGCAAGGTCGTGACATACCCCAAGGCTTCGAACTGAGTCTTCAGCCAGTCGCGTGCGAGCTGCTGGCCGACGGTGCCGGTTCGTCGTGTCGTGGTGGCCGGGGCCTGGATTGTCGCCAGGAGCGTGATGTCCGCCAGCGTGCGCGTGGCGCTCACAGCCGCCACCAAGTCGCCGCGGCTGTGATCGGGCGTCAACTGCTGCACCCACCAGGCCTTGCCTGACGTGCGCCACAAACTGTCACGCTGGGCGATTTGCTGTGCAAACGCCGGATTGGCGCCCCAGCCGCCAATGTCCATCGCAAGCGTGCGCCCAGGACTGGCCGCCTGCAGTGGCCCTAGGTCGCTCAGTAGAATCATGACCAGAAAGCCAACCAACAGGAAGCGTTTTCTGCGTGACATGCGCTGACTCCTTTTACTTTGCTTGAACCGATTGCCTATGCTATGCTAGGCCTTATACGGGATTCGAGACGGAGGAATCTGTGACCGATTTGCTGACGCGTCGTGAGTGGCTGGAAGGAAACGAGGCTTGCGTTCTTGTGTCGGTGCGCTACGCGGAAACAGACTCGATGGGGATCGCGCATCACAGCAACTACATCATCTGGTTCGAGGAAGGGCGCAGCAGTTTGATGCGCTGCCTGGGCCTTCCCTACAGCCAGGTCGAACAGGCAGGCTATTACCTGACCGTGGCGGAAGTGATGGCGCGCTACATCACTTCCGCCCACTACGAGGACATGCTCGTGATCCGCACGCGCTTGGGCGATTTGCGCAGCCGCGGGCTGCGTTTTGACTACAAGATCGTGCGCGCGCGTGACAACCTGACGCTGGCCACCGGCTATTCCAGGCATATTTGCATTACCCACGCCGGGCAACCGACGCGCATCCCCGAGACGATCATGACACACCTCGCGCCTGTTGCACCGGCGCCCTGACCACAAAATGGGCCGGGGATGAACACGGAGCGCCGCGGATTGCCTGGTCTTATCCATGTTGTGCGCCGAGCAACCGATCACCCGATCAATGCGCTCGCGACAAAAGACCACACCATCTTGTCTTCTGGCGTGGTCTTTTGATGATCCGTGAGCTACAGTTTCGGTGGATTGGCTGTTTTCCAGGCCCGGCAGCGCTGCACCAGAAGCTCAAAATTCTCATACAAGCGCGCGTCAATCTCCTGGCGCATGCCCTTGAGCACCGGCTGCACGCGTTCCCACAGGATTTCGATGCCCCCGAACAGGTCAAAGAAAAGATCGGCATCTACCAGGTCGCGAGTCACCAGGACGCCGAACAGTTCCATCATGCCGCACGTGCTGCTGAAATAGCGCCATTCGCGTGAGCCGATGGGATAACGGCGTTGAAAATCCGCATAGTCTTGAGCGACGAAGCTGGCGTACATCCACATGCGCGCCTCGTGCGCCTCGTCACGGTTGGCCAATTCCCACAATTTCAGGATGACATCCACATCCTGCCGATTAGGCGCCATGGCTCCTTACTCCCAACGATCTACAATATGACGCTGGACGACGACCGACGCGCCGTTTGCCTCTTGCAGCTCAACTGCGCCCAAATCCCACCACAGTATGGCGCCGGTGAATACCTCGCCGCTGCGTAGGATCAGGGTCAGTGGTCGCGCGTTTTCCTGCGCATCCACCAGGGCCGAAGTCAGGCCTTTGCGGGGCCAATTCTGCCGCCAACGCAACTCATCGGGCGCAACCTCATAATAGGTTGCCATCTTCTCCAACAGTTGCTCCTCGCCGATGGCTCGGTAGCGCTGCTCAATCTGCCGATAGATGCCGGCGGGGATTCCGCTGGCGGCTTCGATCTCCCAGGGCGTTGGCCCACCTTTGACCGCGCGCAGGTAGCGCACATAGTCCCCCAGGCTCATAACGCCGCCTTCTGGGGGGAATGGCGATAGTAGGCAATGGCCAGTTTCTGCACCGTCGTTTCTGCGCCGGACGCTTCACGGATGGTGATGGCGTAGGGACTGAAACCGATGACCTGGCCAACAATCTGGCTGCCATCAAACAGCTTGAAATCGAGCTGCCTTTGCTCCTCCTGGACTGCTGTCAGATACCGGAATTCGAACTCGTCCACCGATTCAGGCAGGTACGGACGCTGGCGTTTGCCTTTGGGACGCGACGGGTGCTCCTCCACGATCCGTTTCTGCAGCGTGCCGAGCAGCTGCGACGCCTCACGTCGGTTCAACTCGCTGAGCGGCTTGCCAGCCTGCGCTTCCAAGTCCGCCTGTTCCACGCCCAATCGCTTTCCCAGGTTGACCAGATGCGCGACCTGGCTGGCGCGTACGGGGCCGGGCACGGGCGGCGCGCGGCGCTCACGGTCGGGCCGTTCCGGGCGTTCACGTCGAGGCAGCCGGCGATCGGGCGCACTGTAGCGTGGCGCGCCGCCTTCTGGCCCTGGCCGCGGCCCTGGTTCGGAACGGGGAGGGCCTGGCGGCCGACTATAAGCGGGGCGTTGACCGCCCATCGGCGCGCTGTACGGCGCGATTGAGTCCGCGCCAGGGCCAGCATGCGTTTGAGGCGCTGGCGCCGTTGAGCGCGGCGGCGCTGAGGTGGGTGCGGGGCGTGGCGTGTTCGTTTCACCCGGCGGGGGCGACGGCGGCGGATCGGACTGAATCTTGATCTCCCAGGGTTCTACATAAAGCGCACGGGCCAGCCTTTCAATGTCTTCAAGCGGAATCGGAGTCTCGCCCAATTCATAACGCTGCAGGACTTTGGACGAGATGCCGGTGCGGCTGCTTAATTCTCCAACCGTCATGCGTTTGCGTCTACGCACTTTCCAGAGGTCTTCCATGATTGACTGCTCCTCGCTATTGGACGCGCCTGAATCTAGCGTATGGTCTTCATCGCCGATCTTCAGGCGCTCGCGGTTTTGTCGTCCGCCGACGCGACCGCCTGCGCATCACGTGCGGCCAATTCGGTAACCAGGGCTTCGGGCAGCGGCGGCAGGTCTTCGACGCGACTTAGGCCAAAATACTGTAAGAATTCAAAGGTGGTTCCGAACAGAATGGGGCGCCCCACTGCGTCCAGGCGTCCCTGCTCTTCGATCAGGCTGCGACTCAGCAGGGTGCGCAGCACGCCATCACAGTTGACGCCCCGAATGGCCTCCAATTGTGTGCGCGTGACCGGCTGGCGATAAGCAATCACCGCCAGCGCCTCCAAGGCCGCAGGCGAGAGACGCGGACTGGTGTCAACACCCAACAAACGCTCAATGGCAGATGCGGCTGCCGGGCGCGTCGCCAACTGGATCTTGTCATCCTTACGCTGCAGGCAGATGCCGCGGCCATCGAGATCGCGGTCCAAGGCTTGCAGCGCTTGCTCAATCTGTTCTGCTTCCACCAGCAGCACGGCGGCCAGGCGTGCCACAGTCAGCGGCTCCGCCGCGGCGAACAATAGGCTCTCCACCAACGCGCCCAGCGCCTCAGGGGAGGTGTTCGCCGCACCAGTCCCCCGCGCCTCGTCTCCTGTCACCTGATCTATGGTCATGAGGTCTAGCGCTGAGACTCCTTCTCGATGGTTGGGCTGTCGGCATACGGCGCATGGTCAATTTGCACCTCCGCCTTGCCCAAGCGCAGGCCCATGCGCTGCTCGATCACTTCACGCGTGACCGCTAGAATTTCCTCTGTCTTCATCGGCACTTCGATGTCCGGGGTTGTGCGCACGAACAGCCTGATATCCACGCTGCCGCCGTGCGCTTTGACCTCGGGCGTGACGCTCACCACGTCGGCTAGTTGGTCCAGATGCCACGTCAGCCGGCGCGTGACCGAATCAGCCGTCAGCGTAGCTCCGCCCGCGCCGGCGGTTTGCACTCGCACCGTGGCAGGCTTAGTGCGTCGTATCTCGAACCAAATGAGTGGAATGAAGAGCAACGCCGCCGCGACGACCACCGCAACCTGGGCCAGTCGGAAGCGGAATCCGAGGTCGTAAAACCCCTGCGTCAGTGATTCATTCAGAAGGCTGATGAGCTGCTGCGCGAGGCTCAGCGCGCCAAATGGAAAGATAGCGACGCCAACGACGCACAGAAAAAGGACAACAAAGAGCAGAAAGATGATAACGCGGTTCAGACCATTCATGCGCACATACCTCAAGCAGACAACCCTCATCTACCGCGGCGCTGGCAAAGGCCGCTCCTCTGACATTATACCCGACTTTCAGATTCGCGTCTATCTCTGCGCCCTCGCGTTGCGTCATGAGCGAGGCGAGCGTTGTGACCACAGCCACAACACACTGACCAACGCGAGGGTTGCCATCGTAATCAGCGCGCCGAGGCGGACTGAATCGGGCGCGTAATCAAAGGTAATGCGATGCATGCCCGGCGGTAGGCGCAGTCCCCTGAACAACAGGTTGGCTTGCTCGATGCGCGCAGGTGCGCCGTCCACCGTCGCATGCCAGCCAGGAAAATTGGCGTCGCTCAGAACGAGGATGCCGGGCGCGGTCAGCGTGGCGCTGATTACCACCTGTTCTGGCGCATAGCGCTCAATCAACGCATGACCGGCTTCCTGGCCATCCTGACCTGCGGCTGCAGGCGCCGTGCGGCCGGTTTCCAGGACGACGACCTGGTCAGGGGCAAAGCCTGGCTGGCGCAGCGCGGCCAGGGCCGCGTCAGCGTTGGCCGCCTCGATCACATGCGCCGCAGGAACGACGTAGACACGCGGCAGCACATCGCGTTTGTCGTAGATCTTCACATCGCCCGAATGCACGCGCTGAAAATCGCCTTGCCCTGGCGTGATGAGGGCTTGACTGGCGCTGCTGCGGGCATCAATCAAGCTGATCGCTTGCAGCACGAATCGGCCAGTGTCCGCCGCGCCTGTCACCTCGATGGCCGCAATCTGCGATGGGACTGTCAGCGTCAAGATCGTCAGATAGTCTTGGCCGTCCGCGTGGTCACGCCAGGGATGACCCACACGCGCCTGCGGATGGTTGGCCTCGCCGCTATGCCAGGCGCCTTCGGCGGTGTCCTGGCCCGCGCGCAAGACAAAGTCGGTTTGCTGACCGTTGTAACCCTTCACCCGCACCGTGGCGACGGGCGCGCCGTCGGGCAGGGCCGCCGCGCCGTCCAGGTGCGACATCACGCCAAGCCCAGTCGCCTCGAAGGACCGATCCACGCGCCAGGCCTGGCGCCAGACCGCCCCGGCCGGCAGCTCGGCGCTGAACTGCAGATCGTAGTAGACGCCGTCCACCCAGACATCGAACACCTTGTCGGTGACGATGAAGCGCGCATTGACCAAGTCGAGCAGGGGCGCGGATGGCACGCGGCGTAGTTGTTCGCGCAGGCGGCCGTCGGGCACGAGCTGATCGTCCGGCACAAACAGGCGCTGCAGCTCGACGTAGCGCGCCAACGGCAGCACGCCGCCATCGTAGCCATCCACGCTGGGCAGGCGCCAGAACAGCGGCAGATTGGGGGCCACGATCTCCTTCTGCTTGCTGGCGACGATCAGATCGTACATCGCCTCGGCGTCCAACTGCCCGGCGAAAAGGCTCGTCAGCTCGGCCTGGTCGCCCGGATCGTACGTGATGCCCGACATGCTCAGGAAGCGCCAAAGGCCCGGTTCGCTGCGCAGATAGGCCGGCGCGTTGCGCCACGAGGTCACAGCTTCAGGCGCTGTCGCTTTGGTGTGCGGCAGGAGGCTGCTGGCAGCCAGCAGTTCCGCGACCAGGATCGCCGCCGCGGCCAGGGCCAGCCACGGCGCCAGTGGTCTGCGGCTGGCCTGCAGCGCATCCGCGCCGAGTGCGACCAGCCCGGCCATGCCGGCTGTGTAGAGCAGCAGCCAGCGGGCGGGCGCGCGGAAGAGCGCCCAGCCCGGAATCAAGCGGTAGGCCAGGTAGTACAGCGGATTGTAGGCGCCGACGGCCAGCGCCAATCCGCCGAGCGCCAGGATGAGCAAGGGCCAGCGCCAACGGCCAGCCTGGCGAGCGCCCCACGCCCCTAGCAGCAGGCCGCTAAAGCCAATATAGGCTACGTACTCGGCAAAGCCCGCGCTGCCAAAACGCGCGGCCAGGTTCTGCCCGTAGGCCGGCAGCAGGGCCCAGGGCAGCCATTGGGGCTTGAGCGAAAACGAGACCACCTCGCGATAGGTCAACCCGTTGGCGCGAGGAGACAGCGCGCTCAATTCCAACGTGGGCAGGAGTTGAACAGCCGCCAATCCCAGGCCGATGACCAGGCCCAACGCGAGGATCAGCAGAGGCCACGCACGGGGGAGGAAGGAAGGAAGACGAGAGATGAGAGATTGGAGATTGGAGATCGGAGATCGGAGGTAACGATTCAGCCTCCGGGCGACCGCGGTCGCCGCAACGACTACGGAGCCTCCCTTCGGAGGCTGGCGATAATCGGCGACGGCCGACTTGGCAGCCGTTGCCGCGGTTTCCACCGCCCATACGCCGGCCAACGCGTAAAGCCCGGCGCCGATGGCGCTGATGTACCAGGCCTGGGTGTGGCCGGCGAACAGTTGTAGAGCAAAGATGGCGCCGATGGCCGCGGTTGGTTTGACCGCCGACGCGACCGCGGCTCGACTGAGCTCGCCGAAGTCACGGCCGATCTGCGCGTGACGCCAGGGTCGCGTGAGGAGCTGGGCCGCAGGCGCCCGCAGGCTGGTCAGCGCCCAGAGCAGCGCAGGAAACCAGGCGTACGCATTTAGTTGGTTGATCTGCCCTACATGGCCGCCGATGAAGCCGCTGCCGGCAAAGACAATGCCGCCCAGCCAGGCCGCGAGCGGGCGCATGCCCAGCCCCCGCCGCAGCCAGCCATACGTGAACGCGCCGCCCAGCCAGACGTGCAGAGCGATGGACCACACGATAGCCCGCGAGGTGCTCAGCCAGGCCAGCGGCCAGTGCAAAGGATAAAATACCGCCGCCTGGCTGTTTGCCAAAAATGGCGCCCCCAGGAACAGGTAAGGGTTCCACAGCGGCAGATGCCCCGCGCGCAGGGCCGCGGCCGCAAAATCGCGGTAGGGCGTGAAATAGGTCCACACATCGCCGTTGGCCAGCACGCGGTTGGTGAAGACCAACCTGCCGAATAAGGCAAGCACGAAGCCTGCCAGTCCGGCCAGCGCGATGGCATCGAGCCGCCGCGCACGTGCAGCGCTGTGGGTCGGATTGGATAATGGGGCGATGTGAGCATCGGTTGTAGTCATGATAGTAGGCTTTATTGTGCAATCCGGCGGATCACGCCGCTTACGGCGGCTGGCTGCTGTTGACCCGCGACAGTGTCCGGCTCACGCCCGCGGGGTCGCCATACACTGGTACATCGAGCACGGCCACCGGCGTCAAACCGAATTCGCGGTTGGTGGCCGCCAGCACGGGCGCCAGGGCCTGGCCGTCGTCCAGCAAATAGACAGGCCGGCCCTGGGCCTGCAAGGCTTTGATCACCGTGGCCCATTCTCCCGCGGTCCAGTCCGCCGGATGGAGGCTGCGGCGATCGCTGAGCAAATCGAGCGCGCCGCTGTTGAGGGTGGCGCCAATGACGGCGTTTGGCTCGGTCAGCGCAGCCACCTTGGCGAACGCGGCGCGCTGTGCAGTCGTGACGTAACCGAAACTGGCCTGGGGCGGCCGCCAGGGACTGGCCAGAACCGGGTAGGTGCGCGCGGCCAAGACGAAGATCATGGCCGCCATGACCGCGACGGCGACCAGTTGCCCGGCCAGCGAGCGCCGCGCCCAGCGGTGAACGAACCCGATGACAGCTACGACGCCCCAGGCCGTCCACAGCGCCAGGAGCGGGAAAAGGGTCAGCAGGTCGCGCAGACGCAGCGCGCCGTAGGGCAAATGGATCAGCAGTTGTCCGAGCACAGTAAGGGCCAGCACGGCGCTGGCACGGGGTGCACGCCGCGCCAGGCTCCACGCGCCCAGCAGCAGCAGCGGCCACAGCAGGCCCCACTCGTTGCGGCGCAGCGCGTCGGCCAGGACGCTCGCGGCGCTGTGCCCCACGTTGGTCAGACTGAACAGGAACGATTCGGGCGATTCCGGCTGCCAAACGTTTCCAGACAGACGGCCGTGATACCAAAGATCGGCGAGGCCCCAGGGCAAGGCGCCGACGGCAAATCCGACTGCCAGCTGCAGTTTGCGCTGCAAGGGCGCGTGAGGCGCCAGCCAGATGATGCCTATGATTGGTAAGGCCAAGAGCAGCTGGGTGTGGCGAATCAGGTAGGCCAGGCCGAAAGATGCGCCGCCAACCAGGCCCCACACGAGCACGCGGTTCGCGGCGCAGCGGCTCGACTGAGCTCGCCGAAGTCGCCAGGCTTTCAACCCACAGACCAACGCCAGCAGCGTGGTAATCTGCGCGCTGACATCGGCCATCGGCACCAGCAGGCGGTCAATCTGCTCGAAGCTGGTGGCCAGCAGGCAGGCGCTCAAGCTGCCGGTGAGAGCGATCTGGGCCAGGCTTGCCGGCTGCATCCGGCAGACAAGGCGGGCAAATCCGGCGCTGAGTGCAATCGCCAGCAGTCCGAGCAGCGGCGCGGTCAAATACAGGCCCGGCTCGCCCAAGAGCCGATAGGACGCCGCCAGCAGCAGGGGCCAGCCGGGCGGCCAGACAGTAGCGGCCGTGCCCGCGGCATCGAGCGGCAGCGCGTAGCCGACATGCACGATCGGATACCACGGCACGCCCGTTTCGCGCAGGATCGGAAACAGGGGGAAGCGGTGCAGTGGGCTGCCCTGGCGCGCGATGTCAACCGCCATTTGCGCGTAGGCGTAGGGGTCGCTGCCGCTGACGCCTGCTGTGCGATGCCCGAGGTAGAGCAGGCTGGCCCACAGCAGGGTGCCGACCAGGACCAGGGTAGTGAGGCGGCGGGCGCGCGGACGGGCCGGCGCAGCCGCCAGGCTGAGTACGGCCAGGCACAGGAGCGTGTAGCTGCCCCCGGTCAGGATGGCGGCAGGCAGATCGAACGGCAGAATCCACGGGTCAGGCAGCAGGTTGGCTCGCACCTGGGCTTCTAGCCCGCTGGGCAGCGCCACGCGCAGCGCAGCCACCAGAGCCGGGTAGGTCAGCGGCAGGCAAGCCGCCAGCCACGCTGCGGCGTGGGCGCGATCACTCGCCAACGGCTGCAGGGCCAGCGCGCGCACGATCCGGGCCGCGCGTGCATTCCACGGCCTGCGCGTCAACCGGTAGCCCAGGGCGACGACGATGGCCAGGCTCAGCGCCAACAGCGGCCACAACCGCGCAGACAAGGCGGGTAGGGCGGTCAAGCGCGCCAGCGCCAGCAGGAGACCAGCCGTGCACAAAACAGCCTCCCACTGGGCCACACGGCCGGCCGAACGCTTGCGCCAGCTCCAGAACAGGCCGCCTGCAAATAGGCCAGCCAGCAGCACGAACAACGGCCACGCGCTTCCCAAGGGTGGGGCAGGATCGAGCAGATAGTCTGGGCGCAAAAAGCGCTGCCAGGGAGATGCCATGGATGTATCCCAAAAATGCCGGAGATCAGAGACCAGCGACCGGAGGTCAGAGATCAGAGACCGGAGATCGGTTCAATACGATAGATCAGGAACGATGGTGAACCGTCGGGGCGGCAGGTCGTATGCAGCCAGTGCAGGCGCAGGCGATGTGCCGCAAGCGCTGCAGGCAGTTCATCATCCCAACGCCAGGCGGGGATGACGACCAGTCGCGTATAGGTCGCCGGGCCGGCCGCGTCAGCCGCCAGGAAGGCTGGCGTAGGATAGTAGACCTGTTGAAAGTGCGCGGCTGCCAGATAATACTGCCAGTGCCAGCCCAACTCGTGGTGATAGAGCACGCCGAATGGGTTGTCAGGCAATGCCTGGCGCACCACGGCCGCGGCTTCTTCGATGCCGTCATACGCGCCATGATCGCTGCCGATGGGATAGCCGCTGTGCGCCGCACGCCAGGCCGGGCCGGGCAGCAGGAGCAGGGCCAGCACAACGACAACCAGGCCCATGCGCCGCCACAACCAACGCAGGGCGACGGCGCTGAAGACCGCCGCCAGCGGCGCCAGCGGCAGCAGGTAGCGATCCCACACTTGAAATGATACCACAACCTGCGCCGTCAGGTAGATCAGGGCAAAGCCGAGCATCAACAGCTGCCACGGCGGCTGGCTGAACAGTCGTTGGCGCTTGCAGCGTTGCCAGGCGGCGCGGCAAGCCAGGCCCATGCCCATCAGCAGCAGCCCGCGCAGCGCCCAACCGGGCGCAAGGTACTGCGCAACCGCCAACCATTCATACAGGCGCGGCAGCCACGTCGCCAGCGGCGCCAGGGTCAATCCACCATAACTGACCGCACTTTGCGTCCAGACATCAGGCGGCCCGCCGGGCGGCGTCCATGCGAGGCGGCGCGCGTCCCAGGCCCATACCACGGCGATAGGCAGGCTCAGGCCCGCAAGACCACGCGCCACACGCCTCCAGCCCGGCTGGCGCAGGGTTAGCCAGGCGAGCAGCAGGGGCAGCGGCGCCAGCAGCAGCGCCTGCTGTTTGGCGGCCAGGCTCAAGCCCAGGCACAAGCCGAGCCAGCCCCAGCGTTGATGCACAGCAGCCAGGCATGCCGCCAGCGAGATCGTCGTGAGCAGCACATCGGTGTAGAGGGTGGGCGCAAAGAGAATGGCAAAGGGCGCCGACGCGTAGACAGCCAATGCAAGCCAGGCCGTGCGCCGATCGGTGAGGCGGTGCGCCAGGGAAACGAGCAGGGCGGCATTCAGCAAGCTGAGGCTGATGTTGAGCAGGCGCAGGGCAGGTACGCTGGAGCCCACAAGCGATTGCCAGACCGTGAGGAGCCACAAGTAGAGCGGCGGTTTGTCCACCGGTACGCCGAGCAGCCAGAAGTCGCCGTGCGCGATCTTGAGCGCCCATGCGGCATAAAGGGCTTCATCTTCGCGCAGGGGATGCGCGCTGAGCATGGCCAGCATCAAGCCCCAGGCTGTCAGCAGCAGCGGCAACAGCGTGGGCTGCCAACGGGCATAGACTCTACTTTTCAGCCTCAGGCAAACGGCGTAATTCGTCCCCACGCGCGGTGTAGATGGCGGCTGATCGTCCCTGCTGGGTGCGCCGGATTCTTGCTCTACCGTTTCAACTTGTGATATACTTTGACCCATCTGCCCGTAGCGTGGTGTAACCTGAGCCATCAAAGGAGAAGACAACGTTGACCGAGCCGGTTGTAACCGAGGTTGTTCCCGTGGCGGAAGAAATACGCAATCTGACGTTTGCCGATGGTTTTCAATTTGGCTGCGGCTTCATGGCTGCGGCGGCATTGGGAATCTTGATCCTGATTCTGCTGATTGCCTTGCTGGCATTCGTCTTGTCCATACTCGGCATTAGTGTGCTTGACCTGGGCGGCGGGCTGCGTCTGTAACCAGCGCGCGGCAAGCCCACGGCCTGGAACTCTTGAACGACCGCATCTACGTGCTGGCAACCCTTGAAAGGCGGCCAGCACGTCCTTTTTTGGGTTTACCCTTCGCCGACCTGGTGCGCCAGGATAATGGCCTCGGCGACTTCCTTCATCGGCTTGCGGTTGTTCATACTCATCTTTTGGATCTTGCGGAACGATTCGGCCTCTGTGAGGCCCTGGCGATCCATGAGGATGCCCTTGGCGCGATCCACCAGTTTGCGCGTCTCCAGCGCCACCTGGATGTCGCCGACTTGTTTTTCTAACTCACGGAATTCCTGGAAGCGCGCCAGGGCGACTTCGATGGCGGGCGCCAGATCTGCTTCACGAAATGGCTTGACCAGGTAGCCGGCCACACCTGCTTCACGTGCACGCAAAACCAGGTCGCGCTGACTGTAGGCGCTGAGCAGCAGGACTGGTGCAATCTTTTCTTCCGTCAGGATTTTGGCGGCCTCGATGCCATCCATATCGGGCATCTTGATATCCATGATGATGATGTCTGGACGCAGTTCACGCGCCAGGTTCACGGCGCTGCGGCCGTCTCCCACCTCACCCACAACCAGGTAGCCCAGGTGGGTGAGCATCTCGCGTAAGTCCATGCGAATGAGTGTTTCGTCATCGGCAATGATGATCCGGGTTCGTTCCACAGTAGTCTCCCTCTTCAGAACAAGAACGATTCACCCACTGACGGTTTATGGAGGCGTAGCCAGGTCTCAAGCCTCGGTCAGCGGCGCTTTTGGAAACTCCACCATGGCCGTCGTCCCTTTGGGGACGTTGCCATAAATCTCTAGCTTGCCTTTCAAGTCTTCTTGAGCCAATGTGCGCACGATTTGCAGCCCCAGGCCACGGGCTGTGCCCAGGTTGAAGTCATGCGGCAGGCCAGGGCCATCATCGGTGACTGAAAGGCGCACAAAATCACCGCCATCTTCAAGCACGACATCCACAAGTACGTCGCGCATGACTGGTTCGCTGCTGTGTTCAATGGCATTTGACATCAACTCGTTGATTGCCAGCGAACAGGCGGTTGCTTGGCGACTCGAAAGATACAGACTGGGGCCAGTCAGCGTGATCGTGATCACCTGGCCTGGCTTTTCTTCAATCCGTTTGACTTCTTCGACGATGCGCTGGCACACTTCTCGCATGTTGATTGGCCGGCCTTCGTCTCGCGCCAGGAATTCATGAATGATGGCCACGCTGCGAATGCGCTCTTCAGTGTCGGCCAGCGCAGTCAAGGCATCCTCCACGGAGGTAATGCGCCGCGCTTGCATTCTGACCAGCGATGCCACCGAGGCCAGGTTGTTTTTTACCCGGTGGTGCACTTCCTTGATCAGCGCGGATTTGACCTCTAGTTCCTGGGCGCGGTGGCGGGCCTCTGTGGCGTCATGAATCAGCAAGAAAACGCCAGCCGGCGCAAGGGGTAGGGCGTGGATATTGAACCATGTCTCTGGCTGTCGCCATCGCGGCCGCACCTGGCGCAGTGGAATGGCCTTGTGCACCCAATAGTGATCGCCAAATTCGACTGTATCCTCCAGGCAACGCTGCACGCGCAAGGCGCGCGCACAGACTGCTTCGTCGTTCGTCTCCAGGCCGCTGAGGCTGCGGCCGCGCAGATCGTCCAAAATGCCCAAACGACGATAGAGGTTCGTTGCGATGCCGCTGAGGTATTCAATGACCCCCTCTTCATTGATGTATAGGATCCCGTCATACTCTTTGAAAGGGGACAATTCCTCAGCGCCGCGTAATTCACCGTGGACCGCCATCCACTTGAGCCAGCGGACTGCGGTTTGGAAAATGCGCTTGCGGCGGCGATGACGTTCACATTCGATCAGGTTGGTCAAAACGCTGAAAGCTGCGACAACCACGCCATTGTTGTCTATCACCGGCCATACTTCTTCTTCGACGGGCGCGCCGCCATTGAGCAGATCGCGCTGCCGACGTGCATGCCTTCCCGTCGTCAACGCCTCTGTCACCAGGGGGCGTTCCCGGCGATGGTAGGTCCGGCCCAGGGCAGATTGGCGGTACAGCGACGAGATCGAGTTGGGCATGGCGTGGGCAATCACCAGCAGCCCATTGTCCGCCATCTGATAGAGTACGATATCGGCGCGACTAATGTCGGCGGCAATAGACATGCCCGCCTTAACCCGTTCCAGAAAATCGCTGGTCTGATTCGGGACAACAGCGGGCACGTGCGACCCATTGGTATTCTGTTCGATCTCTGCAGGTGCTTGACCAAGCATCGAGGCATCTTCCATAGATGCCGCCTTTCCGGTGCGTCCGATAGATAGCGAAAAGCCGACGGCTGTGCAACCATCGGCCTTGTCATCAGGTCGGGGCGAGAGGATTTGAACCTCCGACCACTTGAACCCCATTCAAGTGCGCTACCGGGCTGCGCTACGCCCCGTTTGACCAAGCGAATTATAACCGAGCCAGGGTGTTTTGGCAAGAAGGCAAGCGCCGACGGGCGCGTTTCAAATTGGGGGCAGATCGGACTGGGGGAGATTGAAATCCATGCAGCCACTGCCAAGCCCAACCTTCGTGGGCTACGTCCCGACATTGAAGTGCGCCCTGGCCCGGCTACGCAGCAGCGCCCCGTCAACGGGGCTTGATGCCAGACAGTACGCCAGCCCGGTTCACCGGGCGAACTTCTTTAGCCGGAGGACTTCATCCGTCCGGCGACGGCCGCCCGGCGGTGAATCGCGCCGCAGCGCCCTGTCAACGGGGCTTGGCTGGAGACGAACATCGCCCGCGGTGTGCGTCTGCGTCGTGCGGGACGCCGCCTGGCGATCAATCGCCAGGCTACGCCGCAGCGCCCCGTCAACGGGGCTTGATGCCGGACAGTACGCCAGCCCGGTTCACCGGGCGCCGTTTCGTAGCCGGAGGACTTCATCCGTCCGGCGATCCCACGGCGGCGCGGCGTCCATCTGAGCCAGACATCCGCCCAGCGACGGCCGCCCGACGGGTGCATTTCAAACGGGGGGGCCGTTCGGCTGAGACCTCGGCGAGCTCGGTCGAGCCGCTAACGGCGAAGCGGGTCGGACGTCGGGCGATTGAAATCGCGGCAACCACTGCCAAGCCCCCCTTCGTGGGCCACGCCCCGAAATTGAAATGCACCCGCGCCGACGGGCGCGTTTGCAACCGCGGCCGTGTTCACGAAGAGGGGTTTCTGATTGCGCGGCCCACAGCCAGCCCTGGCCTGGCTGCAGGTTGCGCAGATCGCTAACGACTGCGCGTCACGCCGACGCGGTCGCACCAGGCGCTGAGCGGGCATTGACTGCAGCGCGGCGAGGTGGGATGGCAGATGTTCTGGCCCAACGTGACGAGATGACCGTTGATTTCGATCCAATACGCGGGCGGCAGCTTGGCGCGCAAGGCAAACTCGGTCTGTTCCGGCGTCTTGGTTTGGACATAGCCCCAGCGATTGGTGATGCGATGTACGTGGGTATCTACGCAGATGCCGGGCAGCCCATAGCCCATCGTCAACACCAGGTTGGCGACCTTGCGACCCACCCCAGGCAGCTTGATCAATGCTTCGATCGTGTTCGGCACACGGCCATCGTAGGTTTCGAGCAGGATGCGCGAAACGTGCAGCACATTAAGCGCCTTCACTTTGTAGAAACCCACCGGATAGATGGCTTTTTCGATGGTTTCTGCGCTCAGGGTGAGCATGGCGGCTGGGGTGTCAGCCAGGGCAAACAGCCGTTGGCTCGCCGGGCCGGTCGTGGTGTCCTGCGTGCGCAGGCTGAGCATGGTCGCGATCAGAATCTTGTACGGGGTCTCGCTCTGCTGCGCCATGGCGTCTACAATGGGCGTCTGCCAGGCGGCCACGGCCGCGCGCAGAGCCGGCATGATGGCATGGATGTCGTTGTCTTGCATGGTCTGCCTTTTTCAGGTTCAGCGGCCGGCAAATTTGCTGATCTCACGGGCGATGGCATGCAGCAGGCGCGCCTCATCCGCGCTGGGCGCGGCGCGCTGCACCAGGTCCCGCAGCCGGCGCATCATGACCGGCGCCTGGCCGGTCTTCAGAAAGCCGACGGCTGTCAGCGCCTGCTGCCAGTCGCCAAACATGGCTGTGAGCATGCCAGCGTCGGCAGGCGGCGCCGCGGCTGGCGTTGGCGCAGGGTCCTCACTCGCAAGCCACAGCTCATAGCAGACGATCAGAACCGCCTGCGCCAGGTTGAGCGAGCGATAGCCCGGCACGGTCGGAATGGTCAGCCGCGCATGGCAGCGGTCGAGCGCTGCATTGGTCAAGCCGGTTGATTCGGGGCCGAAGATCAGCGCCAGGCGGCCGCGCTGCATATGCGAGATCAGTGTCGGCGCCAGCTCGCGCGGCGCATGCACGGCAATTGGCTCCGCGCGCGGTCGCGCAGTCGCGCCCACGACGTAGGTGGCATCGGCCAGCGCCTCGTCAAGCGTGCCGGTCACTTCAAGCGCGGCGATGATCTCCTGACTGCGGTGCGCCAGGTCGTCCAGCCGCGCTGGATCGAGCGTGGCCGCGGGGTTGACCACGCGCAACCGGCGCAGCCCATAGTTCAGCATCACGCGCATCACCGCGCCGACATTGACGACATCCTGGGGTTCAACCAGCACGAGTACGACCCGGTCAGCAGGCAGCATCGGCGGGCGCTAGGCCGGTTTGACATACTGCGCGGGTAAACCGGCAGCAAATGGCGGTACCGTAACCGCGGTTGGTCCCTTGATCAGCCACGCCTCGATTTCCGCGGCCAGGCCGAGCAGTTCATCGGTTGTGTTGAAGAAGCCGGTCGCCGCGCGCATGCCGAAAGGCGGGTGCGGGATCGTGCGAATGCCATAACCAGCCTGCCCGATGGCGTCGCTGAGGCCGGCCAACGCTTGCGGCGACCAGCCCTCCAGGTCAAAATTGACTAATCCCGCCTGCTGCCCTTGCGGTGTGAGAAGCGTCACGCCGGGCAGGCGCGCCAACGCGTCGCGCAGCGTCTGGGCATTGGCGGCGATGTTGCGGAAGATGAAATCGAAGCCGACCTCCTCACGCAGCCAGCTGAGCGCGGCCGCCATGCCGACGATGGTCGGGGGATAGAAGGTGATACTTTCGTAGCGGGCCGCGCCCGGCTGCGGCACAATCCAGCCCCGATGATCCTGCGCCAGGACCGTGGTGTAGCCGCCGAAGGTCGGCAGGATGTCGTCCAGGCGGTCAGGGTGTACGTAGAGCACGCCCGTACCTTCCGGCCCGCACAGCCACTTCTGGCCGGAGCAAGCGTAGAAATCAACACCCAGCGCGGTCACATCTACGGGGATGGCGCCCAGGCTTTGTGCTGCGTCCACCAGCACCCATGCGCCGCGGCGGTGCGCGAGTTCGACGATGTCAGCCAGCGGGAAGAGGGCGCCGCTGGAGTAGCTCACATGCGAGAGCGCGACCAGGCGCGTGCGCGGGGTGAAAGCCCTGGACAGCGCGTCGAGCACGTGCTCGGCGTCTCCCAGGCCCACATCAGCGAAGCGAACGATAACGCCAAAGCGCTGCCGCAGGAGCGCCAACGGCACCGTGACGCCCGGATGTTCCAGGGTGGTGGTAATGACTTCGTCGCCTGCTTGCCAGTTCAACCCCCAGAGGGCCAGATTGACCCCCTCGGTGGTGTTGTGCGCCAACGCCACACTCGATGCTGGCGCGTGCATCAGCGCAGCGAAATCCTCGCGCAGGCTGCGTTTTAGCTCAACCGATCCCATCCAGTGGGCCATGCTGATGCGCCCTGCGGTCAGTTCGGCTTCCGCGGCCGCAGTCATGGCGGCAGCAGCCCGCTGCGGCAGCGGCCCATTCGAGCCGGTGTTGAGGTAAGCCGCGCGTTGAACGGCTGGGAGTTCTTGGCGAATTTGGGATAGCGTGAGCATTGGGTTGTGGGTTTCTCCTTCGGCTTGAGATCGGAGATCCGAGGTCGGAGATCAGAGACCAGAGATCGAAGACCAGTGGGGCGTATTGTACTTGAAATGAGCGGGATTTGCAATCAGGGTCGAATGCGGGGGTGCATTTCAGTATGGGGGCGGGTCCGACGTCGAGCGATTGAGGCTTCGTCGTGAGCGGCTCGACCGCACGGTTCGACAGGCTCACCGCACGGGGCCTGAGCTTGTCGAAGGCCGCTGCAACCACTGCCAAGCGCAACCGAAGCCGGCTACGCAGCGGAACTGAAATGCACCCGCCACGAAATACAAACCCCTCGTGCGCCGTCAGGCCCGATAGGGCCTTCCACCTTGTAGCCCGATCCGTTCACGGTCGGGCGGCGTTGGTTGCGCGCACGCTATCGGGCCAGCAACCCCGCCGGAGGCCAAAGGCCATCCGGCTGCGAGGTGCAAGCCCCTCTGGGGCTACGCCCCGAAATTGAAATGCACCCCCAATGCGGGCGCCGCGCTCGGAAATAGGAGCGCACGTCGGTGAACTTGCGCGCAGCGCGATGGCGTCTATAATTCAACCAATAGCAGTTTTCGTTCGAATTCGAATCTGTCAGTTAGCGGCATTTACTGTGCGGCTCGAACTTCGCAAATGAGGTGAGCTATCGAAATGCAATCAACGATTCAGCCAGCAGGCTACGAACAGGCACTCATGAATGTGGTGCGTGCTTTGCCCACGTTCCAGCGCGCCCAACTGCTTGATTTCGCTCTCATTTTGAGAGAGCGAATGATTGCCACAGCCGAGGCAAAAGCTATTGTCACGGATGATGAAACGGATGAGCGGTTGTGGGAACGTGCATCTGTGCGGTCACTTGCCAAGTACTGGGATACTCCCGAAGAAGATGAAGCATGGGCCTATTTGCAAAAGGCGACGTAGTCGTCGCTCCACTTGATTTTTCCGATTTCAGTAACTTCAAGCGGCGTCCTGCGCTCGTCATTGCTGCCCCAAAGGGGCTTGACCCAATCCTGTGCATGATTACAAGTCGTGGACGCAATGATGGCTACGATGTGGCGATCACAAGAGCCGATTTTGAAAGTGGCGGTCTACGCGCTGATAGTGTGGTGCGATTCTGTCATCTATTTTCAGTTGACGAGAGCGTCATTGAGTATCAAGCGGGCAAGTTGAAGGCTGAGAAGGTGAAGGAAATTACCGCCCAAATCGTTGCGCTGCTTGACGCCTGACCTGATTGTCAGGCTGCCTGGATAGGGCGAACCGGCTTGGCGCGAACCGGTTCTCTTTTTTATGCTTCATAACGAAGGTACGAAATAGATACCCTTAACCGCGCAGGAAGAAAAGGCGGCGCACGAAGGTGGCGAAGTGGAGGGTTTCGTAGGCCGTCAGTTCATGGTTGATTTCCCGTAGGCGCTGTTCCAGGTCGGCGTGGTGGCGTTTTTCGGTGTGAATTTCGGGCACACGGCGTTGCTGTTCCTCGCTGTGACGCAGTTCCTGCGACGCGCGCTTCTGACCGAGCTGCGCCAGCGGCTTGCGATAGCGTTTCTCGATGCGCTCACGGTCGCTCGCCGCTTGCTGCTGCAGCGGCATGGCCTGGTCAGGCGGCAGAACGATGGGCAGGGTGGGCGCGATGCGGGCGTCAACCTGATGCCGCCACGCGGCCAGTTCACGCGCGCGCAGCTCACCCACACCCCGCACCTGGCGCACTCGATCGTAATCCACATCGGCCGCGGTGATGATGCCCGCTCCCGCCAGGCGCCTCAGAATCTCCGAGCCAATGCCTGGGATTGTCTCATCAGCCAGGCGAACCTGCGCCAAGGCCTCGCGGCGCTTTTGCTGCTGCCAGCGCTGCAAGCGGCCGGTCAGGCGCAACTGCAACTCATGGTCCACGGTCTGCAGTTCGGCGACCTGGCGTGCCTTCAAAGTGGTCTCTTCGGTAACAAGTTTCGTGAGCGACGTCTGGGCGCGCTGCGCCATGTCGTCCCACTGCGACTCCAGTTTTCTAAAGCGTTTAGCGCTGCGGCGGTGCTGCCGGTCGAGAAACGCGCGTTGGGTCAGCAGATCGGAGCGTTCACGAAACGCGGGCAAGGCGACATAACGATAGGCGAGCAGCAGAGACACCATGGCGAGGGTCGAGACAAACCATAGAATGGCCCATTCGGGCACGATCAGGCCTAGAATCGCCAGGTAGGTGAGCGCGCCGCTGGTCGCAATCTGCAGCCCAACCCCCAACCGTTCGGGCCACAGGTTATCCGGCAGCCACTTTACGGGCGGCCGCTGGTTGAGCGGGCGGTGATCGCGCAGCCAACTGCTATCGCCCGCAACGGCGGCGCGCGGGGCAGGCGCCAGGCTGGCCGGCGCGGTCACCGGCTGCGGTTTCAGGACGCCTGTCGGCGCCGACAAAACCCCGTGCGAGGCGCTTTCTTTGATCCACGATGAGCGCGCCTCCTGAATGGCGCGCGCCACCATTGGCCCATCCAGCGGCTGGACGTGGGTGGGCGGCACACGCGCCAGTTCACTGATGAACGCTGCCACGGGACGCAGCCCCGGCCTACGCGAATCACGCAGCGCCCGCAGCACAGGCGAGCGTCCCGGGGCGCGAAAGTCGTCCGCATCGAAGAGCAACTTCTCGTCGCCGCCGCCAAACTGCCGCCACAAACCTGGTTCGATGCTCAAGGCGATCAACGAGAGGTAGATCACCCAGGCAGAAAAGCGGTCGAGCGCCTCGTCAAACTGTTGTTCGGTGCGTTGGGGGTGTTGGTAGTTGCGATGCCCGATTTCGTGGCTGGCTTGACCTCGCAGGGCCGGCACGAACATACCGTCATAGTCAATCAGGCGCAGCTCATTGCCCGCCACCAGGATATTGCCATGCTGCAAGTCTCCGTGCGCAATGCCATGCGCCTGCAAGTTCGCCACCAGGGCCAGCCACTGATCCGCCAGGCGGGTCAGCGCGGCCGGCTGGGCCAGGTGTTTTTCGATGTGGTCATCCAACGGTTCCCCGTCAATCCAGGCCATTTTGAGCAAAGGGTACGTTCGGCCCTTGACGCGCATGCCTGCGGGCTGGAAGTCGAAGTCAACCATGTACGGGAGATTGGCGCTTCTGAGGTGGGCTGAGATGGCGCGGTAGCGCGCCTCCTGATCGTCATGCAGCCGCGTGAAGCACTTAACGCCCCATTGCCGGCCGTTGACCTGCACGTGGTAAGCCTGACCAAAGGAGCCGCTGCGTGGCCACGGCATACCAGGAATGCCGCGTCCAGGCGGATATGTTTCCACAACGCCCGCGCGTAATTCAGGGTCAGTGAAGCACAGACGCGGATTCTGAATGGCTTCATCGTACTCGTTCGGCTGTGGGGCTATGGGTGCGGTGGGCGTGGGCATCGTTTGGTTAAGAAACAGCGCGCAAGATACAGTTCATGCGGCTTGCGGCCCATCTTGCAGTGTGATGCACAACAACGTCGTGTCGTCGTTGCGGACCTGGCGGGCGCTGCGCTGGTCTGCCAGCCACGCGGCTGGCGCACCAGAATCCCGCGCCGCCAGCAACCCCTCAAGCGTGGCGGCCGGGTGGTTGCCGGCCGCATGGTCGGCCAGGAACCAGGCGGCCAGGGCATCAGTCAGCAGAAAGAAGCGGTCGCCAGGTTGCCATGCGCCGTGCGCGCGGCGCATCGCCCCGACCGCCTCAGCGTGATGCCGCGTCTGGCTGCCGATCAAAAACGGCCGGCTGTTGAAGGCATCCGCGCTGGTCAGCGGAAATGCAGCCAACACCGCGTCCTCGCGCACCTGAACCAGGCAACTGTCGCCTACGGCCCACGCTTGCCACGCGGCGCCGCGGCGACCTTCGGCCAGCTCCAGCCCCAGGAACGCGCAGAACGCGCCGGCGCGCAGCTTTTCTTCGGCATACCAGGGCAGTGGTTTGGATGCGACGGCCTGCTGCCAGGTCTGCTGCAACGAGGCAAGCTGCGCCAGCACGCGCTGGCCGCGTACCAGCAGCCGCTTGTGCACAAACGCTTCCACCAGCAGGCGCGCCCACAGCGCAGCAAACGAGCTTTCGGTGGCGCCGTCCGCGATGGCGACGCGAAAGCGAGTTACGGGTGTGGCCGGCGCCTCCAAGGGAAACGCCGCATCCTCGTAGTCACTGGCGCTGTTCCCGGCCTTGGGCAGCGCCAGATGGTTAAGAAGCACCTGCACGGCTATTCACTCCCCGAAAAGGCGCGCGCCCAGGCCTGCACGGTAACGAGGCCTGAGCGCACGCGATTGATCTTCTCAGCGCAGATTGCTGGGCCGCGTGCCGATGTCCAGAAAGCGGATCAGCGCGACCATGTCGGCGTTGAAGACGAAGCCGTGCGTGTTCGCGGTCACCGGATAGCCTTCCTGCTGTGCAATCTCTTGCATGTAGGGCGGCAGCTCGGACGACATGGCAAACAGGCTGCGCGCATGGTCATCAGGCAGACCATCGGCGTCGGCCGGGAATTCCAACGGGTTGGTGCGTTGCGATGAAACATGAATGTTGAAAAGCAGCGTCGGCCCGTCGTTGCTCGCCAGGGTTTTCAACGCGTTCGCCGCGTCGGCGGGGTTGCCGTCGGTGGACTCGCCGTCTGTGATGTGGATGACGATGGGTGGGAAGCAGTTGGGGTACTGCGCCAGCCAGCCCTTGATGATGGTCTGCGCCTGGTTCAGTGTCTGCACCATCGGCGTGCCCCCATGCGCCACCGGGTCGAGCCAGATCGGGAACTTGATCGTTTGCTCCACGATGCCGCCTGCGCCGTCGTCCATCTTGCGCACGCGCTCCTCGATGCGTACGGGGTTATTGGCGATCTCGCTGATCGGAATCATCTCGCGCCCGGCCAGCGCGCCGCCCAAGGCCGGACCAACCTTCGCGCCGTAGCCGATAACGCCGACGTGATAGTAGTCGCGCACGCCTTCGGACTTGGCGCATTTGATGACCAGGTTCTGCAGCAAACGGTTGACCACATCGGCCACGCCGTCGGCCTTACGCTTGCCGCCGGGGCCGCCGAACGGGTCGGCCATGGAGCCAGATTGGTCAATGAGGAACAGAAAACAGGACGGATTGCTGCGGCTAATCTCAGCCGTGTATGACATGATGAAATACTCCTTGTCTCGTACTGAGGCATCTCTTGACGCCTCTCAGACCCCTCGCCGATATAATACGTGCAGACGCGGCATTGGTTCCAGGGCCTGCCGTTTATTCAGCGTCGAACAGCGCGTTGACCTCGACATCGAGGCTGGCCAGGGTGGCTGAGGTCGCCGTATCGCCGCGCGCAAAGCGGCCATGCTCCCGATAAGCGTCGCCCTGCAGCGCCAACACGGTGAGGGTTTCGGCGCGCGGGTCAACAATCCAGTATTCGGGTATGTGAGCCTGGGCGTATTCGAATCGCTTGACGGACAAGTCGCGCAGCGGGTCGTCGTCGCGCAGCGGGTCGTCGTCGCTCAGCACCTCGACGACCAGGTCGGCGCCGGACCAAAACGCCTGTTGGCGACGCGGGTCGGCCGCATGGGCGATGAACATGATGTCTGGTTCGCGGATCTTGCCCGGCCAGAGACGTAATCGAAATGGTGCAAGAACAGCGTGTCCGCCAGCCTGTTTGGCAAACGCTTTGAACAACGCAGCCAGAAAAAAGACGATATTCTGGTGTGTTTCGTTGGGCATCGGCAGCACCTCCAGGCGTCCATGCGAAAACTCGACCAGGCGATTGGTGTCCAAGTTGAGGAATTCTTCCTCGCTCCAGGCCCCTTGGTCGGGGAACAGCAGCGCAACCTCCCAGGTTGGCTCGGTCCAGGGATCTGGTCTTGCAGTCAGGTTTCTGGTGGCAATCATTGGCTTTACTCCTTGGATGTCATCAGCCTGATGACCCTGCGCCGGGGACTATTGAAGTATAGCACAGCTTGGCGGCCTGGTGGTAATCGGTCAGTTCGATGCTTGAATTGACATAGTTGACACATCGGCTGTTCCTGGTTAGAATCCTGCTATGACGGAAGATATTGTCACTACGCTTAGATTCCTTAAGACAGACCTGATCTCTCACTATAAGCTGCGTACGATTGGGCTGTTTGGTTCCTTCGCTCGCAACCAACAACATCCATCAAGTGATGTTGATTTGTTGGTTGATTTTCAGGATGGCGCTGACCTATTCGATTTGATCGGTTTGAGCCAGTTTCTGGAAGAACGACTTCAGCGCTCTGTAGATGTTGTTCCTCGTCGTGCGCTCCGTGAGGTATTACGCGATGCTGTACTGAAAGAGGTAGTCATCCTGTGAGAAATATTCGCCTTTATTTGTGGGACATACTACGCGCAATTGACAGCATTGAGTCGTTTGTTGTGGATATGGATCTGCAAACCTTTGAGACCGACGACAGGACGTCTAGCGCTGTCGTGCGAAAGTTCGAAATTATTGGCGAAGCCACGAAGCAAATACCTGACTCGATACGTCTGAGTCTGCTTGATGGACAATTTCCCTACGTGCGTCCCCTTTGCCGGAAGCTGTCGCGCCAGTAGAGCGCCAGCGCGATCCAAATCAGGCTGAAGCCGATGATGCGGCTGGGCGTGAAACTCTCACCATAGAGCAGCACACCGATCAGAAACTGCATGGTGGGTGCGATGTATTGCAGCACCCCCAGGCTGGTCAATGGCACCTGGCGCGCGCCATAGGCAAAGAGCAAGAGCGGCACGGCCGTGATGACGCCTGAAAACGCCAGCAAGATCGTGATTGAGGGCGAGCCGTGCGCGAAGGCGGCTTGCCCGCTGCTTTGTAGGAACAGGGCGTAAGCCAGCGCGGGGAGGCTCAGCACCGCCATCTCTACAGTCAAGCCCGGTAAGGAACCGAGCTGCGCCGTCTTGCGCAGCAGGCCGTAGATGCCGAAGCTAAACGCCAGGGTGAACGAGATCCAGAGCAGGCCGCCGGCGTTGAGGATCAGATAGAGCACGCCGGCCGCGGCGATGCCAATCGCCAGCCACTGCGCCGGTCGCATGCGTTCGTGCAGAAAGACCAGGCCGAGCACCACATTGACCAGCGGGGTGATGAAGTAGCCCAGGCTGGCTTCCACGATGTGCCCGTTGTTGTTGGCCCAGATGTAAACCAGCCAGTTGATCGCCAGCAGCACCCCGGTGATGACGAACGAACGCAGGATGGCTGGCCGTTCACGGCTGGCGCGCAACCACTGCCATTGCCTTTGCACCGTGAGTAAGAGCACGACCGTCGCTAACGACCAGAGGATGCGGTGGATCAGAATTTCCTGGGCCGAGACGCGCTGGAGGAATTTCCAGTAGATCGGTAAGAAGCCCCAAAGCACATACGCACTGGCGGCTGCCAGCATACCACGACTGATTCTCATGTGTTTGGCTCTGTCGAAAGCGTTGGCGCGCTGGCATCGTGTGCGGGGCGCACCCACACGCGGTTGCTGTGAAACGTGCTCTGTCCGGCCATGTCCCCCAGGGCATCGGGCGTCGTCCAGTTGACATTGCGCCCGTTGCCCTGGCGACTCCAGCGGCCTTTGGGCGACACCACCACGCCAGGGCGCACGGCCTCCGTCACCACGGCGCGCAAGGAGCACCAGCCGCGCCGGTTTTCCACGATGACGATGTCGCCCTGCGTAATGCGCCGGGCTTCGGCATCCACTGGGTGAATTTCCAGGAAGGGTGAACTCTCGCGCGCCAGCAGACTGTCCAGGTTGGCCAGACTGCTGGTCACAAAATGGTGCGCGGCGCCGGAGATCAACTGCAAGGCGTCCGCCGTCGCATAACCGTCCGGCGGGGCCGCGTCGTCGCCTGCATTGACATAACCTGGGAGCGGGTCGAGGCCCTGGTCGGCCAGGGTCTGGCTGAACAACTCCACCTTGCCGCTCGGCGTGGGGAAATGCAGGTCGGCGAAGGGCGTCGTTGAGGCCATGGTCAGCGGCAGCGGCTGGCCTTCTTGCAGCCGCGCCAGGGTGATGCCCTGCAAGCCCGGTTGACCCGCGGCCGTGGCCGCCAAGATTTCCTTGATCACCTCGTCCGCGCTCTGCCGCAGCCAGGGGTCGTTGAAGCCCAGGGCCTGCGCCAGCAGCCGCATCACATCCCAGTTGCTCTTGCTCTCGCCCAGGGGCGGGATGGCCGCAGGGTTGTACTGCACGTAGGTGTGCCCATACGCCTTGTGCAGGTCGCTGTGTTCTAGCTGCGAGGTGGCCGGCAAGACGATGTCGGCCAGGTCGGCCGTATCGGTCATGAACAGCTCGTGGACGACGGTGAAGAGATCGTCGCGGCGCAGGCCGGCTACGACCGCGCCTGCGTTGGGCGCGATGGCCGCCGGATTAGAGCCAAAGACGTAAAGGCTGCGAATGGGCGGATCGCTGACTTCGCCCAAGAGGGCTGCGCCCAGGCGGTTCATGTTGACGCTGCGCGCCGGCGGCGGGCACGCAGCCCAGTGATTGACCGCCTCGCTGTCCCAGCGCAGTGTACCGCTGGTGCTGTAGGCCAGGCCGCCGCCGCGTATGCCGTACTGGCCGGTGATGGCCGGCAGCGCGCAGATCGCGCGCACGGTCTGTCCGCCGTTGGCGTGACGGTTGATGCCATCGGCGATCTTGATCAGGCCGGGGCGTACGCCGGCATAGCGCCGGGCGAGCGCGACGATGGTTTCTGCGGGCAGACTGGTGATTTGGGCCACACGCGCCGGCGGGTAGTCGGCCAGGCGGGCCTTCAACTGCGGCCAGCCCACGGTATGCGCCTGCAGCCATGCTTCATCATGCTGACCGTCCTGCACGATGACGTGCGCTAAGCCCAGCGCCAGCGCGCCGTCCGTACCGGGAATCGGCGCCAGGTGGAGGTCAGCGCCGTGCGCGCTGCGCGTCCGCCGCGGGTCAATGACAATCAGCTCGGCGCCGGCCCGCTGCGCGGCGCGCAGGGCCGGCATGACGTGCGGCGCGGTGCTGGCCGGATTGTGGCCCCAAAGGATGATCAGTCGGCTGTGCGCCAAATCGTCATAAGCCGGGCTGTGCCGAAGGCCGAGTGTGCTTTCCACGGCTAGCTCCGCGGCCGCGCCGCAAATACTGCGCTGCAAGCGGCTGGCGCCCAGGCGATTCCACAGCCGTGCGCTGCTGACCGCCATTTGCACCAGGCCCAGCGTGCCGCTGTAGGAGTAGGGCAAAATCGCCGCCGCGCCATGCTCCGCGGCGATGGCGCGCCAGCGCGCGGCGATTTCGCCAATCGCTTCGTCCCAGGTGATGCGCGCCCACTGCCCACCGCCCTTCGGCCCCACATGACGCAGCGGATAGGTCAGGCGATCGGGGTGATAGACGCGCTCCAGATAGGGCCGCACCTTGGCGCACAGCCAGCCCTGCGTTACCGGGTGATCGGCGTCGGCATAAAAATTGACCGCACGGCCATTCTCAACTTCGGTTACGATGCCGCAGGTGTCGGGGCAGTCGTGCGGGCACGCGCCGTGAATCAGCTCGATCGGCATACAAATTCCTCTGTAACGATATGATTCAGGTCCACCATCGCTCCACGTCGCACTGAGAGAGCGATTATACTACAGGCGAGACCAGCGCATACAATCCAACTGTGGCCCTGCCAAACTGCAAGGACAGAGGCTTGATATTTCTCTCGCTGTGATGTAGAATCGTGTCAGGCGTGTTTGCTGCTTAGTTGCGCATAGGATAGGCACGCAAGTCGGTTCTCAAATTCCATATCCCACGTCTTCCAGACGGCTTAGTTCAACTCAGATTATGCCGCGGCTCGACCGTTACGGAAAGTGCGATGTCAGCTTACTTTCCGCCGCATAACCCATATTTGTTCATGGCAAACCACAACCTGTCGGCTATACCGGCCGTGCAGGTCATGGAGGCCCAGCCGCAGGTGAAGCGGGCCGTTAGCGGTTTCCCCGTTATGCGGCCAATGAAAGCAGATAGCAGCCATAGAAGGCTGGCAGAGGAAACGCGACTGAAATGGATGACCTCATTGTTCACCAAGTCAACATCGCACATTATCGCCTGGTGGAACTTTCCAGGCTTGTTGATCAAGCCAAACCATTTTACGATTGGATCGAGAAACATGCGCGACGTATCAGTGGCTCCCACAAGAGTCTCAATGAAATACTGCTTCAATGCTCACGAGATGAAATCGCGAGGATGATAAACGCCTGCTATCTAGACAGTACCGACGAGAAGCCATTTCTGTTTGATGGCATTGGCCGTACTTATCCCCATGCCAAAGCCTGCTTCTATTTTCTTGCCTGGATGATAAGAGATGCCCCGCAGCAGCGACTTTCTCCGCTGATTTCTCGCATGCAGAAGGCGGACAATGTCTCCAAAATGGTTGCGGAAACTGATTCCTTGGTCGAACTCATTCTGGAGTACAGAACCGTCGTAAGAAGTTTCGACTGGCAGACAGTACGAGAAGTTGTGCTCGACCGGCTGGAAGGGTCTCGCCGCAGCATCAGCGGTCACCAGATAGAAACCTACGTAAGAGCCAGTCTGATTACGGCCCTGCAGTACTACTATTCAATTCACGGAAACTACGGACGGTACAAGCAGGTAGAAATTGCAGACAAACAAATCAAGATTGGAAATCATACAATAGATGTTTCCGTTGATCTGATCCCAAGGGCAGGTGGCGACAGAACCAGGTTGTTGATTCCAGTCAAGACCAGGGAAACTGAAGGTGGTGGTCACTCGCACCTGTTTTCTCGAGACCTCATTACTGCCATTCGCGATCTCAATCGAGACGCAAATGACTATCATGTAGTCGCTGTCATAATCGCCGAGAACTGGTCAACCTTAGAGATCGGTACTATAGGCACTCATATTGACCTGATCTTCCATTTCAACATGAGTCCAAATAGATTCATCGGATTCGATGAAGACGCCCAGATCAAGTTCAACAGATATGTCGCTTCTATTCTCGGAGGCGGAAATGTCGAATAACATAGAAGGTAAGGTTATTCTCGGCGACATACTCAGCGTTGCTCCCACACTCCCCAACGACTTTTTTCAGGCGATAGTGACTAGCCCGCCTTACTTCGGACACAGGAATTACTCCGGATCGAGCAATCCAAAAGAAATCGGGCAGGAAAGCGAACCGAGTCAATACATAGAGAACCTCGTGTGCATTTTTAGGGGCTTAAGAGAAAAGCTAAAGTCGGACGGGTTGTTGTGGCTGAATCTCGGCGATACTTATCGCGGCAAATCATTGCTGGGTATCCCATGGAGAGTTGCGCTGGCCTTGCAGGATGACAAATGGATTCTACGAAGTGACATCATATGGCATAAACCCAATGCGATGCCTTCTTCAGTTACGGATCGTCCCACCACAGACCATGAGTATCTATTCATGTTCGCAAGATCCCCCCAATACTACTATGATGCGGATGCAATTCGAGAACCTCACATAACTTTCACCGAGAAATCAAGAATGCAAGGTGGCCGCAATCACTTTGGGAAGGTGGGCGGAACACCCGAAGCTGGGAAAAACGCGGGAAATAGCAACCTGCACGATGGAAGATGGGATCAGGCATTCAATCCGAAAGGGAGAAATAGGAGAACCGTCTGGGAAATACCCCTAAGCAAGTTTCGAGAGGCCCATTTTGCTGTTTACCCGGAGAAGCTGGTTGAGACGTGCATACTCGCTTCCACAAGAGAGCAAGACTTTGTTCTTGATCCATTTACTGGTTCCGGCACGACTGGCGTGGTGGCTAGTAGGTTATCAAGGAAGTTTGTTGGCGTCGAACTGGTAGGTGAATACCAAAAAATGGCTCAGAAGAGAATCGATGATGCGAGTTCGCAACTCGGGCTTTTTCAGTCCTGGTCAAACGGCACAGAACTAAGAGGTGATCGCAGATGAACGACGGTGTGGATGTCAAACGGGTGGGTATTTTCCTGGCGTTCGCCTTTGGCATCGCCTGGGTGATCGGCCTGATCATTTTTCTCACAGGCGGCCTGGTCAACAGCCCCGTGTTGGTCCCTGCGCTGCGTTTAACCCTGGCGACCGTGCTCCTGGCTGTGGGCTACATGTGGGCGCCGGCGCTGGCGCACGTGTTGACGCGGCTGCTCACGCGTGAGGGCTGGCATGACACATGGCTGCGACCGCATTTCAAGCAGGGCTGGCGTTACTGGCTGGCGGCCTGTCAACTCGCGGGGTATGAGAGCCACGCGTTCGCGGGCTATGGAGCCAGGGAGAGCGTCGAGAATACCTGGTTTCTCCAGTTGTTAGAGATCGACTTGGGCAGTCCCGAAACTGCAATCCGGGTGCCGGTGTCGGCTCAATTTGAGCGTTGTTTCATGGTGATCTAAAAGTCGTTGTTAACGAGTGCGCCCGGTGTCGGGCGCAGACGATCAAGTGAGCTGCTCGACTTGACATGGTGCTTGTCTTGCCTAAAATGGGAGTTACCCACCCAGAGAAGGCGAGAGGGTCAGGTCGCCGACCAGACCACCTCGTCTTTTCGTTATCTTTGGCCTGATAGGTGTCCAGTTGGATGGGCCACTCTGAACCAGTGTCACCGGCGGCGCCCTGGGCCTGGCTGAATAAAGCATGTATCACTCCTTGTGCGCCGCCAGGAAGTGGCGGTCACGTGCGCGATAGCTGGCGCCCGTGATGATCATGATCTGGGCGTTGTCCACGAGGCGATCGAGGGCGGCCGAGGCGATCAAAGGGTCTTGAAAGATCTCAGGCCATTCACTCGGTGCGCGATTGCTGGTTATCAGGATCGAGCCCCGTTCGTACCGTTCGAGGATGACGTCAAACATGTCCTCCGGCGCTGGGGGACGCATGGGCTTGAGGCCGAAATCGTCGATAATCAAGAGCGCAGGCCGCAGATAGGTCTGCAGACGCCGGTCGTAGGTTCCATCAGCGCGGCCGGCGTTGAGATGAGCGAGCATCTTGTGGGCGCTGACGAACAGAACGTCGTGGCCGCGGCGACACGCTTCGTGCCCCAACGCTTGAGCCAGATGACTTTTACCTACCCCGGTCGGCCCACAGATCAGGGTGTTGCGGTGTCGCTGGATGTAGGCACAGGTGGCGAGGTCAAGCACCTGCTGACGGTTGATCGTCGGGTTGAAGCCAAAGTCAAAGGCCTCCAGCGTCCTGTCGCTATGGAATGCGGCGCGGCGCAGTCGCAACTGGAGCTGCTTCTGGGTCCGCCGCTCCACTTCGTCCTGAATGAGCCGGTTCAGGAATTCGACGTAGGAGAGCTTGTCCTGGATGGCCTGCTGGTTGCGCAGTTCCAGCGTGTCAAGGATGCCTGACAACCGTAACCGCTTGAGATGGGTATTGAGTTGGTGCGTTAGTTCCATGACATGTCTCCCAGGCCGGGCAAGAGCTCGTGGGCCGAGCGACCGAAGCGCCGCGGCGTCAGTTCAACAACCAATGGGGGGAGTGCAGCCAAGTCCAGGCGCTTTTCCAGGATCTGGCGGATGGTGCGAGTCGTGCAATCCTCGAAGTGCAGCGCCCGCATACAGGCTCGTTCCAGCCGGGGTGCGCCGAACTCCTCGGCCAGGCGCAAGATGCGCCACACCATGCGCAAGCGGTCAAGCGGACGCTCGGCCAGCAGCCGTGCGACCACATCGGCGGTGTGGATGCCGATCTCGTCGGCGCGTTTTTGGCAGGCTTCACGGGTGTTGAGCAGACCGGCGGCCTTGTGAGTCGGCAGATGGTCCGGGTTCGTGAGCCGTTCGCCTGGCGCCTTGGCCGGTTGATGCGTGGCCACGAGGGTGTATTCGCTGAAGATCTGCACGGACTGCAGACCGCCACGCACCCAGACCTGTTGGCCGACCAAGCGAAACGGCGCCGAATAGTAGGCTTTTTCGAATACGACGTAGCAGTCGCGGTGCACCAGGACTTGCTTCCAAACCGCCAGATCGTAGCGGGTGGCAGGTAGAGGTTGCAACGCCATCTTCTCGATCCCCTCGAAACGGTCCGTCGGTTTGGCTTTCGTCGTGCCATGAATCCGTTGACTGGCTATCTTCTCGACCCAGGCCAGCGCCTTGACATTGGCCTCGGTCAGATCGGTGAAGGTTTGACCGGCGAGGAAGTTGCGCTTCACGTAGTGAACGCCGCTCTCCACTTTGCCCTTATGCTGGGGCGTCCGGGGCCGATTGGGTGCAATCAGGAACTCATAGTGTTCGGCAAGGTCTCGGTAGCTGCGCTGCACGACGGGATCTTCCAAAGAAGCTCGCACAATCCCGGCCTTGAGATTGTCCAACACGACTCGGCGGGGCGTGCCGTCAAAGTAGGTAAACGCATTGATGTGCAGCTTCAGCCAGGTCTCGACGGTCTGGTCGAAGACCAGTTCGGCGTACTGGTGTCGGCTCCAAGAAAGCGTCATGACGAACACCCAGGCCTTGCGCATCTCCCCGCTTTGCGGGTCGCGGATCAACCCAGCATAGCCAAAGTCGACCTGGGCCTCTTCGCCTGGCTTCGTTTCGATGCGGATCGTCACGTCGGGCGTCGCCGGTTCCATACGGCGCACGAAGCGCCAGACGCTCGAATAGGTGCCACGATACTGGTGCTGTTCCTGCAGCCGTTGGAAGATCACTTGGATTTCCAAACCCCGTGTTCGCCATTCCCGAATGACTTCCTGAAAGGGAACAATGGTCGAAGCCACTGTAGAGGTTCCGGTGTCTGGCATGGTTGATTGTAAAAGAGCGTGTATCTCGTCTGTCGGGGGAAGATCTCCCGCCAACAATCCCGCCTTATCGGCCCATTCGCGATATTTCTTGACCGTATGCCGGCCAACTGATAGCGCCTTGGCCGTGGCACGATCGCTTTCGCCAGCGCGCAGCCGACGCAAGATTTCGCGTACATCTAACACGTTCGTTCTCCTTCCACTCATCGTCATTCCTTTCTGTTCCGCAATAGCTGCTTGCAAACAGAAGGAATTATCACCGTCTCAGAAGGAGAAACCAAGTTCTCGATTCGCCTTAGTGGCGCCGCATCACGCGAACGACCGGCGTCATTGGCCGCGAATCGGTGGCTCCATATGCTCGCGAACGCATAGCTCCGTATCCTTGCGAACACATGGCTCCCGTATCTTCTCAATAATCCGGGGTAACCAGTTATGTTGGTTCCCAGGAAGCGCCGAGTGACAGTTCGATGGCGCGCTGCGTGATGAGGTCGGCGAGATCAGGCATCTGGCAGGCGCCAGACACGCGATCATGGATGTAGCGATAGATGCTGACGCCCAGCTTCTTGGCTGTGGCCGTCAGAGTCATAAAGGTATCCCAAGCGTTGGCGCCATCGTGCGTACGCGGGCCAAAGCTGACATCACGTTTGCGCACGCGCTGGCGGGCACCCAGTTCGGCCGGGTTGTTGTGCAGCGGGATTTCGGGATGGTCGAGGACCAGCAAGAGGTTGGTCTTCTTGAACTTGGTCTTTTCAATGCGCTCATCCAAGGCTCGGTAGCCAGTCACCGTGGCGAACAAGGTATCGAACTTGGTCTCGAGTCGCGCTTTCTCGTCTGTGCTGGGCTGCTGACGGTAGGTCAGCAGTTCGTCGTAGTATTTCCAGAACTGCTTGGTAAACTCGGTCAAGAGGTTGCGGAACGGCGGACTGCTCGGGTCAAGTTTCTTGTAGTGGCGGCCTTCGTGAATCCAACACAGCGCCAGTTGCTCAGTCACCCAGTTGAATTGGGGAGCGTCATCGCACAGCAGGAGTTTGACGACCGGGAACTCCAATTGGGCATGGTAGGAGGCAACGGTCGCCGCTTCCAAGATGTGCGACCGCTGCTGCGGCCCCAGGGCCGGCAGACGTTCGTCCAACAGAGCTTTGAACTCGGCTTCACTCAAGTCCTGGTCTTGCGGCAGACCTTGTACGATGCGTACGGTGCGCTGCGCCAAGCCGAACACGTACAGAAAACTGATGGCTTCGGCATTGACCCGGAAGGTACGGACGTGCAGATTACGCAGTACGTCCACAATGGTCAGCCGGTCTTTGTGGGCCGTCGTGAAGTACGCCGTATACAGCGGATTACATACCACATGACAATGCTCATTCTGGCCATTGACCCGCGTTGCCGTATCGTCCAGGTGTTGCCACGGGCTGCTGCGCAGTCCCGCTTCGTAGATGGCAGCCTTCTCGGCGTGCAGGTCCGGCCAGTCTTTGATCAGCCAGTTCGACAACTCACCCGCCGACAGTTGGATACCAACATTGGCGAAGAACTCCAGGATCTTCGGCTCGGCCACGTTGCAGGCGAAATACTGCACCAACGCCAGCGCTTTGATCCCCGGCCCAAACTGTCCTGTGTAGCCCGGCGGCAGTGCCGCCAGATACACCCGGCGCTCGCTCGGTGAGTAGTACTTCTCTTTGTGGTACAGCACGTTGTCGGTGTGGATGACCACATCCTGCACAACGCTGTCTTCGTAACCCTTGAACTCCGCATCGGCAGGCAGTTGCGTCTTATCAACCGTCAGCACTTCTTCGCGATCAATCGTGATCTTGGCCAGCTTGCTGCCCTTCTGCCATGCCTGTGGCTTGCGCCGCTCGGCCTCTGACGAGTGGTTCTTATCTGCCCCAGGCGTCTTGCCACGCCGATTGGGCTTGATATCCGGCTTGCCTTGTTCACCCTTCAGGTGGTTGTTCTCGTCGCGCAGTCGCTGCACCTCGGCTTGCAACTGGCGCACCGTCGCCTGCAGATCCTCAACCAAGTTCAGCAACCCAACGATGGCACGCTTGGCCTGCGCTACATCCTCGAGCTGATCCAGATCAAGCTGTTCGAACAACATAATCCCTCACCACCTGCACGGGTCAGACTATTCAGCTTCACGGCACCCGGCACAACGACTCGCAGTATAGCACGACTGACAGCCGCTTGTCTATGATCATTGTCCTTGACACCGGGCTCAGTTCACTCCCCCCGGTTTATTGAGAAGATACTGGCTCCCTATGCTCGCGAATCACTGGCGCTCTATGCCCGCGAACAGGTGGCAACTTTACCACGCGAAATGACACGGCCTGGATTGCGCCGGCGCTGCTGACGATCGTCGGCGCGGCGATTTTCTTTGCCCTCCTGCCGCGCTACTTCGATGCTAACCTCACCATGCTGCGCGGCCTCCTGGCGCAGAACGCGCAGACGGCCGCATTGAATCCCTGGCTGATCGTAGCGGCGCAGCTGGGCAGCGCGGTGCTGATCGCACCGCCGATCAATGGGTTGTTCACCTTTGGCGAGGAATTTGGCTGGCGAGGCTATCTGTTGCCGAAGCTGCTGCCGTTGGGTGAACGGCGAGCGATGCTGGTCTCAGGCGTGATCTGGGGCGTATGGCATTGGCCGGTCATTGCCATGGGGCACAACTACGGCTTTGGCTACCCTGGCGCGCCCTGGAGCGGTATGCTGATGATGACGTGGTTCACCGTCGTCACGGGCTGTTTCCTGGCCTGGGCCACCTTGCGCGCACGGAGCGTGTGGCCGGCGGTCATCGGGCACGCCGCGATCAACGGCATCAGCGCGTTAGGCGCCCTCTTCGTGCAGGGAAGCCCCAGTTCGCTGCTCGGCCCGCTGCCCGTTGGTCTGCTCGGCAGCCTGGGATGGGCCGCGGTCGCCGGGTGGATTTTGTGGCGGCACGCCAGGGGAGATCAATTGGGTGACGCCCCAGAAACGGTCGCGAATCGCTGATCAAACGGTCAAGATCAATCTGGTCGTTCGGCAGAAACGCCGACTCAGAGTTTCTCCTGAAGCTCCTCGCTTGAAAGCTCGCAGTCGCGTAGAATTTGGGCGAGTAAGCCACGTCCGATCGTTTCACCGCGATGTACTGGCACCACCGTGCAACGCCCGTCATTATGTTGGAGGCAATGATGGCTGCCCTTGACTCGGACGACCTCAAAGCCCAACTTGCGCAAAGCCCTGATAAGTTGCGCGCCGGTGACGGAAGGAAACTTGCTCATACCATGACTGCGACACGTTGCACACCGATGAATTCATTGGTGACAGGTTCTTGAACTTCCAGGCAGAGCTCGATCGCCTCTTTGATGCGCTTCATCAGCGCATCCAACGATTTAGCCTGTGTGTGACACCCACGCAGGGCAGGTACCGATGCCACAAAGTAGCCATCTTCATCCTTTTCAATCACCACGCTGAATTCTCGCATCATCATTCACGCCTCCGAATGGCATTTCTGAAAGATCTATGTCGTCGTCACTCGACTTAATTGCCCGACGGACAGGCCCCGCGCTGCGAAGGCGCAAGACGTTTGACCCGGTGATCGCCCTGAGTTGGCCGTTCCCACACGATGAGGCGCGTTCCTTTGATAACAGGCTTTCCCCCATGACCTTGGAGTTGATCGTAATTCGCTCAAGAAGTTGTTGATCGCTAATAATTCGCCTCCCACGCGCATCATACACCCAACAGGCAATTCGGCAAAGTTTCGATAATCTGGCTCTTGAACTTTGCTGTGACGGATGGTTGTTCTGGCCTGTTGGCACGCCCTGTCGTGAGCAGCATAGTCTGGCGCGGGAGGTGTCTAGATTCAGAGAAGCAGTGCAGCCTTCACCGGCACGGGGTGGCGTCCCGCTGACTGCCAGTGATTACTGCTAACTATGGCCTCAGGCGGACGGCCCTGTCGCATGGCTGTTGGAGGCAGGCAGATCAGGCACGAAAAGCGGCACGGCCCGCAGCGTGTCTTTGTGTTGTTCGATCTCCCACAGATCATAAGCGGCTTGATGGCCTAACCAGGTTTCCGCACTACTGCCCAAAGCCACAGATAGGCGCAGCGCAATCTCCGGCGTCACACGGCCGTGGCCATTCACGATTTTGGATAAGGTCTTGCGGCTTACGCCCATCGCCTGCGCGGCGTCCGTGATGCTGGCGCCCATAGGATCAAGCCATAGACCCTTGATAATCTCGCCAGGATGGGGAGGATTGTACATCTTCATCGTTTCTCAAACCTCAATGGTAGTCCTCGTACGCCACATCATCGGCATCACCAGACGTAAAGCGAAATGTAATACGCCAGTTTGCCTGCACCGTGACCGACCAAGTGTCTTTGCGATCACCTTTGAGTTCATGCAGGCGCAGAGTGGGGATGCGTAGATCATCAATAGTCCTGGCTTGCTGCAACTGGGCCAGTATCAGACGGATGCGATTGGCGTGCAGCGGTTGAATGCCTGCCTTGCTGCCGGTGAGAAAGAACTGCTCCAGCCCCTTGTGCGCAAAACTCTTGATCATCCGTTATTGTAACCCAATACTTCCCAGTGTGCAACTTGAGTGAAATCAGATGCTGCCGATCAACTGCCGGCGCCTGATTGATCCCCTTGTTGACTCAAGCAGGCGTGACTCAGCCTGTCCACCTGACCTGTCAACCGGTTGAGGCGCGCCGTGTAGTAGGTCTGGCGCGCGAACTGTTCAGATTTAGAGAAGCAGTGCAGCCTTCACTGGCATCGTGGGCGACTCTCAGGCTGCTTTCAATATGGGCTGCAATTGCATAATTTCGCGGCGCGGACGCTTCTTGGCCAAATCATGATTGGCTTGGAGATTCATCCAAAACTCCGGTGTGGTGCCAAAGGCCTGTGCAAAAAGCCAGGCCGTTTCCGGCGTGATGCCGCGCTTGCCATTGACAATTTCGTTGATCCGCTGCGTAGGGACGCCAATATGCTGCGCAAACTGCACTTGGGTCAGATTCATCGGCTTGAGAAATTCTTCTAGCAAAATCTCACCAGGGTGAGGAGGGATGCGGTTCTCAGGAATAGTGTTCACACCTTTCTCAGTTCAAAGGTTGGAGACCAGAAACCAGAGACCAGAGACCGGAGACCAGAGACCCATTACGGGCGCAACATGCCCACTCCTGATCTCCGATCTCTGGTCTCCGATCTCCAATCTCCGATCTCGCTTAACTCTTCTTCCGCCCCGCCAGCATCAGCCCGCCGATGACCCCAACCCCGGCCATCAACGGCCCCCACTGCTTGAGCGAATTCTGCTTGGTTTTGACGCCCTTGGACATGCGTGGAATTTTCTCCAGCTTGGCGCCGGCTTCTTTCTGCATGGCCTTGAACTCTTCCGGATGCGCTCGCCAGTGATCGGCCTGCACGCGCTTCTGCGCCACTTCTTCTTCGGTGACAAATTTGCCGTGTGAGCGCAGGCCGCCCAACTGATAGCCATGCTTCTTGAACAGCTTGTAGATTTCCTTGACGCGCTCCATCGTGATATTGCGCCCCAGCGTGTAGTCCTCGAAGCGCCCTTCCATGGCCAGCAGCGACGTTTCGGCCAGGCAGGCGTATACTGTCTTGGGCGGCAGGCCGATGTCATAGCCGATGTGGATATCGCCGGGGATGATCACCTCGCCTGATTCGATCACGAGCACATCGGGGCGCAGCGCGGCTTCCTGCTCGCTGATGTCGGGCGGCCGGGCCACGTCGCAAATCACGGCCCCCGGCTTGCACTTGGTGATGTCCACGATGCGCTGGCCGAAGGCTGAAGTGGCGGTGATGATCAGATCGCAGTCGGAAACCAGGTCGCCGGCCCGGGTTGAAATCGTCACCTGCGCGCCGGGCGTCTCCTCCTCAATCATGCGCTTGAATTCGATCAACCGCTCTGGTTCGATGGAAACGAGCACGACATCCTTGATGGCTTGCGCAATCAGGCGCGCACAGACCGAACCGATGGAACCGGTGCCGCCGATGACCATCGCCTTGCCCTTAGTCAGGTCGGTGGCGCCCATCTTGATGACCGCCTGCTTGGCCGCTTCCAATGTCGCGGCGACGGTCAGGCTGTTGCCGCTGGTAATGGCAATGTCGCATTGATGCGCGGTGGTGATGCCGGCATCGCCAATCACCGAGGTGAAGGCGCCCAAGCCCATGATGCGCGCGCCGAAGCGCTCGGCCATCTTGGCCGACTGCACCAGCTTCTTGTAGGTGAAGTTCTCGTCGCGGCTCATCATCTCGCGGGGCGTGGTGCCGAGCGAGATGAGATAGCCCTCGATCTTCTGGCCGGTGGCGGGAGACTGCCCGCCCGTGATCTTGCCCACGTACATGGGCGGAATCAGGGCCGCAATCGGCTCCACGATCTCATCGGGCAGGTATTTCGTCCAGCGGAAACGGTCATGCTTGTGAATGAAACCAATGTTGAGTGGATGGATCACGAAGGCAAACTTGTTGAGGCCCATCTCCTCCGGCTGCAGGTAACGGACGCCCGGCGTCCACTGCAGATCGGCCATCAGGTCAAGATACGTGTCTTCGTTCAGCGGCGCGTCCGGATGGCGCCTGGCGGCCACCAGGCAGCATTCAAAGACCGAGGCTGACCAGGGACTCAACGCGCCTTTTTCGACCAGCGCCGGTATCATCGTGACCACGATGCTGGCGCCGCGGCGCTTCAAATCCTCGACATCTTCTTCGGTGGCCGATTCCACCACGATTGTTTTACGCTTCAGATCTTCCGGTGCGTAGCGGCGGATGGTGCCGATGTCACCGGCCAGCAGGTCGGCCCATTCGAACGGCGCCTTGCTGCGCTCTACGCCGGGTTGACCGGCTTCGGGCAGCAGACGGCGGAAGGGCGCATCCTGCAACTGCTCCAACGTGGGCGCGGCCGCCTGTTCCAACATCCACTTGGCGCCGACACCCGGCACATCGGGCAGGGCAAAGAAAATTTCCGGGTCAGCAAAGCGCATCTGATCGCTGCGCCGGCTGAGTGATTGTGAGAGGCCGGCGTGGTTCAAGCCCGGCACCATCAAAATACGCTTGCCGGCAAAGATACCGGGCTGTGCACGGTCGGCCAGGATGACGCCCCACCGCTCGATGCCGGCGCGGATGCCGCTGCCGTCCACGACCGGCGTCTGCGTGGCAATCTTCGTCAGGCGGGCGCCGACAGGATGCTCGCGGCGTGCGGGACCAAGCTCTAGCCAATGGGGCATGCCTTCCAGGCCGATCACATCCACCGTGCCGTCAAACTGTTTGATCAACGCTTCGGCCTTGTCAGGGTCGCCATGGCAGCCAATGCGGTGAATTTCCATCGTCTGCCCCAGGAACTCGACGGCGGTGGTGCTTTCTCCGTCGTTGATGTGAATTACAACGATCTTCTTCATTTTCAAATCCTTCCATGCATCATCGCACGGTTTGTATCACGCCTGGCCTGTCGCGCGCCGCCGGACATATCCGCATGGCGCTGACTGCGGCGCAGGCTGTTTCTTACCAAAAATCATCTCACGGTCATTGCGCTACAGTATGCCAGAGACGCGCCGGCTATACACTGATTCAGGTCATAAGATGGACGTTTGGGTTTGGCGGGGACAGCGTGGCCCCCGATCGGTTTGGCGCGTCCGGGAACGAAGACACCCCTAGCGGGCAACGACCCGGTAAATGCGGACTTCGTAATCGCCATCGGTGAAGATCTTGACTGGCTCAAAGGCCTGGAAGAGAGCATCATACTCTGCGATTTGCGCGGCGTATTTCTCCGGCTCGCGGTAGAAGCGTTTGAACATCCCTTCGCTGAAAACCAGGTAGTCAAACTTCTCGTCAATGTACCAGGTCGGTGGGTAGAGGATGAGCCGATACATGCCCTGTACGGTGAAGCGCTGCGGATCTACATAGGGCGCGTAGGACTCCAGGGCCACGCGTGCGCCGGGCGGCAGGTTCTGCGCGATCCAGGCGCGCGCGGTTTCGCGGCTGTCAACCGTGGTCAGGCGGCGCGCAGACTGGATAGTGCCCATCAGCGGGACGACGAGAGTCAGCGCCAGCAGCAAGCTCGCCGCGCCCAGGGCCCAGAAGGGGCGCGCGCCTGGCTGCGCGCGGTCCGGGCCAGGCGCGCGCCGGCGCAGCCAATCCCAGGTTTGCACGAGGAAAAGGGCCGCCAGCAGAAACAGGAAGGGCGTCAACGGCGCCAGGGTGCGGTCATTTCGCACCATGAAGTTGCTGATGAACACGAAATAGGCGACAGGGAAAGCCGCCGCGACGATCACCGGCTTGCTGCGCATCCAAAGACCGCGCGCCAGCGCGGCCAGCGCCAACAGGGCGGTCAGCCCCTCCGCTTGCCACAGGTACGTGACGTACCACAGGGCCGCGTTCCCTTCGCCGCCAGCATGGCCGGTTGCGTAGTGGCGCGCTTCCAGGCTCAAGTCGGCCATGAATTTCGTCGGGTCAAGGATGGCAAATGGGTGGCGCAGACAAAGGCCAGGGCGCTGGCCGCCGCCAGGTAGAGCCGTCTGTCTTGCCATCCGCCAGCCGGCGCGCGGAAAATGGGCCGCGACGAGGCACACCAGGATCAACGCCGTTGTATTTGGTGGCTGCGGTCAATCCGACCATGACGCCGGCCAGCACGTAATCGCGCGCGGCCGCGCTGATACACTGGACCGCAACCCACAGGCTGAAACGGCAAAGAAAACCACGAAGGTATCTGGCGTAATGTAGCGACTGTGCGTCACATTCGTGGGCGAGATCGCCAGCAGGAGAGCCGCCAGCAGGAAGCGCGCCGGCTGGCAAACAACTGGCGCCCTACCAGGAATACGAGCACGACCGCGCCAGTCCCGAAGGCCAGGGTCAACAGGCGCCCTAACCAGAAGGTGGCCGGCAGCGGCGTCATGCCATCGCCGCCCACCAGGAGGATCGGGGCGGGGATGTCGGCCAGTGTGTGAAACACGCCGAACATCCTTCCGACCGCGTAGAAGGGCAGATAAGCCAGCGCGTTGAGATAGAAGAACAGACTTGGGTAGTTGAAGAAGTGCGGGTTGAGGTCGCCTGTCTTGACGATCTGTTGGGCGATGGCGACATAGCCCGGCTCATCGGGATGATACAGATAGGGTAGGCCGAAACCGATTCCCCACAGGCGCAGCGCGACGGCCATCAGCGTGATGGCCGTCAGCGCCAATCCTGCGCCGGTCAAACGGGTACGAGTGAGCATGATACGCCATGATAACACACGAAACAGAAAGGGATGAAATCTCTCAGCATCTTCACAGCATCGGCTTACCCACGCCACAGACGGACTGTGCTATAATCTGAGCACAAGTTTTGGATGGTTTGGGCCGCAGATAGGACACGACATGGCAACGGTACTGATTGTAGATGATGATCCCAAGCTGTTGAAGATGCTGCAGCGCACCTTGATGTATGAAGGCTTTCGCGTCTTCAGCGCCAGTAACGGCCATGCGGCCCTGTCCGAAGTGCAAGCGCGCCGCCCTGACGTGATCGTGCTGGACTGGCTGATGCCCGGGCTCGATGGCCTGGGTGTGTTGGAGCGCTTGCGCGCGGCCGGCGACAAGACGCTTGTGCTGATGCTGACCGCTCGCGATGCCGTTGAGCAGCGCGTGGAAGGACTGGAGAGCGGCGCGGACGATTACCTGGTCAAGCCGTTTGCGCCCGCCGAGCTGCTGGCGCGTCTGCACGCGCTCTTGCGCCGCCCCGCGGTCGTGGCCCGTGATGAAGTGTTGGCTTACGCCGATCTTTCCCTCAACCCGCTGACGCGTGAAACGCGGCGCCAGGAACGCCTCTTCGATCTCACGTCCAAAGAGTACGATTTGCTGCAATTTCTCATGCGCCATCCCCGCCAGGTGTTGACTCGCGAACAGATTTTGCAGGAGGTGTGGGGTTACGATTTCGGCGGCGATGACAACGTGCTCGAAGTCTACATTGGTTATCTGCGCAAAAAAACCGAAGCCGGAGGCGAACCACGCCTGATTCATACCGTGCGCGGGGTAGGCTACGTCTTGCGTGAGGAGGCCTGAGGCGCACCATGTCCATTCGACTGCGGCTGACCCTGCTCTACAGCGCCATCCTGGCCGTGACGTTGATCGCCTTCAGTACGACGCTCTATGTCACGCAAACGCAGGCGACTTACAACGGCATCAAAGCCAATCTGATGCGCCAGGTTAGCTTCTTCACCAACAATGGCGAACGCTCGCCTGGCCCGCCGCCGGATCAAAACACCGGCGTCCCCGCGCCCGATCAATCGTCCGCGGGCAGTCCGCCCGTTGGCGACCTGCCCAGCGGCACGCTTCCCGGCCGCTGGACGCAAACGCGCAGCATTACCGGTACGGTGACTGGACAGACGCTCGACCTGAGCGGCGCCAACTTACCGTTGAGCGACGCCGGCCTGCACACTGTGCAGGCCGGCTCTGGCTGGTTCGAGACCGCGCAGGTGCAAGAGGAGCCGCTGCTCATCTACAGCACGCAGGTCACCACGCGCGCGGGTGTGAACGAGATTGTGCAGGTGGCTTTCCCGGTGGCGCAACCGCAGCAGACCCTCAATACCTTGCGCTTGATTTTGGTCGCCGGCAGCAGCCTGGCCATCCTGGTGGCATTTGCCCTGGGTTGGGTGTTGGCGGGTATGGCCTTGCGTCCCATCCAGCGCCTCACGCATACCGCGCAGACCATCGGCGCCGAGCGCAACTTCCGGCGCCGGGTCGAATACCACGGGCCAACGGATGAGGTCGGCCAACTGGCGATGACCTTCAACGACATGCTGGGCGAACTGGAGTCAGGCTACCTGCAGCTTGAAGACGCGCTGCAGTCGCAGCGCCGCTTCGTGGCCGATGCTTCGCATGAACTGCGCACGCCGTTGACGACCGTGCGCGGCAATATCGAACTGCTGCGCCGCGACCCGCCCCTTGACGCCGTGGAACGCAGCGAAGTCCTGACCGACACGACCGACGAAGTAGACCGCCTGATTCGCCTGGTCAACCAGTTGCTGGTGCTGGCGCGAGCGGATGCGGGTCAGACCCTGCGTGGGGAAGTGGTTCCACTGGCATCCGTGCTGACCGAAGTATGCCGCCGCGCCAGGCTGATGGCGCCGCAGCACACGATCGTGTGTGAGCCGCCGCCAGACCTCGTCGTGCAGGGCAATCGAGACGCCCTCATCCAGGTGCTGCTGATCCTGGTTGACAATGCGCACGTCCACACCGCGCCCGGCGCCGCCATCACCCTCTCGGCCAGCCTTGCGGCCGATCACGCGACGATCAGCGTGCGTGACACCGGTCCGGGCATTCTACCCGACGCACTGCCTCACATTTTTGAGCGATTCTACCGCGGCGAGGTCTCGCGCACCGGCAGCGGCGCGGGCCTGGGGTTGTCCATCGCCCGTGAGTTGGTGGAAGCCCAGGGCGGCGCGATCACGGTTGCCAGCGAGCCGGGGCATGGCAGCACCTTCAGCGTGACACTGCCCGTGGCCGCGACATCAACCGCAGCCGGCGTGTGACATCCATCCCCTTGCGCAGGCTGGCTGCTCCACACTGCGCCGGGCAAGCCGATATCGTCCTCCACGACACTTGTTCCTTCCCCGGCGAGCCTGCGCAAGGTTGGCCGATTTCTCCCCTGCCAACCCCCGCAGGGGCCAGGGGACATCGCCACGTTGACTTGCGAGCGCCTCGCGCGCCTCTGAGGTCGTTATCTTGGCGCAGCCCTGCGAGGGGCATCCCCTTGCGCAGGCTGGCTGCACAAGAGATCGCCGGGCAAGCCGACTTCGCCCTTTGCGGCATAGGTTCCTTGCACGGCGGGCTTGCGCAAGGTTGGCCGATTTCTCCCCTGACAACCCTCGCAGGGACGCGTGGACATCAATGCATTGGCTTGTGGCGGCGCTGCGCGTCTCTGAGGTCGTTATCTTGCTGCAGCCCTGCGAGGGGCATCCCCTTGCGCAGGCTGGCTGCTCCACACTGCGCCGGGCAAGCCGATATCGTCCTCCACGACACTTGTTCCTTCCCCGGCGAGCCTGCGCAAGGTTGGCCGATTTCTCCCCTGCCAACCCCCGCAGGGGCCAGTGGACATCGCCACGTTGACTTGCGAGCGCCTCGCGCGCCTCTGAGGTCGTCATTTCGTCGCAGCCCTGCGAGGGGCATCCCCTTGCGCAGGCTGGCTGAGCGAAACAGCATCGAAACGCCACGCCGCCAGCAATAATTTCTGCCGGCGGCGTGGCCTGTCTGCGGGGGTGAGTGGACTCTGATTGTTTATTCGTAGCGCAGCGCGTCGATCGGGTTCAGACCCGCGGCGCGGTTGGCCGGGTAGAGCCCAAAGAAGACCCCGATCGCCAGCGACACGGCCAGGGCCAGCACGACGCTTTGGGTGGTGACGATGGCCTGGCTGCTGCCCAGCAGCGGCGTGATGACTTGCGCGCCGACGACGCCCAGCACCACGCCGATGATCCCGCCCAAGACGCTGATGACAATCGCCTCCGTCAAGAATTGCGTTAGGATATCGCCGCGCTTGGCGCCCACCGCCTTGCGCAGACCAATCTCGCGCGTGCGCTCGGTCACGCTGACCAACATGATGTTCATGATGCCGATGCCGCCCACCAGGAGCGAGATGGCCGCAATGCTGCCGAGCAGGGTCGTGAAGGTTCCCGATGTCTCTGCGACGCTGCTCAAGATGTCGGCCTGGTTTTGCACCAGGAAGTCATTGTCCGCGCCGGTCGCCAGGCCATGCAGGCTGCGCAGAATCGCGGTCACCTGCGCCTGCGCCAGGTCCATCTCGTCGGCCGTGCGCACTTGCAGGTTGATCGAACGGACGGTGTTGGTGCCTGCGCCGCCCAGCTTCAGTTGCGCCGTGCGCAGCGGCATCATGATCACGTCATCCTGGTTTTGCGGCCCGCTTTGCCCCTTTGACTTCAGCACGCCGATCACCTGGTAGTTCTGACGGTTGATGCGCACCGTTTCGCCGATCGCATTCACCTCGCTGCTGCCAAACAGGTCCTCCACCACCGACGTGCCAAGCACCACCACCATCGCCATGTTATCATTGTCTGCTTGGGTCAGGAACCGTCCGCGTGTGACGGTTGTGTTGCGCACGGTGCCATATTCCTCGGTTACGCCGTTGATGGTCGTTGAGGTCGTGCTGCCGCCGTACGTCACCGTGGCGTTGGTGCTGTACAACGGCGCTACCAGGCTGACCGAGGTGGCCAGGCTCTTGATCGCACTCACGTCTTTCATGGTCAACGTGCGGCTGCTCTGCTGCAGGCCGCTCTGCGAGAAGCCGTAGCTTGGCATCGCCGTCACCGTGACCAGGTTCGATCCCAACGACTGGAATTGGCTTACCACCTGCGCCTGCGCGCCTGTGCCCACTCCCACCAGCGCGATCACGGCGGCAACACCGATCACGATTCCTAGCATGGTCAGTACGGTTCGCATCGTGTGTGCGGTCAACGAACTCACGGCCACGCGTAACACCATCAATAGCTTTTTCATTTTCGTCTCCTTTTCATGCCTGTTTTCTAGCGGCCGGTCAACTGGCGACTGACATTCATGATCGTGTTGCTGCTGCGGAAGTTGCTGCCGCTGCTGCTAGAAGCGGTCATCTGGATGACGACCTGGTCGCCAGGATTGAGACCCTTGGTAATCTGCGTGTACGTGCCATCGCTGAGGCCGACTTCGACGGGGACGGCGATTGGATCGCCGTTGGGATCGCTGGTGTTGGGCACGAGCACCCGGTAAAGGCCATTCGCTTTGGTCAAAGCCAGGGTCGGCACGAGCAGGGCGTCCGCGGCCTGACCGACCTGGACTTCGACGTTGGCGGTCATGCCGACGAGGAGGCCCAGGTTGTCGGCGCCGGTGAGGGAGACCGGCACGGCGTAGACCATGACGCCGCCTTGCAGAGAGCCTTGCAGGGGGACAGAGAGCACCTTGCCCTGGAAGGACTGGCCGGGGAAGGCATCGAAGGTGATGCTGGCATCCTGGCCAGCGCTGATCTGGCGGATGGTGGTTTCATCCACGGAAGCAACGACCTGCAAGGTTTTGAGATTGGCGAGGGTGAGGATGGTGGTATTAGCGGTCACCTGGTCGCCGGCGCTGACGTTGGTTTGCAGGATGGCGCCGTCGAAGGGGGCGACGAGTTGGGCGCCGGCGAGCGCGGCCTCGGCGTCGGCCAGGACAAGGCGCTTCTTGTCCACGGCGGCCTGGGCGGCGGCGATCTTGGTAACGTCGGCGCCGGTATCGAGATCGGTGCGCGCTTCCTGGGCGGCCTGCAAGGCGACTTCGGCCTGGTGGACGGCGAGTTCGGCCTGCGCCAGCGCCAGCTTGTCGCCGCCGGCCTGCGCCTCGGCCAATACCTCCTGCGCATCCGCCAGCGCGACGTTGGCTTTCGCTAACTCGGCGGCCCTGGACTGGCGCGCCAGCTCGCGCTGAACCTGCACGCGTGCCAGGTCAGCCTGCGCCGCGGCCAGCGTCACCTGGTCGTCGGCGATCTCTGCGGTCTGCTCCGCGTTCGGGTTGCTCAGCGCTTGCAGTTCGGCAAGGCGGCGCTGATACCAGGCCACGGTGTACTGCAAATCGCGTTCGCTTTTCGCCAGGGTGTCATGGTCGGCCAGCGTCGCCTGAAGCTGCAAGAGAGCCAGGCTGTCTTGCGCGTCTTGCACGGCGGCCTTCAGGCTGGTCAGGTCTGGCGACTTCAAATCGGCCAGGTTGGCCTGCGCCTGGGCCAACGTCTGCTTCGCTTTGGACACCGCCACGTCGGCCTGGGCAATTTCCAGGGCCGTGGCCGGCGTCTGCAGGTCGCTCAAGGCATCCTCGGCCGCCAGCAGATCGCTCTGGGCCTGATCGCGCGCCTGCGCATACGGCGCCGGGTCAATCGTCGCCAGGACCTGCCCGGCCGTCACCACGTTGCCGGCCTGCACCGCCAGCGTGAGCAGATTGGTTACGCCGCTCATCTGTTCGAAGGCCAGATCAGCGCTCTGCTCGGCCGCCAACTGCCCGACCACACTCAGGCTCGAGCTGAGCGCTCCCTGGGTCACTGCCACAATCTGTGTGTAAGTCTGACCGCTGGCGCTGCTGGTCGTGGTTGCGGCCCGGCTCTGATACGTCCAATACCCACCGGCTGTGATGGCAACCAGCACGGCTGCCAGTAAGATTCTTATCGTCCGTTTCATGTTTCTTGCCTCGTTTTCGTTGTTGGCGGCGTCTTGACCGCCGCTCTCGCAAATCCCTGGTGGTCGTCCAGACGGGCTGGCGCAATACCAGTCCTTTCATTTACTGCTACTGCCCCGGCCGCGCCCCACCCGAAGATGAAGAAGGAGGCGCTGGCGGCGCGCCGCCATCCATAGCGCCCATGCCGCCCGGCCCGCCCTGGGTCTGCGAACTGCTGGTGGTGGAGGCGACCTGGACAACGACCTGGTCGCCAGGGTTGAGGCCCTTGGTAATCTGGGTGTACGCGCCATCGCTGAGGCCGACTTCGACGGGGACGGCGATTGGATCGCCGTTGGGATCGCTGGTGTTGGGCACGAGCACCTGGTAAAGGCCGTTCGCTTTGGTCAAAGCCAGGGTCGGCACGAGCAGGGCGTCCGCGGCCTGACCGACCTGGACTTCGACGTTGGCGGTCATGCCGACGAGGAGAGCCAGGTTATCAGCGCCGGTGAGGGAGACCGGGACGGCGTAGACCATGACGCCGCCTTGCAGCGAGCCTTGCAGGGGGACGGAGAGCACCTTGCCCTGGAAGGACTGGCCGGGGAAGGCATCGAAGGTGATGGCGGCATCCTGGCCGGCGCTGATCTGGCGAATGGTGGTTTCATCCACGGAAGCAACGACCTGCAAGGTTTTGAGATTGGCGAGGGTGAGGATGGTGGTGTTAGCGGTCACCTGGTCGCCGGCGCTGACGTTGGTTTGCAGGATGGTGCCATCGAAGGGGGCGACGAGTTGGGCGCCGGCGAGCGCGGCCTCGGCGTCGGCCAGGGTGAGTCGTTTCTTGTCCACGGCGGCCTGGGCAGCGGCGATCGTGGTAGCGTCAGCGCCGGTATCGAGATCGGTGCGCGCTTCCTGGGCGGCCTGCAAGGCGACTTCGGCCTGGTGGACGGCGAGTTCGGCCTGCGCCAGCGCCAGCTTGTCGCCGCCGGCCTGCGCGTCCGCCAATGCCTCCTGCGCATCCGCCAGCGCCTGTTGACTGCGGCGCAGCGCCATCTGCGCCTGCAAGGCGCTCACCTGGCGGCTCGTCACATATGCCACGCGCGCATCCTGCGCGTCCATCATTTTGTTGTAAGCCACCTGCAGCCGATCCCGGTAGTAGTCGTCGGTGTACGTTTCCGCGGCCAGCCGTTGATAATCAGCCGTCGGGGTTGCCTCGGCCGTTTGCAGCCTAGCCAGCTGCTTCCTGGCGGCGCTGTCCTCTTGCTGCGCCAGCACGTCAGCCTGGGCTTTGGCCAGCGCGCTTTGCGCGCTCGCCACGGACGCTTTCAGGCTGGGCAGATCAGGGTTCACCAACGCATCGAGCGCCTCTTGCGCCTGCTGCAGTTGAACCTTCGCTGCGGCTACGGCCACGTCGGCCTGCGCCAATTGCAGAGATGTCGCCGGCGTTTGCAGATCGCTCAACGCCTCCTCGGCTGCCTGCAGATCGCTCTTGGCTTGATCGCGCGCTTGCTCATACGGCGCCGGGTCAATCGTCGCCAGGACTTGCCCTGCCGTCACCACGTTGCCGGCCTGCACCGCGAGAGTGACCAAGCTGCTTGTTCCACTTACCCGCTGAAAGGCCAGATCCGCGCTTTGCTCGGCCTCCAACTGCCCCACGACGCTGAGGGTGGCGTTCAACTTCCCCTGCGTCACCGTCACCACCTGGGTGTAGGTCTGCACGGCTGCCTTGCTGGCGGTCGCCGTGCGACCGCTAAAGTACCAATATCCGCCGCCGGCGACGACCAGCGCCGCCAGCAGAACACCTACCATCGTACGCCAATTGCGCTTCATACCTGGCTCCCTTCGGCTGTTTGGATCGTTCCTAAACCCTTGACTTTGATGTCGGTATGCCCGTTTGCCCCCGCGCGTCGCGGCGCGGCGCGGCGACGGGCGTATCGCTCACGATCAGGCCATCCTGCAGGCGCACGATGCGCCGCGTGTGCGCGGCGATGTCCGGCTCGTGGGTGACAAACATGATCGTAATGCCTTTCTGTTCGTTCAACTCCTGGAAAATGCGCATCACCTCTTCGCCGGCCCTCGAATCGAGGTTGCCGGTCGGCTCATCGGCCAGGATGAGGCTGGGGTGATTGACCAGCGCACGGGCAATCGCCACGCGCTGCTGCTGACCGCCGGAGAGCTCGTTGGGCTTGTGATGCAGGCGATCGCCCAGCCCGACCATCTCCAGGGCCGCGACGCAGCGGTCGTGCGCCTGGCTGATGCCGGCGTAGATCAAGGGCAGCTCCACATTAGCCAGGGCCGAGGTGCGCGGCAGCAAGTTGAAGCTCTGAAAGACAAAGCCGATCTTCTGGTTGCGGATTTCCGAGAGCGCGCCAGGGTCCATCCGGCTGACATTCTGTCCCGCCAGCAGATACGTGCCTGCGGTCGGCACATCGAGCGCGCCCAAGATGTTCATCAGGGTTGATTTGCCCGAACCGGACGGCCCCATGATCGCCATCATCTCACCGGCGTGTACGTCCAGCGAGACCCCGCCCAGCGCCTGCACGGTGACCTCGCCCATTTGATAGGTCTTTGTCACATTTTCGATTGAAATCAGAGCCCGGTCCTGACTCATGATGTGTTCTCCTCTCGCTTTCTGTCGGCTGCGGAAAGCGCGCCTGGCTTTCCATATACGACCATTATCACGCAGGGGCCTGAGACGCGGCTAAGCGAAAACTGAGGAGAAACTGAGAAATCTCAAGTCCGATTTGTTCGTAGCGGCAGAGTCGTGGTAAAATAGGGTCAATGTCATAGAGGATGAGGCTCCTCGAGGACCAACCGTCGCAAGACTAATAGCTTCTACCAGTGCGGGCAACCGCTGGTAGAAGTTTTTTGTTTTAAGGCGAGAAGCCCTTACACACGTTCATCATGAGGACGGATCGAGGAGTGAGGTGTGATGAATCAACATCTATCTGAGCCTGATGTGAATCCCGAACCACATCCGGAAGCATCAAATCATGTCGGTCTTGGCCGCAACGTGATTGCCCTGGGTTGGGTGGCGTTCTTCGGAGGCCTGGCGCAGGACATGATCCAACCCATTCTGCCCACCTTCTACACGGCTGTGCTAGGATTGAACAAGGAGTTCATTGGCCTGATCGAAGGGTCGCTCACAACGGTGGTCAGCTTGATGAAGATCGGCGCTGGCTACCTGTCGGATGCGTTGGGCTTGCGCAAAGGGCTTGTTTTCATCGGTTATGCACTCTCCGCGTTGGCGCGCTTTTCGCTGGGCCTGGCAGGCAGCCGCGCGGTGATATTTGGGCTGCGCGTCACGGACGGCATCGGAAAGGGGCTGAAAGATGCCCCGCGTGACGCGCTCGTCGCCGGATCGGCGGGAGACCGCAAGCTGGGTTTTGCCTTCGGCGTGCAGCGCACGCTGGATACGCTCGGTTCGGTCGCTGGGCCGCTCATCGCCTATGCGCTGTTGCGCGTTTGGGTGGATCACCCCCACAAGTACCAAGAAGTATTCCTGGTCGCCGGCGTGGTCGCGGCCATCCCCCTGCTCATCATCGGTCTGGTGGTGCGCGAACGCAAAGCCGGGCAGGTCAAACAGCGCGTGGCGGTGACTACCTTGCGCGGGCCGTTTGCCTGGTTTCTGGCGGTGATGCTGCTCTTCACGCTTGGCAACTCCTCCGATGCTTTTCTGTTGTTGCGCGTCCAAGACGTTGGGATTGCCGCAACGACCGTCCCGATCATCTATGCGCTGTTCAACCTGGTCTCCGCAGTGGCGGCCATCCCGGCCGGCAGCCTCTCGGATCGGATTGGGCGGCGCAGAACCATCACCCTGGGCTGGATCGTTTACGTACTGACCTACTTGGGGTTCGCGCTGGCAGCTAAGCCCTGGCTGATTTGGGGCCTCTATGCCTTCTACGGTCTCTATTACGCGTTGACAGAGGGCGCCGCGAAGGCCATGATTGCCGAACTGGTGCCGGATGCCGGGCGCGGCGGCGCGTACGGACTTTACAATGCGGCGATCGGCGTGATGGCGCTGCCTGCCAGTTTGATCGCCGGCGTACTGTGGACGCGCGTGGGGCCGGCGGCGCCATTTGCGTTCGGATCGGCCGTCGCTGCGGCGGCTATTGTGGCTCTGACCCTGGCGCCGAGATCTGAAACGGCGCGCTAATCGGCGCAAGAACCGTTGTCTACGTGATGCTCCGGGAGATGTTATGCCGACGACGTTTCACAGCATCCTATTCGTCACCATGGAAGATGACGCCAAACACGAGGCGCGTGAGGCGCCAGCCTTCTTTGTTGACTTGAACCTGGATCAAATCATAGACACGATTACGGCCGGCAAGGACGAGTATCATTTGCAGCCGTTCTTCTACGCGCCGTTGAAGGACCCTGATGCGATCAGGTACCGTTACGAGGTTATGCAGGATCTGGAAGACAAGGCGCTATTCACGCACATCGAATCTTTTGCCCAGAAGATGCGTGTGATGCGCGAACACCTTGCCCAGGCAGACAAGCTGCATCACCGATACCAGAAGGAACGATGGTTCTTGGACGCAGTGCAGGTGTATGGCGATGCGGTTCAATGCCTGGTAGACGACTTGTCCCTTGCCAATCTACGATCACGCGGCCTGCTGGCTTTTCGCGAGTATCTCACAGATTATGCTGCTTCTGACCGTTATACATCGCTATTGTCAGACACAAGGCGGCTCAAAGCCAATCTATCGGCGGTGATATACTGTCTGTTCATACAGGAGAACCGCATCAAAGTGCGCAAGTATGAATCCGAGGCTGATTACAGCGCAGAGGTGCAGGCAACCTTCGAGAAATTCAAGCAGGGAGGCGTCAAGGACTATCGCGTCAAATTCGTCGAATGGCCGGACATGAACCACGTGGAAGCGCAAATCCTGGATTTTGTCGCCCGACTATATCCCGACGTGTTCTCGAGTCTCGATGATTACTGCACGCAACATGGCAGTTACCTGGACGAAACGATTGCCGTCTTCGATCGGGAAATTCAGTTTTACATCGCCTACCTGGAGCATATTGGGATATTTAGGCGTAAGGGCCTGCCATTCTGTTATCCGCAGCTTTCCGTTCAGCGCAAGGAGGTGTTTGACCATGACTGTTTTGACTTAGCCCTGGCCTATAAACTCCTGCATGAGACGTCGCCCATTGTCTGCAATGATTTTTACCTCGAAGGCAGAGAACGTATCTTGGTGGTATCCGGCCCGAACCAGGGCGGTAAGACAACCTTCGCGCGCACGTTCGGACAGGTGCACTACCTGGCCTGCCTGGGCTGCCCTATACCAGGCCGAGAAGCTCAGCTTCTTCTTTTCGACAGACTCTTTACGCACTTCGAAAAGGAAGAAAACATCAGCAACCTGCGCGGCAAGCTGCAGGACGATTTGGTCAGAATTCATGATATCCTGGACCAGTCTACCGGCAACAGCATTATCATTGTCAATGAGATCTTCACCTCTACCGCATTGAAAGACGCGATTTTTTTGGGCAAAGTGGTCCTGGAGCGCATCATCCAATTGGATGCGCTGTGCGTTTGCGTGACGTTCATAGACGAATTGGCTACCTTAAGTGAAAAAACTGTCAGCATGGTCAGTACGGTTGTTCCCGAGAACCCGGCCTCGCGCACGTACAAAATTGTCAGACGACCGGCTGATGGGCTTTCCTATGCCATATCCATTGCCGAGAAGTATCGGCTGACGCACGGCTCGCTCAAGGAGCGCATTAAGCCATGAAGGCCTTTCTCATGTACCCAGATCGCGACTTTGATCTGAAGCGGAAGTTGCCGTCGAACGAACACGCCCTGATGCAAGACCTGGAGCTAGACATCTTGTTCAATGCGATGGCCCTTGGCGACAAGTTCCTAGCTGAAGTGGTAAAGAGCGCTGTCTTATCCGGTTTGCGTGATGATCTGGACACCATAGGCTATCGTCAACGTGTTCTCCAGGATTGTCTGAAGAACCGTGCTGTTGTCAGGGAAATCTACGATGTCGCTGTCAAGGCAATCGAAAAAGAGAAAAAGGTCTACTACGGAATTCTCGGCCGGCACGCCGATTCTATCCTGGCGCGATCTATCGAAGCATTGCAGATGTTTGTGGGCATGCTGCGACAATTGAGACGTGTCGCCGATGAACACGCCGAGCGTTTTGAATCAGAAGGTTTTACGGCGTTTTTCGCGATGGTCAACCAAGAACTGAGTGACGACTACTTTGCCAGCGTCCAAAATCACCTGCGGGAACTGAAACTGCGCGACGGTGCGTTGATTAGTGCTGAACTGGGGGCAGGCAACCGGGGAGCCAACTACACACTGCGCAAATCGCAGGTCAAACAGAGTTGGATGGAGCGCTTCTTCGCCAAGAGACCGCCGGAATATACCATTTATATCGCCGATCGCGATGATAACGGCGCCAGGGCTTTGTCAGAAATAAGAGAGCGGGGGATCAACCTGGTGGCCAATGCGCTTGCCCAATCGGCTGATCATATCCTCAGTTTCTTTAACATGCTGCGGACCGAATTGGCCTTCTACGTGGGTTGTTTGAATCTACAGGGGCGGCTTGCCGACATGGGCGCGCCTATCGTCTTCCCCCAACCCGCTGCGCTTGGCGAACGCAGACATTCTTTTGCGGGACTGTACGATGTCTGTTTAGCTTTGGCCCTGGGACAGCGAATTGTGGGCAACGATCTGCGTGCAGACGATAAACACCTTGTCATCATCACCGGCGCCAACCAGGGCGGCAAATCAACGTTTATGCGCAGCATCGGGTTGTCGCAATTGATGATGCAGTGCGGTATGTTCGTACCGGCTGAGTTCTACTGCGCCAACGTTTGCGATGGTCTGTTCACACACTACAAACGCGAAGAAGACGTAACGATGAAGAGCGGAAAACTTGATGAAGAACTCAGCCGCATGAGCGACATCATAGACAATATCACGTTGGGTTCCGTGGTGTTGTTCAATGAATCTTTTGCCGCCACCAACGAAAGAGAAGGCTCGGAGATTGCAAGCCAGATAATCCATGCGCTGCTGGAAAAACGCATCAAGGTTTTCTTTGTGACGCATTTGTACGAATTTGCTCACGGCTTTTATGAGAGGAAATTGGAGGCCGCCATTTTCTTGCGAGCTGAAAGGCAAGCGGATGGCGGACGCACTTTTCGAGTTACCGAGGCCGAACCACTGCAAACCAGCTATGGCGAAGACTTGTACAAGACGATCTTTCGAACAGGCGATTCATTCTAGATTCCAATACATGGCCAGATGTTCTAACTTTTCGTGGAGGGAGTATGGCCAGCGGAGATCAGTTGCGTTCTTCAGATCGTCGCCGTAGAGCGCCCCGGCGTGTGAACCCGGGCCACATGGGGCGTCCGCGCCTGTTCCGCAACCTGGCCGACTTGAGCGCCGACCTGGCCGACTTGAGCGCCGACTTGGCCGATGCGGCGCAGACCGTGTTGTCGCCCAATGACGAGGTGCGGCGGATCTTCGTTGTGCCGCCGCAGGAGTTCCCGTCGTGGGCGAAGTATCGCTATGGCCCCGGCCACGCGCTGATCTTCACGGACGCCGGGGTGATCCATGTGCAGACGGCAGCCCGCGGCCAGCCCGCACAGGCGCGCGTGGTGCCCACGGCAGCCGTGCACTACGTCCAGGTCGGCCTGTTATTGCTCTATGGGCGCCTGGAAATCGGCTATGCTGTGGAAGGCCGCGCCCAACAGGTGGCGCTGGAATTCAACACGGTCGGGTGGGACCTGCTGCAGCCTGGGCTGATGGATCTGCTGCGGGACGTGAACATCGTGTCGCCGCCCGTCGAGACGCAGGCCTCTGCGATCAGCGCGGCCGTAATCGAGCGGCTGCCCTACAAGTTCGCAAACGGAGTCAAGATTTACATCCTCGCGCCGGGCGAACGCCTGCTGGGCCTGGTATTTCAGCCCGGCATCTGGACGCGGCGCCTGCTGATCTTCCGGCGCCAGGTGACGCCTCCCATCGTCCTGGCGCTCACCGATCGCTGCGTCAGCCTGATCGAAGAGGAACCCAGCGTAGGCGCATCGCACTCCTACGGTTGGACGTTCACCCTTATCCCGCGGCGCGGCGTAACGGGCATGCGCAGCGAGCCGACGCCGTTGGGCCGTTTGATAAGCATCGAACTGCTGGTTGAAGGGGCAGTGGCGACCCGCGAGTTGGAGCTTACGGCCGAGGTGGCCGCGACGTGGGAGGCGCAGTGGCGCAGTCACGGCGGCGAGTGGCGCGTCGAAGCGTCGAAAACGGCGCAATGAATGTTGAGACGTA
>NZ_UETR01000040.1:0-27620 GCF_900491745.1 Candidatus Amarolinea aalborgensis | reverse complement strand
CGATGGCTTGCAGACGCAAGCCGGGCGGCCGATCGCGGGCGTCTCGTTCCAGTTCACTGTCTCATCCATGCCGCCGCGCGCGGCGCTCATGCCGCCCGCTGCCGTCGTAGATGCGGCGGATGCCAATCCGGCCGGCCAACCTGCGCCAGCCTGGCCGGCCGCCGCGCCGGCTCCGCGTTACGTGACCCTGCCGGCCGATTTCCCGGTCATCACCGTCACCGTGCCGGCTTCCGCGGCCGCGGCCGATGGTTTTGTCTTCATCACCGATTTCACCGGCCCCGGTTTGCCCACGGCCGCGCCTTACATCATGATGCTCGACAATCGCGGCGAGCCGGTTTACTACCGCAAGTTGGCGGCCAACCAGGCCGGCACCGACTTGCGCAAGTGGCCCAACGGTCAACTCACTTTCTACGACCGCAGCGTGGGGCGCTTTCACATCCTCGATGCCACCTACGCGACCGTCGGCTACTACTACGCCAAGTACCGCTGGACGGACCACCACGATTTTCAGCTCCTGGCCAACGGCAATCAACGCTACCAGAGCTATGATCCCCAGCAGATTGACATGAGCCAGATTGTCCCTGGCGGCTGGCCCACGGCCACGGTCTACGGTTTGGTGCTGCAGGAGCTCGATCCCAGCCGCAACATCATCTTCGAATGGCGCAGTTGGGATCACTTTGCCATCACGGACACCAACGTGGACCTGACCTTGCCGGTGATTGACTATGTGCACGGCAACACGATCAGCAGCGACCTGGATGGCAACCTGGTGATTTCCAGCCGCCATTTGGACGAAATCACCAAGATCAATCGCCAGACCGGCGCGGTGATGTGGCGCTGGGGCGGCAAGCACAATCAATTCACCTTCATCAATGACAGTCGGGGCTTCTCCCACCAGCACGACATCCGCGTGCAGCCGAATGGGCATTTTACCCTCTTTGATAACGGCAACCACCTCGATCCGGAATACTCGCGCGCCCTGGAGTATGTGCTAGATCAACAGCGCCTGACCGCCACCCTGGTGTGGGAATATCGCAACACGCCCGATACCTACGGCGACAGCATGGGCAACGCGCAGCGCCTGCCCAACGGCAACACCATGATCGGTTGGGGCAGCGGGCTGCCGACGCTGACGGAGGTGACGCCGAGCGGGGCCAAGGCCTTCGAGTTGACGATGGCGCCTGCGCACCAGAGCTACCGCGCCTACCGTTTTCCCTGGATCGGCCGTCCCGCATGGCCCCCAACGTTGGTCGTGACGCGCGCCGAGGGGCGCACGCAGCTCAATTTCAGTTGGAATGGCGCTACGGAAGTGGCCTCTTACCGCATCTACGGCGGGGTGACGCCGCGGGTCGTCATCGCGCCGCTGGGCAGCCAGATCAAGACGAGTTTCGAGACGAGCGCCGATATCACGGCGGTGCTTGACGACTACTGCTACTTTCGCGTCCTGCCCGTGGATCGGCAGGGCCATGACATGACCTATTCCAACGTGGTTGCCACGGGAGGCGAGGCATGTCGCTCGGCCTATCTGCCCTTCCTGGGAATCCATCAGTAGATGAACTCGCGGATGTCGTAGAGCGATACTTTGGGCGCGCCGGATTGGCCTCCGGCGCGCAAGCCGGCGCGCAAACGCTGGCTTTGCGCGTCAATCTCGCTCGCGGTCAGCATGCGCACCCCGGCCGAGGCGGCTTGCGCCTCATAGGTGGCGGTTGGATAGTCCATCAACTCCGACAGGTAGATGAGATCGCCCGCATCGAGCGGCAGCGCGTTGATCAGCCGCGTGGTCGCGGCGATGTGCGCCTCCTGGTAGGTTTCGCCGCCCGCGCCGACCAGGACGATGATGCCAACCGCTATGCCGGCTTCCTTCAAGGCCGCGACCAGGGTTTGCGCTTCGGCCGGCGTGTTGGGCTTGCCCAGGAAGCGCAGCAGCGCCGGGTCGCCGGTCTCCAGCCCGATGTAGGCGCGGCGCAGGCCGCGGTCGGCCAGGGCGCGCCACTCCGCCCCGGTCTTGCGCCGCGTCGAAAAGGCATCCACGAAGGAATAGATGCCTTGCAAGTGCTGTGGGTGGGCCGCTTTCCACGCGCGCAAGGGCGATCCGGTCAAGCCTGGCGGCGCGATTGCGAATTCTGTGTTGACCGCATCCAGCAGCGGCAGCAAGGCGGCCTGGGGAATCATCAGCGCGTTGGCGTCGCCCAAGAAAATGGAACGCCGCAGCGTCAGGGCCTCGCCGAAGAAGGCGCGCACCGCGGCCATGTGCGCCCGAAACTCCGCCAGCGTTTTGACGTGGAAGCGCCGATCACGATAAAAGCCGCAGAAACTGCACGCATCGTAGGCGCAGCCCTCCGTGGCCTGCAGGTAGAGCGCCAGGTACTGATCGGGCGGCAGGATCGTCACCGGCTTGTAGAGCCGTTCGTAGACCTTGCGTTCCTCTTCTAACTGGTCATAATTGTAACCAGCGATGCGCGCCAGGGCGGTCAGGATCGCAGCTGGCGCCTGGCCCTGATCCTGGACATGCGCTCGCACGTCCGCCGCCGCCGCGTACGCTTGCTCCTCCAGGCGCTGTACCTCGGCGGGGGTTAGAAAGCGGCGTTGGCGGGATGAGAGTCCCGCACGCGGGCCGGGGCGTTTCTCCAGAACCGCATTGGCCAGGCTGCGGCGATACGTGCTGCCCTGCGCGAAGGCTCCATGCAAGCGGCCCCCCGCGTCGAACGTGAACATCGTTTGTGCATCCAGCATGATGGTGGTGGAGTCTGGCCGTCCATTGATGATCGCCGTCTTGCCTGTCGCCAAGGGCAGGTGCAAAATTGTCATTGGATTCTTCTTCCCTTCTTCGCCTTTTCCTCTTCCCTTGCCCTGTGCATTTCATTCTAGCCCGCCTGATTTGCCTGAGACATGACTTGCGTCATTGCGGCCCATCTGGCGGAATACTATAACAAGGGGGCATTCCGCGGCGGCGCAAGGGCGCGCCGCCGCGGTCCAGGCGCAACGGAAGCCAAAGGAAACCCCAGGCCCGGATCAACCGGCCAGTTCGAACCAGAGAGTACGAAAACAGACACACCCCATAGCAAGCAACGTCGCTTGCGTACTAACCGTTTTTCTGAGGAGACAAATCATGCGAGAGATAACGACGATGGATGGCAATGAAGCGGCGGCCTTCATTGCACACAAGGCCAGTGAGGTCATTGCCATCTATCCCATCACGCCATCGAGCGTCATGGGGGAATGGGCCGACACGTGGTCAGCCCAGGGCGAAAAGAACATTTGGGGCACCGTGCCGCTGGTCGTTGAGATGCAGAGCGAAGGCGGGGCCGCAGGCGCAGTGCATGGGTCTCTACAGACAGGCTCGCTGACGACCACTTTTACGGCCTCGCAGGGCCTTCTCCTGATGATCCCCAACATGTACAAGATTGCCGGTGAACTGACCTCCACCGTGTTTCACGTGGCCGCGCGCGCGTTGGCCGCGCAGGGGCTTTCCATTTTTGGCGATCACAGCGATGTCATGGCCACGCGCGCCACCGGCTGGGCCTTGTTGTGCAGCGGCGCGCCCCAGGAAGTGATGGATATGGCGCTGATTGCCCATGCCGCCACGCTGGCAGCCAGGGTGCCGTTCATCCACTTCTTCGACGGTTTCCGCACCAGCCATGAAATCGGCAAGATCGAGAAACTGGACGCGGACGACATCCGCGCCATGATTGATGATACGCTGGTCGCTGCGCATCGCACGCGCGGCCTGAACCCTGATCATCCGTTCATGCGCGGGACCGCGCAGAACCCTGATGTCTACTTCCAGGGCCGTGAGACGGTCAACCCGTACATGAAGGCGACGCCCGCCATCGTGCAGGGGACGATGGACCGTTTTGCCGCGCTGACTGGCCGTCAGTATCACTTGTTTGACTACGCCGGCGCGCCCGACGCCGAGAAGGTCATTGTGGTCATGGGTTCGGGCGGCGAGACCGCGGAAACGACGGCCGCTTACTTGAATGCCCGTGGGGCCAAGGTCGGCGTGCTCAAGGTGCGCCTTTTCAGGCCGTTCAGCGCGCTCGATTTCGTGGCTGCGCTGCCAGTGACCGTCAAGACGGTTGCGGTGCTCGACCGCACGAAGGAGCCAGGCAGCGCGGGCGAACCGCTGTACCAGGATGTGATCACGGCGTTGTTCGAAACCGGCCACTTCATTAAGGTGATCGGCGGGCGCTACGGCTTGGGCAGCAAAGAATTCACGCCAGCGCAGGTCAAAGCGGTCTACGATGAACTGGACAAGGCCTCGCCCAAGAACCATTTCACCGTTGGCATCACCGATGATGTGACCCACACCAGCCTGGAAGTTGACCCGACTTTTGACCTGGAACCGGCCAGCGTCGTGCGCTGCCTGTTCTACGGCCTGGGCGCGGATGGCACCGTGGGCGCCAATCACAACAGCATCAAGATCATCGGCACCGAAACCGACAACTACGCGCAGGGTTACTTCGTGTACGACTCTAAGAAATCGGGCACGGTGACGGTCTCGCATCTGCGTTTTGGCCCGCAGCCGATCCACATGCCGTTCTTGATTTCCAGCGCCAATTTCATCGCTTGCCATCAGTTCAACTTCCTGGAGCGCTATGATGTACTGGAGAAAGCGGCGCCGGGCGCAACCTTCCTGCTCAACAGCCCATTCGGCCCCGACGATGTGTGGGACAACCTGCCGCGCGAAGTCCAGAAGTCCATCATTGACAAGCAGCTCAAGCTGTATGTGATTGACGCCTACCAGGTGGCGCGCGAGACCGGCATGGGCGTACGCATCAACACCATCATGCAGACCTGCTTCTTCGATATCTCTGGCGTCTTGCCCAAGGGGGAAGCCATCCCCGCCATCAAGAACTCCATCCGCAACACCTATTTGAAGAAGGGCGAGGCGGTGGTGCAGCAGAATTTTGCCGCGGTAGATTACACGCTGGAGCATCTGTATGCGGTGACGGTGCCGGCGCAGGTGAGCAGCGCCTTGACCAGACCGCCGGCTGTGTCCTCTGCGGCGCCTGCGTTCGTGCAAGGCCTGACCGCGATGCTGATGGCCGGCAAGGGCGACAGCGTGCCGGTTTCCATGATGCCCGCGGACGGCACCTATCCCACGGGCACATCGCAGTGGGAGAAGCGCAGCATCGCGCAGGAGATTCCGGCGTGGGATGAGGCTGTTTGTATTCAATGCGGCAAGTGCGCCCTGGTTTGCCCACATGCGGCCATCCGCATGAAGTTCTATCCGCAGGAACTGGCCGCCGGCGCGCCGGAGACCTTCAAGACGCACAAAGCGATCGGTAAAGAATTCCCCGATATGCTTTGCACCATCCAGGTAGCCCCGGATGACTGCACTGGCTGCGGCGCCTGCGTTTACATCTGCCCGGCCAAGAACAAGCGTGAGCCGCGCTTCAAGGCCATCAACATGGCGCCGCAGCTCCCGCTGCGCGAGGCAGAGCGCGCCAACTACGAGTTCTTCCTCGACCTGCCAGAGATTGACCGCGACTTGGTCAAGATAGACTCGGTCAAGGGGTCGCAGCTGCTGCAGCCGCTCTTCGAATACTCCGGCGCATGCGCGGGCTGCGGCGAGACCCCCTATCTCAAGCTGCTCTCGCAGTTGTTCGGCGATCACCTGGTCATCGCCAATGCCACCGGCTGCTCCTCCATTTACGGCGGCAACCTGCCGACCACACCCTGGGCGCAGAACGCCGAAGGCCGCGGCCCGGCCTGGTCGAACAGCCTTTTCGAGGACAACGCCGAGTTCGGCCTGGGGATGCGCTTGTCACTGGACAAGCAGGCCCAGTTTGCGCGCGAGCTGGTGCATCAACTGCGCGACCTGATCGGCCACACGCTGGCCGATGAGCTGCTGGCTGCGGATCAAAGCAAAGAGAATGACATTCGTGCGCAGCGGGCACGCGTGACGCAGCTCAAATCCATCCTCGCCAGCTCTGACCATCCGCAGGCCGCGTTGTTGTTGAATGTGGCTGAGAACCTGGTCAAACGTTCGTTGTGGATCGTGGGCGGCGACGGCTGGGCGTACGACATCGGTTACGGCGGCCTTGACCATGTCCTGGCCTCGGGACGCAATGTCAACATCCTCGTGCTCGACACGGAAGTCTACTCGAACACGGGCGGCCAAAGCTCGAAGGCCACGCCGCGCGCGGCCGTAGCGAAGTTCGCGGCCGCGGGCAAGGGGACGCCGAAGAAGGACCTGGGCATGATCGCCATGAGCTACGGCTACATTTACGTGGCGCGTGTGGCCATGGGCGCCAATGATGCGCAGACGATCAAGGCTTTCCTGGAAGCTGAAGCATACGACGGCCCCAGCCTGATCATCGCGTACAGTCACTGCATCGCGCACGGCTATGATCTGAAGTTTGGGGGCGACCAGCAGAAGGCCGCAGTCGCCAGCGGGGCCTGGCCGCTCTTCCGCTACAACCCGGCCGTTGCCGCTGAGGGGCACAATCCACTGCACCTGGATTCGAAGGCGCCCTCGATCTCCTTCCAGGATTACGCGTACAAAGAAACGCGCTATAACATGCTCGCCGCCGCCAACCCGGTTGAGGCGCGGCGTCTGATCCAACAGGCGCAGCATGATGTGACCGATCGCTGGCACCTGTACGAAGGCATGGCCTCGATCAAGTTCAACGGTGACGGCGGCGAACACGCCTGACGCAGCGCGCGCAGAAACCGGGTTTCTGACAGGTAGACACCTTGAAGGAACCCGGTTTTCTGGCGCATCCGCTGGCAGACGTAGCCTCTAGCCCAACAAACGACCACAGAAAGGAAGCACTATGGACCTCTCGACCACCTACATGGGACTGAAATTGCGCAATCCCATCGTGCCTTCGGCGTCACCCCTGTCGAGGAGCATTGACAACATTCGCCACATGGAGGACATGGGCGCCGGCGCGGTGGTGATGTATTCGCTGTTCGAAGAGCAGATTGTGCACGAGTCAAAGGCGCTCGATCATTTCATTTCCTATGGCAGTAATTCCTACGCCGAGGCGCTCAACTACTTTCCCACTGCGCACGAATTCAATCTCGGCCCCAACGAATACCTGGAGCACCTCTTTCGGGCCAAGCAGGCGGTGGACATTCCGATCATTGCCAGCCTCAACGGCGTCAGCCTGGGCGGCTGGATTGACTACGCCCGCCTCATGGAACAAGCGGGCGCGGATGGCCTGGAATTGAACCTCTATTTCCTGGCAACCAATCCTGAGCTGACCGCGCAGGCCGTGGAGCAGGATTACCTCGATGTCCTCAAGGCTGTCAAGGCTACGGTCAGGATTCCGGTGGCGATGAAGCTCAGCCCCTTCTTCAGCGCCTTCCCCAATTTCGCTCACCGCCTCGACGAGGCTGGCGCGAACGCGCTGGTGATGTTCAACCGCTTCTACCAGCCTGAGCTTGACGTCGAGGCGCTGGAGGTGGTGCCGCACATCGTCCTCAGCACACCCGAGGAATCGCGCGTGCCGATTCGCTGGGCCGCCATCCTCTACGGACACATCAAGGCTTCGATGGCGATCACCAGCGGCATCCACACGCCGGAAAATGTGCTGCAAGCGATCATGGCCGGCGCGGACATCACCAATGTCTGTTCGCTGCTGCTGAAGTCAAGCATCGCCAAGATTGACTGGCTGGTGAAGAGCATCACCTGGTGGATGGAAGAACACGACTACGAATCCATCGAACAGATGAAGGGCAGCCTCAGTCAGCGTTCTGTACCGGAGCCGGGCGCGTTCGAGCGCGCGAACTACATGAAGGCGCTGACGAACTACCGCATCTAGGGTGCGCTTGTTGCCCAACAGAAGCCCTGGAAGACTTGCCTTCCAGGGCTTCTCTTTTGGTCGCTGTGAGCACGCGCACGTTACACGGGCCGCGGCCACGTGGGTCGCCAGTACACAGGGGGTCGTTGAGGCAAGACGTATCGCCGCCGCAGGGGCCACCTCTCGCGGCGGCGCAATAGAACCGGCGTTACGGTATGTGGGGTCAGCGGTTGTTAGACTAGACGCCGTAGACGGGGCGCAGATCGGTCGCAACCGATTGCTCCAAAAACCGACTTTCTGCGGACCGAATGACAACTTATGCCAGGAGTGTGCATGATGCAACGACTCGCTAAACTTCAATGGTTGGGTGGTTTTTTTCTCGCAGTGACCTTGATCGCCGCGCTCAGCGGCTGTGGAAGCCAGGCAACGCCTCCCACAGCCACCACGACCTCGACCGTGGCGCCCACGCAGGCTCCAGCCACGCCGACGCTCGCTCCAGCCACGCCGACATTGGCTCCAGCCACACCGACGCTGGCTGCGCCAACCCTCGAACCAAGCCCCACCGCGGAGAGCACGACAGAGACGCCAATGCCGCCGACGCTGCCGACGCCGCCAGATGCCGCGGAACTGAAGTACGATCCCGATACGCAGGAAATCAGTTATTCTAGCCCCTCTGCGATCAACGCCCTAGTTGAATTCTATCGCACAGAACTTCCTGCGGCTGGCTGGCAGGAGGACGCCGCCGTGGCCATGGTCACAGACGACGTCGGCGCGATCAACTTCGCCAAGGGGCAGGCGACCCTGAACATCATGATGGTCAAAGCTGACAGCGGCACGAGCGTCGTTATCTCAACGTCTGGCCTGGGGAATGAGCAAGCTGCGGGAGGGACGCCAGAGGCGACCAACCCGACGCCATCGGGGACGCTTAAGGCGCAGGATAAGGATGGCCTACCGGTGCCAGAGGACTACACCCAGTATGTGGGGGACTCCGGCGCCTATCGCCGTTCGCTCACGGCCGTTTCCCCGTCCGCGCTGAGCGCGGTGCTGGCGCTGTATCGCACTGAGTTGACGACCCGCGGATGGCATGAACTGCCCGCCAGCCTGGCGCCTACGGATAGCAAGGCCGACCTGTTGTTCGATCACCTTGAGCAAGGACAGCTCGCTTTGAGCCTCACGCGTAACGCTGACAATGGCACTGACATCAGCCTGGTTGTGCACGATCAAGCGGCGGCCCAGAAGGCGGGCATCCTGCCGCCGACCGGTCGAGCACGGATCTACTTCGGCAACGTGACCGACGGAGAGGTGATCTTTAAGATTGACGGCAAGGAGATCAAGGTGGGCGTCCAAGATCCGAGCCAGCGATCCATGGCGGGGGTGCCGTTCGTTGATCTTGCGCCGGGCAGGCATGATTTCACATTGACCTTGAAGGGGCAGACGCCAATTAAAGACGCCATTCCGCTTGCGGCGGGCGAAACGTGGGCCTTGGCCGCGGGGCCGGGCGGCGCCTTGCCGCTGCAAATGTACTGACGATCATTCCAGAGGTCATCCGCCATGCCCTATGTCTACGCGTTCAGCGTCCTGCTCTCAGCGTTTTTGCTCTTCCAAGTCCAGCCCATGATTGGCAAGTACATCTTGCCTTGGTTCGGCGGGGCGCCAGCCGTCTGGTCAACCGTGCTGCTTTTCTTTCAGTCGCTCTTGACCGGCGGTTACGCCTATGCCTATTGGCTGCTTGGCCGTCGGCAACGTCGTTGGCAGGGCACGGTGCATCTGATCGTCCTGGCTGTTTCCATTGGCTTGCTTGTGCTGACGGCGGTTTCCTGGCCCTCGCCGCTGACTCCTGACGCAAGTTGGCGACCACAAGGCAGTGATCTGCCCATCTGGGACATTCTCAAAATCCTGGCTGTTGCGGTTGGCATACCCTATCTGCTGCTTGCCTCCAACAGCACGCTGGTGCAAGGCTGGTTCAGCGATGATCATCCAGGCCGCACCCCCTACCGTTTGTACGCGCTGTCCAACGTCGGTTCGCTCGTGGCCCTCGTCAGCTACCCCGTGATTTTCGAGCCGCTCCTCACCGTGCGCACGCAGGCCTATCTGTGGTCGGCAGGATACCTGGTGTTTGCCATCAGCACAGGTTACCTGGCGCTCAGAACCTTGCAGCGCATGCCCGCCAACGCCCTGCCATTGAGCCAGCCGAAAAACCAACCTGATGAGGATCGAGGCCCAAACACCGGCTTTCACCTTCTTTGGGCTGGCCTGGCGGCCTGCGCTTCCATGTTGCTGCTGGCCGTCACCAGCCAGATTACGCAGGAAGTGGCGGTCATTCCTTTTCTGTGGGTGGTTCCGCTTACGATTTATCTGCTGACTTTCATTCTGACCTTTGCTGGCAGCCGCGGATACACTCGCCAGCCTTATCTCATCGCGTTCTTCGGCCTCAGCCTGGTCAGCGTGTGGATGCTGGTCAAGTCGCCCCCGTTCAGCATCACGGCGCAGATCATGACCTACCTGCTGCTCCTGTTCGTCTCCTGCATGATCTGTCACAATGAGCTGTACAAGCTGCGGCCGCACCCACGCTTCCTGCCTGCGTTTTACCTGATGATGGCGCTCGGCGGCGCGCTCGGCGGCATTTTCGTGACGCTCCTGGCGCCGCTGGTCTTCTCGACCGGTTTTTGGGAACTACAGTGGGGTTTGGTCGCCTGTGGTGTCCTGTTTACGCTCGTCATGCAGCGTGAGCGACTGCCTGCGTTTGGCAAACGACAGCAGCGCGCGCGTGCGCGAGGCGAGCAGCCACCCTTGCGCTGGAAGCCGGTGGTCATCGCGTCGTCGGTGGGCGTCCTCATTCTGGCTGGTTTTGTGGTCTTGGTTATGCAGGCGATTTCTGCGGGTTCGATCCTGGCCGCACGCAACTTCTACGGCGTCTTGCGCGTCTGGGAGATCAACGAGGCGCAGCCTGCGCTGCTTGCCTATCAACTAACTCATGGAAAGACCGTGCACGGCTCGCAGTTCGAGGCTGCTCAAATACGCAAGGTGCCGACTACGTTTTATGCTGAAACCAGCGGCGTGGGGCTGCTGTTCAAGAACCATCCAACGCGTCCGGGGAATTTGCGTGTCGGCGTCCTAGGGTTGGGGATCGGGACGATTGCCAGCTATGGGGAGGCCGGGGACAGTTTCCGCTTCTACGAAATCAATCCCGATGTCATTCGCATTGCGCAAGGCGAGGGCGGCTATTTTTCATTTCTCAGCGATTCCGCCGCCGATGTGCAGGTCATACCTGGCGACGCGCGCGTGTCGCTCGAGCGCGAGCTGGCAAGCGGCGGCCCGCAGAACTTCGACATCCTGGTGTTGGATGCGTTCAGCGGCGATGCCATGCCGCTTCACCTGCTCACGCAGGAAGCCTTCGCGGTCTACCTGCGCCATCTGAAACCGGACGGCGTCATCGCGATCAATGTGTCCAACCGCTACTTCAACTTGGATCAGGAGGTTTTCAAGCAGGCCGATGCGCTGGGCCTGGAAGCTGCCTTGATCGAGGATACGGGGGATGTCATCCAGAGTTACGACTCGATCTGGATGCTGCTGGCGCGCAAAGCTGAGACGCTGGACTTGCCCGCTATCGTCGCCCGCCGCTCACCGCGCCCCGTGATGCCCGCCAACCTGGCGCTGTGGACAGACGACTTTAGCAACCTGCTGCAAATCCTCAAATAGCCCTGGCTGGCGCTGAGGGAGAAGTCGTTGGCTCAATGAGCCGCGGCGTTACGGCCCGTCCCGTCGCGGCGATTCGCTTCGACGTAGCGACGAATCGCTTCGGCATCAGGCATCACCAGGGCGGGCGTGGTGTAGTCAATGCCTTCCAGCTGGCGGCGCTGAATCTTCTGCTTCAGCACGGCCTCGATCCTGCGCACCATGCCTTCGTCCGCGGCTGTCACGAACGTGAAAGCTGTTCCACTGGCGTGGGCGCGGCCTGTCCGGCCAATGCGGTGTACGTAATCTCCGGCCTGCATGGGCATATCATAGTTCACCACATGCGAAATGCCCTCGACGTCAATGCCGCGTGCGGCGATGTCGGTGGCTACCAATACGCGCGTCCGCTGTTCGCGGAAGGCTTCCAGGGCGGCAATACGCTGGCTTTGCGAGCGGTTGCTGTGGATGACAGCCGCTGAGATGCCGGCGCGTCCCAGGTCGCCCACCAACCGATCGGCCCGGTGTTTGGTGCGCGCAAAAATCAGCACACTTTGCATGTCGTCCTGGCGCAGCAGCTGCTGCACCGCCCGCGACTTGAGGTGCTCAGGCATTGGCAGCAGCGTCTGCTGGATCGCGGCGGGCGTGACCACTTTTTCCACTTCGATGCGGGCGGGCTGATAGGTCATTTCCGCGGCAAGCCGCAATATCGGCTGTAACGTGGCCGAAAACAGCATGGTCTGCCGCGTGTGCGGCAGCAGGCGCATAATGCGCCGCAAATCGGGCAGGAATCCTACGTCCAACATGCGGTCGGCTTCGTCCAAAACGAGCACTTCCAGCGCGCTAAAGGCGATGTTGCGTCGCGCCACGTGATCGAGCAAGCGACCCGGTGTGGCGATAACCACGTCGGCGCCGCGCGCCAGGGCCTTCTCCTGGCTGGCCAATGGGACGCCGCCATAAATGGTAACTACGCGCGTGTTGGTCCGGATGCCCAACTGCACGGCCTGCTCCGCAACCTGCAAGGCCAGCTCGCGCGTTGGCGCCAGGATCAAGCCGCGCGGGTGGCGGCTGTGCGCAGCCGTTGTCAGCATTTTCTGCAGCAGCGGCAGTAAATAGGCGGCCGTCTTGCCGGTGCCGGTTTCGGCCGAGCCTAAAATATCTTGTCCGGTCAAAGCCACGGGAATCGTGGCGGTCTGAATTGGGGTGGGGTGTTGGAACTCCAACAAAGCCACGCCTTGTAGCAGACGTGGGTCGAGTCCAAATTGTGAAAAACTCATGATACTCCTAAAGTAGCGGTCAATATCGTACCGATGTGAGCGACCGCAGGGACACGTCGGGTCAGCGTAGCCCAACAAAAAAACGCTGTTCGGAACACGAGTCCGGACAGCGTTAACAAACCGGGTCTACTTTCTAGAACAAAACGGAGTATACCCGAAACCGGGCAAACCGTCAAACTACGGCGTGGCCGCGGGTGCATTTCAAAATGGGGGCAGGTCCGGCGTCGAGCGATTGAGGCTTCGTCGTGAGCGGCTCGACCGCACGGTTCGACAGGCTCACCGCACGGGGCCTGAGCTTGTCGAAGGCCGCTGCCACCACGGCCAAGCCCAACCCGCATGGCTTACGCGGCTGAAACACGCCCGTTACAAGATGTAAGCCCCTCTCGAGCTGTCAGGCCCGCTAGGGCCTTCCACCTCGTAGCCCGATCCGTTCACGGTCGGGCGGCGTTGTTGGCCCGGAAGGGCGCATCAATCCACGACCCGCATCGAAGGTAGCCCGATCCGTTCACGGTCGGGCGACGTTGTTGGTGCGCACCGCATCCGGCCAGCAACCTCGCCGGCGGCCAAAGGCCATCCGGCTACGAGGTGCAAGCCCTTCCGGGGCTGCGCCCCCAAACTGAAATGCACCCGATGGCCGCATCGGGCAGGTGATACGCATCATAGCGAGCGCGGCCTTTGGCGGCTATGATTCATGTACATCGGAGAATGTACTATGAATCTACGCAGCCTGTTGCAGCAAGATGCCCAACGCCGGCAGATTCTGGTGACGAGTCATGTCGTACCAGAATCGGTGCGTTGCGTTCAGTGCGGCATTTGTTCCTATCACTGCCCCATCGAGATTGATGTGCGCCGCCACGCCTGGCTGGAGATACCCGTCAGCGACAGTCACTGCTTGACTTGCGGGGAGTGCGTCAAACGCTGCCCGCGCGGCGTGCTGCGTTTCGAGCAGACCGGATTGTTCGACGATGAACGCCTGCCCGATGCCTCCGCACCGATATTTCGTGATCGTTAGGAGCGCCAGATGTCAACCCAGTACCTCATCATTGGCAGCGGCGCCGCTGGTATGGCGGCGGCCGAGGCCATTCGCAGCCATGATGCGCACGGCCACATCGTCATACTCAGTGAAGAACCGCATGGCTACTACTCTCGCCCGAGTCTGGCCTACCTCTTGACCAACGAGATTCCCGAACAATCGGTGTATCCCTTCGACGCGCGCGACCTGGCGCGTCTGGGCGTGCGTCTGCTGCACGCGCCCGTGGCTCAGCTTGTCCCGGCTGCGCACGAGATCATCCTGGTCAACGGGACGCGCTTACCCTATGATCGCCTGCTGCTGGCGACCGGCGCGCAGGCTGCGCGTCTTAAGGCGCCCGGCGTTGACCTGCAGGGCGTGGTCAAGCTGGACAACCTGGATGACGCGCGCCAGATCTTGAGACTCGCGCGCCATGCGCGCACGGCTGTCGTCGTGGGAGGCGGCATCACGGCGCTCGAGATTGTGGAGGGATTACGCGCCCGCCAGGTCGAGGTTCATTACTTGCTGCGTGGGGACCGCTACTGGAGCAACGTGCTTGACGAGACCGAATCACGCATCGTCGAAGCGCGCCTGCAAGCAGAAGGTGTGCATTTGCACTACCGTACGGAGTTGGCTGCCATCCTGGGCGATCGCGGCCGCGTCCGCGCGGCGCTCACCACGGCTGGCGAGCAGATACGCTGCGGAATCGTGGCGGCGGCCGTCGGCGTCTTGCCGCGCACGGAGCTTGCCAGCGCCGCGGGTCTGCGCACAGAGCGCGGCGTCGTTGTCAACGAGCACCTTCAGAGCAGTGCGCCCGATATCTTTGCCGCGGGCGATGTCGCCCAGGTCACCGATACACGCACCGGCCGCGCGCTGCTCGATACCTTGTGGAGCACCGCGCTTGCACAAGGACGACTGGCGGGACTGAACATGGCTGGGCTTGCCAGTCCTTACCAGCGCGCCGCCTCCTTGAACGTCACGCGTTTGGCCGGTTTGACCACGACGATCATCGGCGCCATCGGCACCGGGCGACGGGAAGAGGATACTATTGCCATCGTGCGCGGCGATAGCGAATCGTGGCGCTCGACGACGGACGCCGTGGCCGCGCAGACCGAGTTCGAGGTCAACCGTGTGCGCGTCATGATCGGCCAGCAAACGTTGGTGGGCGCGCTCGTGATGGGCGACCAGACTCTGTCATACCCCTTGCAGCACCTCATCGCCGGCCAGGTAGACATCAGCCCGATTCGCGATCACCTGTTGGCGCCTGACGCCCCCCTCATGGACATCATTCGCGGCTATTGGGAAAGTCATCGGGCATCGGCGGCCAAGCGGCCGTCAGTCATCTCACGAGGAAGCCATGACACAACGCTCGCGTGAACTTTGGTGGGCTTTCAGCCTGATCGCTCTGGTCACACTGCTTTACGGCGTGGGCGTTGCGCGCCTGAATGGATTTCCCGCGGCCCGCAGTCTGTTCGGCCACGGTCTGGGCGTCCTGGGCTTCATGCTGATGCTGATGACTGAAATCCTCTACTCCCTACGCAAACGGGTGCGTACGGCCCGCTGGGGTCGTATGTCATCCTGGCTGCGCTTCCATATCGTCACCGGCATTGTTGGCCCTTTCATGGTGCTCCTGCACACGGCCTGGCAGTTCAACGGCCTGGCCGGCCTGGTGATGCTGATGACCGTCATCATTGTCGTGAGCGGCTTCCTGGGCCGCTACATCTACACGGCGATTCCTCGCACGGTGGACGGTTTCGAACTCGAAGAGAGCGATCTCGAGCGCCAGATGGCCGCGGCCGACGCTGAACTTCAACGCTGGCTGGCGGCGCAGCCGGCCATGGCGGGATGGGCGAGCCTGGAGCGCGATGCCGCCATGACAGCGCCATCCCCGGTGCTCATCTTGGCGCGCAGCATACAGGACTGGCGCTATCGCTGGCGATGGTGGCAGGTCAAACGCCGCATGGACACCGCCACGCGCGCCCAAGCGACGCACTTGGAGCGGCTGAATGAGCGCCGCCGTCTACTGCGCCGCCAGGTCGCTTCGTTGGCCCTGGCCCGGCGCCTCTTGGGACTCTGGCACTCGGTGCACATTCCCATTGGCATGGCGTTGTTCACGGCAGCTTTCATCCATATTGGAGTGGCCCTGTATTACGCCACGCTGCTGCATTAGGGGGCGACGAGGATCTGCGGGAGAAACCATGATGAAATCCAACCGTCTTGGCTGTTGGTCGGGCACTGGCATCATCGCTGCGGCGCTGACGGTCTTGCTGATCGGCGGCATCTCGCTGGCCCAAGGCGGCGTCCTGTTCAGCCCTGGTCGCCTCAATGCGCAGAAGGCTACCGAACCGCTGGGCAGGGTGCTGTCCCACGCAGATCTGGCCCGCGACTGCGGCGCGTGTCACACCGCCCCCTGGAGTCAGGTCACGATGGGTGATCGCTGCCAGGTCTGCCATACAACCATCACGGAGGAACTGGGCAATCCCAAGACACTGCACGGCGCCCTGCGCGCCCAAAAGTCCGTCACGCCATGCCAAAGCTGTCACAAAGATCATCGAGGACCAACCGCCGCATTGACCATCCTCGACAATCGCGACTTTCCGCATGATGCCGTGGGGTATTCGCTGCAAGGGCATGCCACGACCGCAGCCGGTCAACCCTTCGCTTGTCAAGACTGCCACGGCGAGGAGATTACCCGCTTCGACGTGGCGACCTGCGATGCCTGCCACCGCACTGCGGACCCGCCTGGTATGCAATTGCACACCCAAGCCTTTGGCTCGGACTGCCTTGCCTGCCATGATGGGCTGGATACCTACAGCCAAGAAGCGTTCGATCACAACAGCGTGGCTTTCCCGCTGGAAGGCAAGCACGCGCCGCTGTCCTGTGACGCCTGCCACCAGGGCGCGGGCAATCTCGATCAACTCAAGGCGACCCCTCAGACGTGCGCCGGCTGTCACCGGAAGGACGACAAACACCAGGGTCAGTTCGGCGACGATTGCGCGGCCTGCCACAACCCGGCCAACTGGCAGGACGCCAAGATTGACCACAACAAGACGGCCTTCCCATTACTTGGAAAGCACACGACCACCAAGTGCGAAGCCTGTCACGCGGATAAGGTGTACAAGGGCACGCCGACGAGCTGCGTGTCTTGCCACCTGAAGGACGACAAACACCAGGGTCAGTTCGGCGACGATTGCGCCGGTTGTCACACGCCGGAAGACTGGGCGAAGGCAACGTTCGATCACAGCAAGACGGCGTTTGCGCTTACCGGCGCGCATATCAACACGGCCTGTACCAAATGTCATACCGACAATGTCTTCAAGGGTACGCCACAGGCGTGTGCGCGCTGCCATGCTGATCCCGCTTACCACAAGGGCGTCTTCGGCGCGGACTGCCAGACGTGCCATGCCACCAGCGCCTGGTCGCCGGCGCGCTTCAACCTTCGCCACGTGTTTCCACTCGATCACGGCGAAGGCGGCGTCAGCGCATGCCGCGCGTGCCACCCCGACAGCCTGAAGGCGTACACCTGCTATGGCTGCCACGAGCACACCCCGACCGGAATCCAAGCCAAGCACGTGGAAGAAGGCATTCGCGACTTCCAGGATTGCGTGCGCTGCCACGCGGACGGGCGTAAGGAAGCAGGCGACTGAGGCTTCGAGCTTGGGCCTGATGGAACCAGTCAGGTGTAGAAATACCAAGGCCCCCCAACGATGGAAATCGTTGGGGGGCCGTTGCTCACTTATGCTAACTTTGCCAGATCGTAATCGGTCTGGGCGGTTAGCGCCGGACAGAGGGCAGGAACATGCGCACCCCCTGTTTCAGCGGGAAGTCAACACTCCCGCTCTGGCCGCTGGATGTCAGAACGATCCGTCGAGTCAGCGGTTCGACTGGCGCATAGCCAGCCGGCCAGCTCTCGATGGTGACGAAGTAGGTTCCTGGCGGCAAATTCTGCACCAGGTAACGGCCTGGCTCGAAGAGCCCCGGTCCACTGGTAACGATGGAGACGCGCTCGCCCACGCTGTTCTTGATGCTCAGCGTGACGTCGCTCACCAGCGGTTCGTCGTTGAACATGCCATCTGGCGTCGTGTCTTCCCAGGTCAGGCCGGTGATGCTCACGGTTGGGCACTCATCCGCACCCGCGCCCTCGCCCAGACTGCCAGGCAGACGACACGCGCCAACGTTGATGATGGTCAGCCAATGGTCCTCAACTTCGCCATTGCTGGCGGGACCGGTTGGCAAGGCCACTTCGGACGCGGCGCTGGCAATGCGACAGCGAAGATAGCTAACCCCTGGGGTCGGCACACCAAAGCCGGCGAATGTCAGATTGACGGATTGGCGTCCGACGGCGGAATTGACGGTTGCGGTCGTACGCTCGCCGCTGTCCAGGAAATCACCATCGCGGTTGAAATCCAGCCAGCAGGCCAGTGTGGCCGTCTGTCCCGTGGTGTTCACGGCTGTGACCATCACGTTGACCGCGCCCGAAGCCGTGGTGATGACCGGCAAGACGGCAATGCCGTCCTCGTCATCCACCCCCGTGGCGTCGTCTGCATTGGCGTCGGGATTTTGCAGGGCGCCGCTGTCGCTATCTGGCATCTGCCAGCCGAGATGCAACCCGGGTGTCACCAGGTGACTGGGGCCATTATCCGCGGCTGTGGTCTGGTAGTTACCGACACCCGTACCTGGCCCGGTGTCTGGCGCGTCGCCATAGTCGAGCGGAAGTACATCCACCACATCCACACAGACGCGCTGCGACGTGGCGCGCGTGCTCACGCGCAGCGGGGCGCCGCTCGGCGTGGTCGCATTGGCCGTCACCGCGCCGATGTTACAGGTGCGCTGATTGAGCACCACAGTCTTGGTGCAGGTCGTCTGCTGCCCAGGGCCTAAGGGGCCAGTCGCTGGCAGGGGGCAGATCTGGCCTAAGACATCGTCTGTGACCACGATGTTGTCGAGCCAGGTGTCGCCCGTGTTGTTGACGACATAGGTGTAGGTGACGCTCGTGCCGCGCAGCACTTGGGCGGCGCTGGCGCGCTTCGTGATCGCCACCCGCACGCGGGCAAACCCGAAGTCTGCGAAGAGGAAGTTCTGATTCGCGCCAAGCTCCACCGGATACGGGTTTGGCCCGTAAGCCCCACTGGTGAAGGCGAAGCCGGCGAGTGGTCGGCCCGCATCGTAGTTGCTGTTCGGTATACGCACCTGGTAGCTGCCAGCCGTCAGATGGTCGAACAGGTAAAGTCCGCCACCCGTGGTGACCTCGGTTGCGATGACGTTGCCACCCGCATCGAGCAGTTCCACGAGCACGCCGTTGATGCCCGGCTCGCCTACATCATAGATTCCGTCCAGGTCAAGATCGCGCCAGACCAGGTCGCCAATGGACGATGCGGCCGGGATCGCTTCGTAGTTGGCATCATCGGCGTCTTCCACCACCGTGTTGTTATGAACGCCGCGCACCGAGGCTCGATTCAGATGCTGGCCTGCTTGCGCCGTGATTGGTCCGATGGTGCAGGTATAGCTCTCGCCAAGTCCCAATGGGTTTGCGATGGGGCTGCAGCTCGTGAGCGGATAGAGGCTGTCGCTCAAGGCCACGTTGTTCAGCGGCACATTGCCAACGTTCACCACGATGAACCGGTAGTAAACCTCGCTGCCGACCAGGGTTTGCGGCCCTGGAGGCGCATCGGCGTCATGCCATGTGGTCTTGCCGTCCACCGACACCAGTTTCTCGACATCAATGGCCGGCCGCACCGGCACATAGTAGTTGGCGTCGTCTGTGTCACGGACGGTAATGTTGCCGTACTGGCCGGTGGTCGTCGCGGTGTTGGTGTGGATACAATCCGCCGTTTCCGTCACGACCGAACTGATGATGCACGTGAAACTGGCGCCAACCGCCAGGGGGTTGGGAATGGCGCCGCAGCTGCTCAATGGAAACACGCTGTCGTTGAGCGTCACGTTGCTCAAGGGCACATTGCCCACATTGGTCACCACGAAGCGGAAGAATACCGTGTCGCCGACGCGGCTTTGCGGCCCTGGTGAGATGTCTGCATCTTGCCAGGTGATTTGGCCATCTACGGAGACATATTTCTCCACATCAATCGCGGGCTGCGGTGCGGCATAGTAGTTGGCGTCATCCGTGTCACGCACCACCACATTGAGATACGCGCCGACGGCAGTCGCCGTGTTGGTGTGCTGACCTACGAGCGCGGGTGTTGGCCCGAACGTGCAGGTATAGCTGGCTCCTGGCGCCAACGGGTTCGGGATCGCCGGGCAACCGTTCAGGGGATAGACGTTGTCGCTCAGGGTCACGTTGCTCAGCGGCACGTTGCCGATGTTGGTCACGATGAACTGGAAGAGCACCGGGCTGCCGATCGTGGTGGCTGGCCCAGGCGGGGTGTCTGCGTCTTGCCACGTGGCGCCTGAATCCACCGAGACCAGTTTCTCGACGTCAATTGCGGGCCTGGTCAAGGCGTTGTAGTTCGCATCATCGGCGTCACGCACCGTGATATTGCCGTTGGTTCCAGTGACGGTTGCCGTATCCGTGTGCTGGCCTAGCTCGGCCGGTACGGGGCCAAAGGTACAGGTGTAGCTGCCGCCCGGCAGAAGCGGGTTGGGGATGGGGCTGCAGCTGCTGAGGACGTACACGTTATCCGTCAACGTGACGTTGGTCAGCGGCACGTTGCCGATGTTGGTCACCACGAAGCGGAAGTAGATCGGGCTGCCTGCCGTTGCCGCGGGGCCGGGCGGAGTATCTGCATCCTCCCAGGTAGCCTGGCCATCCACGGAGACGTACTTCTCCACGTCAATGGCCGGCTGCGGCGGCACGATGTAGTTGGCATCGTCCGTGTCGCTCACCGTGGTGTTGCCATAGACGCCGGTCGCCGTGGCCGTGTTGGTATGCTGTCCCACCTGCGCGGGCACCGGGCCATGCCAGCATGTGTAGCTCTGACCGGGTGACAGGGTGGGCGGGACGTTGCAGCGAACCAGGGTGAAGACATTGTCGCTCAACGTCACGTTGCTCAACGGCACGTTGCCGACGTTTGTCACCACGAACTGGAAGTAGACCGCGAACCCGTCCACAGTCTGTGGGCCGGGCGGGAAGTCCGCATCTTGCCAGGTGAGTTGATTGTCCACCGACACCAATTTCTCCACGTCAATCGCTGGCACCAGCGGGATCGGCGTTGGTGTGTTGGTTGGCGTGCTCGTCGGCGTCGCGGTTGGTGTATTCGTCGGCGTCGGCGTTCGCGTGGGCGTCCAGGTTGGCGTCGGCGTTTCCGTCGGCGTCGCTGTTGGCGTGAAGGTCGGCGTCGGCGTGTCCGTTGGCGTGCTGGTTGGCGTCGGGGTCACACCGATGTAGTTTGCATCGTCGGTGTCGCGCACGGTGACGCCGCCATAGACGCCTTCAGCCGTGGCTGTATTCGTGTGCTGGCCGGCCTGCGCTGTCACCGGGCCAAGCCAGCACGTATGGCTTTGTCCAGGCAGCAGCGGATTCGGAACTGTGCAATTGGTCAACGTGTAGACATTGTCGCTTAGGGTGACGTTGCTCAGCGGCACATTGCCGATGTTGGTGACCACAAACTGGAAGAAGACCGAGCCGCCGGTGGTGGCCTGTGGGCCTGGCGGTGTATCGGCATCCTGCCATGTGTTCCCGCCATCCACCGACACGTATTTCTCGACATCCACGGCCGGATTTGAGGGCGCGTAGTAGTTGGCATCGTCCGTGTCGCGCACCGTTGTCCCGCCATAGAGACCAGTTGCCGTGGCCGTGTCTGTGTGCTGGCCCAGCTCGGCCGCCACGGGGCCAAACGTACAGGAGTAACTGCCGCCCGGCGGAAACGGATTGGGGATGGGGCTGCAGCTGCTGAGGACGTACACATTGTCCGTCAACGTGACGTTGGTCAGCGGCACGTTGCCGGTGTTAGTTACATCGAAGCGGAAGTAGATCGGGCTGCCCGCGGTGGCCTGCGGGCCGGGTGAATTATCCGCATCCTGCCAGGTAGCCTGGTTGTCCACGGAGACGTATTTCTCCACGTCAATGGCCGGCTGCGGCGGCGCGAGGTAGTTGGCATCGTCCGCGTCGCTCACCGTGGTGTTGCCATAGACGCCGGTCGCAGTGGCCGTGTTGGTGTGCTGACCCGCCTGCGCGGCCACGGGGCCGTGCCAGCAGGTGTAGCTCTGACCAGGCGACAGGAAGGATGGGACAGTGCAGCGAACCAGAGTGAAGACATTATCGCTCAACGTCACATTGCTCAACGGCACGTTGCCGACGTTCGTCACCACGAACTGGAAGTAGACCTGGCTGCCGACCGTAGTTTGTGGGCCAGGCGGGGAATCAGCATCCTGCCACGTGATCTGATTATCCACCGACACGTATTTCTCGACATCAATCGCGGGCGCCGGTGGAATCGGCGTTGGCGTCGCCGTGGGCGTATTGGTGGGCGTTGACGTGGGCGACGGCGTCCAGGTCGCGGTAGGCGTGTTCGTTGGGGTGTTGGTTGGCGTCGGCGTTGGCGTTGGCGTCTTGGTCGGGGTGTTGGTCGCGGTCGGGGTCGGCGTCGGGCCGATGTAATTCGCGTCATCAGTGTCGCGCACGGTGGCGCCGGCATAGACGCCTGCAGCCGTGGCTGTGTTCGTGTGCTGACCTGCCTGCGCCATCACCGGGCCAAGATAACAGGTTTGGCTTTGACCAGGCAGCAGCGGGTTCGGGATCGTGCAGTTGGTCAACGTGTAGACATTGTCACTCAGCGTGACGTTGCTCAGCGGCACATTGCCCACATTCGTCACGTCGAACCGGAAGTAGACTGAGCCGCCGGTGGTGGCCTGCGGCCCTGGTGGGGTGTCCGCATCCTGCCAGGTGGCCCCGCCATCTACCGACACATATTTTTCCACATCAATCGCCGGGCGAGCGGGGACGATGTAGTTGGCATCATCCGTATCGCGCACAATGACGTTGCCATACATACCGGTCGCAGTTGCCGTGTCGGTGTGTTGCCCGACAAGGGCCGCGGTCGGGCCATAGGTGCAAGTGTAGCTCTGGCCTGGCTGGAGCGGATAGGGGACATAACACCCGCTCAGTACGTACACATTATCGGTCAATGTGACATTGGTCAGCGTGACGTTACCGATGTTGGTCACCACGAAGCGGAAGTAGATTGGGCTTCCTGCGGTTGTTTGCGGTCCGGGCGGGTTGTCGGCGTCTTGCCAGGTTGTTTGGCCGTCTACGGAGACGTACTTTTCTACATCAATGGCCGGCTGCGGCGTGACGTAGTAGTTCGCATTATCCGTGTCGCTCACCGTGATGTCGCTTCCTGTGCCCGTGGCTGTCGCCGTGTTGGTGTGCTGTCCCACCTGCGCGGGCACAGGCCCATATACACAGGTGTAACTGGCGCCAGGCGGCAGCGGGTTGGGAATCGCGCTGCAGGAGGTCAGTGGGTAGACATTGTCGCTCAGGGTGACGTTGCTCAAGGGCACGTTGCCTGTGTTCACCACCACAAAGCGGAAGTAGACATTGCTTCCCGCGGTTGCCTGCGGGCCGGGCGGATCATCAGCGTCTTGCCAGGTCGCCTGGTTGTCCACAGAAACGTACTTTTCGACGTCAATGCTAGGCGGTTGATAGAGGCCGGCGTCCCACTGGCGCTGGTTGTCGCCTGCATTGAGCGTGATGGCAATCGTCGCGCCAGTCGTTTGATCAGCGTCGCTGTCGCGCGTATCATCGCCGCCCTGATCGCGCAGGGTGAACGCGTATCCGGTCGGCAGTTGGAAGCGAACATAGTAGCTGCCGGCCATCAGGTTGCCAAAGAGATAGTTGCCGCTGGCGTTCGTCAGTTGAGTGCCCTGAGAAACCCAGGTGCCAGCGATCAACTTGAACAACTCGACGGTGACGCCCTGGACTCCAACTTCGCTGGCATCCTGGATACCATTGCGATTGAGATCGAGCCAGACGTAATCGCCGATGCTGCCCAGCCGTGTATTGCCGAAGTTGATGTTGGTGACGGACTGGCTGACCAAAGTGACGGTGTGCGCGCCAGGTGCAGCCGGGTAAGTTTGCGCCCATCCGGCCTGGGGCGTCTCGGTCACGGTATAGACGCCAGGCTCCAGATTGGTAAAGGCATACGCGCCATTGGCGCCGGTAGTGGTTGTCTGGTTAAGGGCATGAGGTCCACCTACCAGGCGGATCGTCCAGCCAGCCAAACCCGGTTCACCCGTGTCCCATTGGCCATTGGCATTCAGGTCGCTGAACTTGCTGCCGCTGATGCCCAACGTGCCGCGATTGCCGAAGCGCAGCTCAGACTGCACTGGGTAGGTCAACGTGACTTCTTGTTCGAGCGGCGTCGTGTTGGTGTAACCAGGATGATTGGCGAGCTGCTCGACAACCTTGTACCGACCTGCGGGCAGGTTGGTGAAGGTCAAGCGTCCGTCCGGCCCGGTAGTGCCGCCCCGGTACTGCGCCCAGTCGTTGTTCTGCCAGATGTACAAGGCAAACTGCCAGCCCGGCAGCAGAGGTTCCTGGCTCTCGTCCCAAACAGCATTGCCGTTTGAGTCGAGGAATTTCAAAATCCGCAGGACGGAGAAGCGGCTGTTGCCGAAGTTGGCGCGCCAGGTCGTCCATGGATCGGCCGCGGTGCGGGTGCGGCTCTGGCTCAAAGGCGTGCTGTTCGTCCAACCGTTCTGCAGCGTTTCGGTCAGGACATACGTGCCGTTGCCAACGATGCGGCCCTCGAAGAACGCATTACCGTTATTGTCCGTTGTGCCGGTGAACTGACCAGCCGGCGTGTCCAGCCTGAAGGCCCAGTTTGCCAGGTTTGGCTCATCTTCTTCTTGGGTTCCGTTGAAGTTTCGGTCTTCGAACTTGTGCGCAATGATCAGGTTGTTGGACTGCACCCAGTCTTTGGTGGCCTGGGCGACAACCGTTACCTGCGTCACTTGCCCCAGAACGATGCGCTGCCAGGTATCCGGGCTGGCCTGGTCGGTGAACCGCGAACCAGCGGGCAAGGCCAGCACAGCGGTCGCGCGCAGGGTGGCGCTGCCCGGCGTGCTGCTGGTTACGGTAAAGACGGCCTCGCCGTTGGCATCGGTCGTTGCGCTCGTGCGATCGAGCGAGCCAAACGAGGTCGTCACGTTGACGGTATAGCCCGCCAGTGGGAATCCACCCTTCGTCAGGCGCACTGTGAAGGGGTGCGGCTGTTGGTAGGGTAAGAAGTTGGTGGCGGAGACTGGATTGATGGCGATTTGCAGGTTTCCCGGCTGGTATTCAGGCGGAGGTGAAGCAGGAATCGCAGCCAGTACCGCATTGTAGGCATCGCGCACCGCGTTGTCATAGGTGGTATTGTAAATGGTGGCGTCGGCCTGGTTGAGCAGCCAGCCATCGGTCAGGCGCCAAACCGCAGCCTGGCGCGCGGCCTGCTGGATCGCGTTGTTGATGGTGGGTGGATAATGGGTGACGACCCAGGCCACGCGCCAATCGGAGAAGAAGGTGCTGTCCAGACAGAAGCCGCGATTGAACGCACGCGCATGATAGATGTCGGTGCAGAACCCATAGGCGATGTTGCCGCTGCCGAAGTCGAGCTTGCCAAGCGGTGTGTCGAGGATTTTTGCCGTTCCGTTCTTCAGCAGATTGACCGAAATGGCGACTGTGGGGTTAGGGCTGTCGGTAGGCACAACCCACGTGGCATTACCGCAAAGCGCCGCATCCGGGCCGCTGGACTGTAGTCGCCACAGTTCTGGCATGATTGGCGCAATGACAGGTTCCCCTGTTGGCGGTGGAGGGGCGGCTAAGGCGGGCGGCGCAGTGGCCGTCCATAGCCCCAAGAACAACAGCAAAAAGAGCGTGAGTAGACCCCACCGCCAAAAACGCAGTGTAAGAGCAAAGCGAGATGGAGCAGGGTTAGACGAGTGACTGGATAGAGACATGACTAGACCTCCTCAAGAAGGGCGCCGGGAAATGGTTGCATCGCACGATCCGAATACCGAAGAGCGCACGTTTTTTTCAACGCGCGCAAACGCACTGTCGAAGAACGAGTAAATTGTACCACTCGACAAGCGGCGTGTCTACTCTACTACTACTTTCTCACCTTACAGATTGCTGACGCACTATCGAACACGTCAAGACAGTTGGATGTCATGGATGTCAGTGACGCTGTTATGGTTGACGTCGCGTGCAGGATTTTGGACGCGGCCGGCGCTGTCAAATTCTGGGGGATAGGCACGATTTACAGCGGCCCCACGGGCCGGCCACCTGCATGAATGATCGCCGCCTGTTGGGCGTCGAAGGGCGCCTCGAACAACGCGGGGGCCAGGTGATATGCACGGAAGAGGTCTGCGATGAAGTGCATGCGCTCCGGCAGGTTGCCCCAGTCCTCGACGCCCGTGCCGCTGGTGCTGTTCGCCGTTGGGTCAACCCGCTGCAGCAGCGCCGCCAGTTCTGGCTGGTCAATGACTGCCAGCACGTCCGGAAAGCTGGCGGTCAGGTCTTGGCCGAGCTGCAGCACCTGGCCGGCGGGCAGTGTCAGCGTCATCAAGGTCGCGGTGACGAGCCGGCGTCCCAGCTTCTGCGCCTCGTCCGCCAACTGATCGCGCGCGTCAAGCCAGGGCCGCATGCGCCCGGCCAGCGCGGCCAGCCAGTAACGCACACGCGAAGTCGGGCTGGGGAACAACTCGGCCACAAGACGGCTGCGCAGCCGACGTGGATCAACCACCGGCGCGTTCATCGCCTCTGCGATCTCTGGCTGCAGCCGCGTCTGCTCATGGAAGCCGATTTCCAGGTTGGCCAGCAGCAGCCATTGCGCTTTCTGCTTGAGATCATCGGCGCGCAAGGCCAGGCGATAATGTCCGAAGGCCTGGCGCAGATACTCCTGGCCGTCAGGGGGATCGCCTGGCCGCAGGCCGTTGCGAAATGCGGCCAGCGCGGCTGTATCCGGCCAGCCGTCGGCAAACAGGGCCAGGAAACGCGCAAACTCGGCGCCAATCTCTGCAAAGACTTTCACGTTGCCGCGCGCCACGGCATCGCTTGTGCGTTGAAAGGCCGCCGCGGGGTTGACCGCGTCCCACAGAGCATCCAAGGCGCCGGCCAGGCTGCGCGTCTGCTCGCCGTCAAGCGCACGGCCGGCCGCCAGCATCGTGTCGGCTCGCTGCTGAATAGAGGGTGTGCCGCGCAGCAGCCGTTCAAACGCGCGCGCCAGGTCTTCGCGACGGATACTTTGACCCGCCTGCTTGGATGCCCAGGTGGCGATGGTACACCAGTTGGCGCCTGGGCCTGTCAACTGCCTCATCGTCAGCGCAAGGTCGTGGTAGGCCTGCGTGATCTGCAGATTGCGCACGACGGGGTCTTTGACGGCGACGATGCGCCGGACATCATCCACGCTTGGAATCAAGGCTTTGTCTCCTCGTCACGTCGTGCGGCGGCTCGAGGCGCGCATGGTGAGCAATCGCCAACGTGGCGCTTATGGCCGACCGCTCCGCTCCAGCGCGGCCAGACGGCCGGCCAGGTCCGCATTTTGTTGTTGCAAGGCGCTCACCTGCGCCAGCAAGCCCAGCAGAAGTGCATCGTTGGCTGGCTGCCCCACCGGGGTCGTAGGCTGCGCCAGGCGCACACGGGCCGGCCAGCGGCTGCGCCGCCGCGGCTGCTTGAGATTGCAGGGCAGGGGAGGCCGCAGTCGCGGTCGCAAGGAGCAGACTCAGGAACAAGGGGAGCACCGCCAATCTAGACAGGTTCATGATTGACCTCTACGAATAACTGTCGTACAAGTAACGCACAAATCACTCCCAAGAATTGTACGTCAAAACCGCGGATTGTCAACAGCGGCGTTTTTTGGGGGGTGCATTTCAGTTTGGGGGCGGGTCTGACGTCGAGCGATTGAGGCTTCGTCGTGAGCGGCTCGACCGAGCGTTCGACAGGCTCACCGCACGGTTCGACAGGCTCACCGCACG
>NZ_UETR01000055.1:0-18659 GCF_900491745.1 Candidatus Amarolinea aalborgensis | reverse complement strand
TGGAAGGCCCTATCGGGCCTGACGGCGCGCGAGGGGTTTGTATTTTGTGGCGGGCGCATTTCAGTTCCGCTGCATAGCCGGCTTCGGTTGGGCTTGGAGGTGATTGCAGCGGCCTTCGACAAGCTCAGGCCCCGTGCGGTGAGCCTGTCGAACCGTGCGGTGAGCCTGTCGAACCGTGCGGTGAGCCGCTCACGACGAAGCCTCAATCGCTCGACGTCGGACCCGCCCCCAAACTGAAATGCACCCCCGCCCGACTAGCGTTTTTTCCTCCTGGCTTTTCTTGTGGCATAATGAGGTTGTTACCGCTGACATTTTTGGTTTGTTCGACCGCCGAGACAGGATATTCACCATGACCAAACGTAGACACGAAGCCCTTGACCTGCAAGGCTTGGGCGATCATTTGCAAGACATTCAACGTATTCAGGCGCCCACCACGCGACGCCCGGCGCAGGGATCAGACGCGAAGCTGGCGCCCATCTATCAACTCAAAATCACCCTGCGCGACATCAAGCCTCCGGTCTGGCGCCGCGTGCAAGCGCCAGGCAGCATTACCCTTGCCAAACTGCACACCCTGATCCAGGTCGTGATGGGCTGGACCGATTCTCACTTGCACAGCTTTCAGGTCGGCGACGTAATCTATGGCGTGCCAGACCCGGACTATGAGTTCGATGTCAAAAGCTCACGCCGCGTGCGGCTGGCCGAGGTGGCGCCCACCGAGAAGTCGAAGATTCGCTATGAGTATGACTTTGGCGATAGTTGGGAGCATGATATTGTGGTGGAGAAGGTGCTGCCGCCCGATCCCAACGTGCGCCTGCCGGTTTGCCTGACCGGCCGCCGGGCCTGCCCGCCGGAGGATGTGGGCGGCGTCTGGGGCTATGCTCATTTTCTCGAAATCATGCGCAATCCCGAAGACCCAGAACATGAAGAAATGCTGAATTGGTACGGCGCTGAATTCGATCCCGAAGCCTTCGACGCGGCTGAAATCACGCGTGAGCTGCAGAGTATGAGATGGTAGGACGATGTTGGGGGGAAAAGCTGGTATGATCCGCATGAGGAATCGAGATCAGGGCGCGGGCAGGGTGCGGTTCTGGTTGCCTGGACTGCTGCTCGTCATCGCCGTTGCGCTAAGCGCCTGCCAGGCGCGGACACAGGCGCCGACGGCAACCCCACCGCCCCCCACGGCGACCCCCGCGCCGCCAACGCCTACGCCCGCGCCGCTCGCTGCCGCCGTGGCGCCGGTGACCGGTCTGCCGCAGGGCAGCGATGGCCTGGGCTGGTGGAACAATACGGTGTTCTACGAGGTGTTCGTACGTTCATTCTATGACTCGAATGGCGACGGCATCGGCGATCTCAACGGCCTCATCGCCAGGCTGGACTACCTCAACGACGGCGACCCCGCCACGACCAACGACTTGGGGATCACGGGCCTGTGGCTCATGCCGATCATGGTCTCGCCCAGCTATCACGGCTACGACATCACCGACTACTACCAGGTCAACCCAGATTACGGGACCAACGACGATTTCAAACGCCTGATGGTCGAGGCCCACAAGCGCGGCATACGCGTGCTGATTGACATGGTGCTCAACCACACGTCCAACGAGCACCCCTGGTTTTTGGAAGCCCAGCAGCCTAGCTCCGCCAAGGAGAATTGGTACATCTGGTCCACGAAGCGGCCTCCTTACCTGGGGCCGTGGGGACAGAATGTCTGGCACAAGCTCGGCGACCGCTACTACTACGGCATCTTCTGGGAAGGCATGCCCGATCTCAACTATCGCAACCCCGACGTGGTCGCGGAGATGGATAAGGTCAGCGCCTTCTGGCTGCAGGAGATGGGCGTAGACGGCTTTCGGCTGGATGCCGCGCGCTATATCTTGGAGGATGAGGAGAAACAGGCCAGCACGCCGGAAACTCACCAGTGGTGGAAGCGCTATGACGCCGCGGTGAAGGCGATCAACCCCGAAGCCTTGTTGGTGGGTGAGGTGTGGACCGCCACGAAAGAGGCGGCCGAGTATGTCAAGAATGGCGAACTCGACATGAATTTCGAGTTCGATTTGGCGGGCGCGATGGTAGATGCGGCGCGCAACCGCTTTGGCGCGTCGGTGGGCACGATTCAGAATGCGGTCTGGAAGGCCTATCCGTCGAATCAATTTGCCCCCTTCCTCACCAACCACGATCAGAACCGCGTGATGAGCGTGCTGGGCGATGACGTGGCGAAAGCGCGCATGGCCGCAGCCCTGCTGCTCACCGCGCCGGGCGCGCCCTTCCTCTACTACGGCGAGGAAATCGGCATGATTGGCTCCAAACCGGATGAGCAAATCCGTACACCGATGCAGTGGACCGCGGGGGACAACGCCGGTTTCAGCGCGGCCAAGCCGTGGATCGCAGTCAAACCAAACTATGCCACAAGTAATGTAGAGACGGAAGGCGCCGCCGCCGATTCCCTGCTGGCTTATTACCGCACGCTGATTCATCTGCGCAGCGATCATGAAGCCCTGCGCGTGGGCGACTACACCAGGCTCGACCCTGGCAACAGCAGAGTCTATGCCTTTCTGCGTCACAGCGCCCAGGAGAACATCCTGGTGCTCATCAACCTGGACGATGTGGCCGTCAGCGATTACCAACTGACGCTGCCGCCGAGTGCGCTGCGCGGCGCGCCCAGTCCGGTTGACTTGCTCACCAAAACCCCGCTGCCGGCGCCGGCGTTGAAAGACGACGGCAGCTTCAACGATTATCGCCCCTTGTCCGAATTGGCGCCGCAAACCGCCTACCTCATCAAGTTGTAGCCTTATGAACATTTCATTTCTAGGCGGTGCCGATGAAGTAGGCGCCAGCAGCATTCTGTTAGAGATTGGCGGCCGGCGCCTGTTGATTGACGCCGGCATTCGTCCATCGCCCAAGACGCATTGGGACCTGGCGGGCGATCAACTGCCCGATCTCAGCCAGATCGAGCGCGCGGGCGGCCTCGATGCGATCCTGGTCACCCACGCGCACACCGATCACACCGGCGCGTTGGCGCTGGTGTGCGAGCGCTACCCTCAGGCGCCGATCTACGCGACGCCGATGACGATTGAGCTGACGCGCGTGCTGCAGCAGGACGCCCGGCGCATCATGCAGGCGCGGCTGGATCAGGAGGGTGAACTGCCCCTCTTCGACGATGTCGCGGTCAGCCGCCTGCTGGCGGCCTTTGCGCCGGTGGCATTTCGGCAGCGCGTCTCCCTGGGGCCTGGCCTGGTCGCGACCTTCTTCCCCGCCGGCCACATCGCGGGCGCGGCCATGATCGGCCTGGAGAGCGACGAGGGCCGCGTGCTGATTACGGGCGACATTTCCGTCTCGCCGCAGCGCACCGTGGACGGCGCGCGGCCGCCGGCGTTTGCGCCAGACGTCGTCATCATCGAGAGCACCTATGGGGGCCGCCTGCACGCCAATCGCGCCGCGGAGGAGCGCCGCCTGGTGGCCACGATCAATGAGGTGATCGCGACGGGCGGCAAGGTGCTGATTCCGGCTTTCGCCCTGGGCCGCGCGCAGGAGATTCTGCTGACCCTGGCCGAATTTCAGCGCCGCGCGGAGCTGCCGCCGATTCCCATCTGGGCTGATGGCATGGTGCGCGCGGTTTGTCGCGCGTACACCAGCTTTCCCGAGGCGCTGCCAGTGGCCTTGCAGGCGCGTGACGCCCAGTTCTTCAATGAAGAAACCATTCGCCCCATTGAGCGCAGCGCGCAGCGCAACGAGCTTCTCTGGCAGCCAGAGCCGCTTGTCATCGTGGCGAGTTCTGGCATGTTGGCCGGCGGGCCGTCGCTGCACTACGCACGCGGCCTGGCCCGGCAGCCGCAGCATGCCATCCTGTTCACCGGCTACCAGGACGAAGAGTCGCCCGGACGCCGTATGCAGGAAATTGCCGCGCGCGGACACGGCGCCCTGCAGCTGCGCCAGGACCGGCTTGAGGTGCGCTGCCGGCTCGCAACCTATTCGTTATCCGCGCACGCCGATGAAGCCCAGTTAGTCAGCCTGGTGGAAACGCTCGACCCGGCCCAGGTCTTCCTGGTGCATGGGGATGAGGCCGCGCGGCGCAGCCTGGCGCACGCGCTGCAAAGCCGCGGCCGCCTCGTGCACCTGCCGCGCGCCGGTCAAGCCTTTGATCTGCGGTTTGCCGCCTCACTGCCGGTCGCGGCGTTGCGCGGCATCGGCGCCGACCGGCCGCTGCACCTGCGCCGCCTGTGGGAAGCAGTGAGCCAGGTCGCCAGTGACGCAGCGCCGGTTTATTTGACCCTGACCGAACTGGCGATGGCCTGGTGGGGCGACAAGCCCGCGCCGCAGCACCTGCAGACCCTGGGCGCCGCGCTGGCCCAGGATAGCCTTTACTTTGCGGCTGATGCGCAGCGCGCCCACGTCTTCAGGGTGCGGTCGGCCGGCCAGGTGCAGTTGGGCGAGCGCCGTCGCGAGCAGATGGCCCGCTATGCGGACGCGGCCGGCCAATGGCTGTTGGTCAAGGCGCCAGACGGACAGCCGGCCGTGGTGCGCTGCGTCGGTTGGGCGCCCGATCATCTGCAGGCGACGCCCCTGCCGGATGACCAGGCGCGTTGGGACGATGATACGCCGCTGGTTACGATCTGGCCGGAGGATGTGGTGGGCCTGTTGGGGGCAGGCGACGAACCGCCGATCAACCTGGCGGCGCAGTTGGCCGCGAAACTGCCGCGCACGCCGCAGGCCGTCACCCTGGAGCCAAATCAGGCCCTGGTTTTCGCTCGCCAGCAGTTCCCGCCCGCGGCGCGCTTGCGCAAAACTGGCTATCGCCTGGCCGAACGCGTCTTGGTGCTGACGTTCGATTTCCCTGATGTCGCGCAGGCAGCCTATGCCGACCTGATTGCCGCGGTCGAAAAGGCGTCCGGGTGGGTGGTCGAAGTGGCGCCTGAAGCTCAGCAGGGCGCGCTCGCCACGTTGGCGACAGAGCTGCTGCCGGCCGGCTGGAAGATCGTCAAAGGGCCATCTATTCACCGCGAACAGCGCCGCGTGGCCGTAACCGTGGCCGCGACGGCCGCGGACGCCAGCCCGACCGCGGGCGGCTCGACTGAGCTCTCCGAAGTCCTGGCGGCCCGCTTTGCCGAGATGTCCGGCTATCAGTTGGACGTGACCTTGACCGCGCCCGTGGAAGCGACCGCGCCGCCGGCCGCCAATCCGCCCGTTGGCCGCGCGTCCGCGCCATGGGAGATCAACGCGGCCTACGCCGCGATTCGCGCGGCATTAGCCGACAGCACGCTTTATCGTGTGGGATTGCGCGGCGACGATATTTTGCTCTCCTTCATCTCCGCGACGGTGGGCGAGCGCTATCAAACGCAAATCTGTGAGCTGCAGGCGCGCATCGGCTGGAAGTTGACGATCAACCCGCAGCCAAACCAGGGCGCCATCCTGGAAGCTGCGCGCCTTCTCTTGGAACGTGAGAAACTCGCGGTCCTCAAAAGACCCAGTATTTTCCCAGAGAACCAGGACGTGTGTGTGACCCTGGCCGCGCCCCTGACGCCAGAGGCGCAGGCGCGCCTGGTGGATACGTTTGCTCAACAAACAGGTTTTCGCTTGCGCATTATCGCCCCGCGGCCGATCGCGCCGACGCCAGTCAAACCGGCTGACAACGTCTTGCAGTTGGCGCCTGGGTTGATTCACCTCACGGCGACGCAGCATGCTGTGATACTTAATCCTGACAAGCTCAACAAGACCATCGAGCGCATACGCCGGCAGGGAATTCAACAGCCTTTGCAGGTTCGGCGGACGCGCTACGGGTATGCGCTGGTGGATGGTCTCTATCGCCTGCGCGCGGCGCAGAGCCTGGGCATGACGCGGGTGCCCGCGGAGATTCTCGAAGGCGCCGTATGACGCAGGCCGCCGCTTGCGCAGGCGCCCATACGTCGCCACGGCTGAGGATCAGATGCCAACCAGATGGGAAGCAGCTCGCGCCATAGCGGATGAACTGCAGCGCGCCGCGCTGCACGCGGCCGACCCGGCGGCCGCGGTGGCGCGCCACATCCGATGCGATGGGCCAGTCCTCGCCGTTGGCGATCAACGCTACGACCTGCGCGCTGCGGCGCGGCTTTTTGTGCTCAGCGCGGGTAAAGCCAGCCTGCGCATGGCCGAGGCGCTGCTGGCCGGCCTGGGGCCGTGGGCCGACGCCAAACTGGCGGCTGGCCTGATTGTGACGCCAGAGTCCCTGGCGGGGGACGCGCCGGCGTGGATGCGGGCGCGCGGCCTGCGCCTGATGGCGGGCGGACATCCGCTGCCCTCTGCGGGCAGTGTGCTGGCCGGTCAGGCGGCGTTGGACCTCATGCGCCAGGCAACCCCTGACGACCTGGTCTTTTGCCTGCTCAGCGGCGGCGGCTCGGCCTTGCTGACCGCGCCCGCGCCGGGCCTGACCCTCGGCGATCTGCAAGCCACGACCGAACTCCTGCTGCGCAGCGGCGCGACGATTCATGAATTGAACGCCGTGCGCAAACACCTCGACCAGGTCAAAGGCGGCGGACTGGCCCTGGCTGCCCGGGGCGCGCCGCTAATCAGCCTGATCCTCTCCGATGTCCCTGGCGACCCGCTGGATGTCATCGCCTCTGGCCCCACTGCGCCCGACCCAACGACGTTTGCCGACGCGTGGGCCGCGCTCGATCGCGCCCAGGCGTTGGCGCATGCGCCGGACGCGGTGCGCCAGCACTTGCAGGCTGGCCTGGCTGGCGCGCGGCCAGAGACGCTCAAACCAAGCGCGGCGCGTGCGTTGCCGCTGCAGCACCTGGTGGTTGGCTCCAACCGTCTGGCCGTCGAAGCGGCGGCGCAGGCGGCGGCCGGGCATGGCTTTGCGCCGCTCATTCTGACCACGGGCCTGGAAGGCGAAGCGCGTGAGGTGGGGCGCGTGCTGGCGGCCATCGCCGGCGAGGTGGTCCGGCAGGGACGACCGCAGCGTGCGCCCGCGTGCTTGATCGCCGGCGGTGAAACCACGGTTACAGTGCGCGGGACGGGCAAGGGCGGCCGCAGCCAGGAGTTGGCGTTGGCCGCGGCCATGTCCATCGCCGATCTGCCGGTCGGCTTGCTCAGCTTTGGCACGGATGGCATTGACGGCCCCACCGACGCCGCCGGCGCCTGGGTGGACGGCCGCACGATGGCCCGCAGCCGCGCCCTGGGGCTTGACCCGCGGGCCGCCCTGGCGCGCAACGACGCCTACCCCTTCTTCGCGGCCCTGGGCGACCTGGTCATCACCGGGCCGACAGGCACCAACGTCAACGACGTGGTGATCATCCTCATTGGCGAGCCAGGACGCTGAGCAGGCCCAATCGGTTTGCTGGGGATGAGTTTCGATTTCAGGGCGTAGCTCCCGCAGGGTGGGCTTGGCGGCGGTTTCAGCGAATGCGATCGCTCGACGTCGGAACCACCCCTGGTTTGAAATGCACCCCTGATCAGTTTGTGCGCTCACGCGGCGGCGCGAAAAAGTCCACGGCGGCCGCGCCGCCGGCGCTTTCCAGCGCGGCGGTGGTCTGCTGCAGCTCGCGGCGTGTGTGTGCGATGGCCGCGGCCATCGCCAACGGAAAGAGCGGACCGCGGCCAGGGTGATCCAGGTTCATCACTTCGTGCGAATGCGGCGGCATGTAGAGGCGCTTGAACAACGGCCCAAGCAGCGGCAGGTGGTGGAGGATGTAGACGCGGATGGAGCTGCGGCCGGAAATCAACCCTGGAACGGCCAGGGGGTCAAGGCACAGCGGGGCTGCGTCCGGCTGGCAGTGTTCGACGCCGCCTTGACTCTCGGCCCAGCGGCGCAGCCAGTTGGAATGGGCGTAGAAATCCTGGCGGGTGTGGGTGAGGCGGCCGAACGCAGCCAGGGCGGCGGCGCGGTCGCCGCGGCGCACGGCATCCACGACCGCCTGGCGCTGCTGGCGGATGAACGCTTCGCCGGCCGCGAACGCGCTGTCATCGAAATGGTACTCGGGGTGCCCGATTTGACCCGCGAGCACATCCAGCCCCAGGTTAGCTGCGGTGATAAGCTCGATGTCGGCCGGGCTGAAATGGGCGCCCAACGCGGTCTGGACGATTTCGGCGTGATACTTACCCTGCATGATGACTCCTCGCTTCTGCCTTGCGGCGCAGCCCCCACAGCAAGCCCACCCCGGTCATGCTCAACACCAGGCTGACGAGGACGGCTGTCAAGCGGCGGCGCTGCTGGCGCATGGCGATTTTCTGTTGGCGCTGCACCCGCAGCGCGTCCAGGCGCGGCCGCCAATCGGGGATCGTGGCGGCCGCGGGAATGCTGTAGCAGCGCCGCCAGAGCGCGCGGTAGGCAGCTTTTTCAGCCTGCCAACGCGCATCATCCCAACCCAACTCCGCCTGGCAGATCGCGGCCACCGCGGGCAGGAGCGCTGCGCCGCCTTCCGGCAGCAGCAGCCCCACGCGGGCGCGGCGCAGCAGCAGATCGTCCAGGTGGACCACGCCTTCCGCGCGCGCGGCCCAGCGCAGCTCAGCCCAGGTGGTCAGCGTCCCTGGCAGCGGCTCCAGCTCGCCGGGCTGCGCCGCAGCCACCAGGGCCACGGCATCAGCGCCATAACGGCCAAGCAGGCGTCGGCGCAGCGGTTCCGCCCCGACGGCTGCTAATTCCACATCAACCTGGTTCAACACCGGCTGTTGATCATCCACCGCAGGCAGGGTTGGCAGGCGGTGGCGCACGGCGCGCAGCACATCCAGTGCAATCAGGCGAAAGGTGGTGAGCTTGCCGCCGGTGACGGTCAGCAAGCCTTCTTCTTCCCACACCACGTGGTCGCGCGATTCTTTGGAGGGATCGGCCTGGCCCGAGCCGATGACCGGCCGCACCCCGGCGTAGGTGGCAACGACATCGGCCAGGGTCAAGCGCAGCGAGGGGAATTGGGCGTCAGCCGCCGCCATCAGATAAGCAACTTCGGCCGCGGTAATCGCCGGTTCCACATCCAACGCCTCATCATGATCCACATCGGTCGTGCCCACGAGGGTGACGCCTTCCCAGGGGAAGATGAAGACCGGCCGGCGGTCGAAGGGGTGCAGGAAGCTGACGGCCTGGCTGAGCGGCAGTCGCTGCGCAGAGAAGATCAGGTGGCTGCCCCGCAGCGGGCGGATGCGCGGCGCGGCGCCGAGCTGGCCGCGCAGGCGATCGGCCCACGCGCCGGTGGCGTTGACAACCACACGCGCCGACAGGGCAGCCACGGCCCCGCTGACGCCGTCACGCACCTGCACGCCGTACACCTGGCGGTGATTGCGCAGCAGCGTCTCGACCGTCGCGTAGTTCAGTGCGGTCCCGCCGGCCGCCACCGCCTCGCGAATAACGCGCAGCACCAGGCGGGCGTCGTCGGTCTGCGCGTCGCCGTAACGAAAACCGCCCTTCAACCCTTCCTGCGAGATGTTCGGCGCCAACTTTTGGAAATCGCCGGCGTCATAACGCTGATGGCTCCACTGCAGCGCCAGCAGATCGTAGACGGTCAGCGCGGCCTGGTACATCCAACGGCCGGGGTTATCGCCGCGGTAGGTGGCAAGCAGAAAGCCCAGCGGATCAATCAAACCCGGCCCGTCATCCAGCAGCCGCTGGCGCTCGTGCACCGATGCCCGCGTCAGCCCGATTTTACCCTCTTTGAGATATCGCAAGCCGCCGTGCACCAATTTGGACGAGCGGCTGGAGGTGCCCCAGGCAAAGTCGCGTTGTTCGAGCAGCAGGCCCCGCAGTCCCAGCCGCGTGGCCTCGCGCAGAATGCCCGCGCCAGTGATGCCGCCGCCAATGATAATCAAATCCCATGCCTGGTCCAAGCGCGACCAGGTTTCCTCACGCCAGTTATTTGACCACATACCTGTATTTTAGCACAGGTTGCGCCTCGCCTGTGAAATCCTGGTAGAGCGAGCAAGAGGTTCTCACACCAAGCCGCCAGGCCGCCAAGGAATCGGTTGGCATCTTGGTATCTTGGTGACCTTGTGGCTTCGTGTGAGGCATCAGAGGTTCTCACACCAAGCCACAAAGCCGCAAAGGAATCGGTTGGTATCTTGGTATCTTGGTATCTTGGTATCTTGGTATCTTGGTATCTTGGTATCTTGGTGACCTTGTGGCTTCGTGTGAGGCATCTGATTCTGGCTTGTCCGGTTTTGGCAGACGAGGTATGATGTGGCCGGTACGGCATCTGATGGATCGCCGCACACTGAATCGCTCTCATGTGAGGCAAAGAACGCAGATGGGAAACGTCATTTTGTACATCGCAACCAGTCTCGATGGCTTCATTGCGCGCCGCAATGATGATATTTCCTGGTTGACAGCCTACGATGGTCCCAACGAGGATTATGGCTACGCGGCGTTCTACGCCCGCGTGGGCGCCATTATCCTCGGCGCCAGGACCTACCGCGAGGTGCTCGGTTTTGGCGTATGGCCTTATGCGGGCAAGACCACCTTCGTCGTCACGACGCAGCCCTTGCAGAATCCGCCCGCCGCCGACATTCACGCCTTTGCCGGCGACATGGCCGATCTGGTGGCGCAGATTCGGCAGATGACGGACCAGGACATCTGGCTGGTGGGCGGCGGCCGGCTGACGACCGCGTTTGTCAACCAGCATCTGATTGACGAAATCATCATCACCATCGTGCCGCTGATCCTGGGCGACGGCATCCCGCTGTTCCAGGGCATCCAGGTGGAAGAGCCTCTGCAATTGATCGGCGGCCAGGTGTATGCGAGCGGCCTGGCGCAGCTGCGCTATCGCCGCGCCTGATCGGGAAAGCGCGCGCGTTCGAGCGCTCGCCGCGGCCGCAGGCAGACGACATCACCCGTTATGGCGCTGCGAACCCCGTCAGGTTCCAGGCCGATGTCGTCGTACTGGTCGCGCCATCGCTGCTCTGCGTGAAGGTGTCGCTGCCCTGCAGCCGGCCATGCGGCGCGGAAGCCGGCCAGGGGCGCGGCGCAGTATTCTGAATATCGGTCGTCAGCCAGGGGATGTGCGTCCAGGTCGTGAAGACTGGGCAGCGCTCCGGCGCCGGGATCAGGCCCGCCCCAAAGAACTGCCGCCGCATGGTCGCGCCGCTCAAATCCTCGGTGATGAGCAAGCTGCTCAGACTGGGAATGAGCGCGCCGCCGCCGGTGCGCGTGCAGCTGGTTGTTTGTCCTGTCTGAAAATCCACGGCGGTGATCGTAGTCAGCCAGGTGGCGCTGCCTGCGGTCGCCTGGAACTCCAAACTCACCTGGTCGCCTGTCAAGGTGCGCCGCGCCAGGGTGAAGGTCGGTGCGGCCTCACCTCGCAGCGTGTAGTCAGTCTGCCCCAGCGCATTGACCGATTGGCCCACCATCTGCCAACTGCTGGTTCCCCGCCAGCCGGCGCAGGGTAGATCGCTGCTCACCACGCGCAAATCACCATTGGGGGCAATTCTGCTCGTGCGCCGCTGCCAGTTGCTGTTGCTGATGATCACCAGCACGCTCTGCACCCGCTCCGCGGGATTGTCCTGGCAGAACAGGCTCCATTTGCGCTGCGACCAGTCCTCCGGCCCTTGCCAGCCTTGCCCATTGCGGTAGAGCAATGCCTGCACGCGCATGGAGGGCATGTTGTTGAACGTATTAGCCAACGCCCACATGCGCACGTCATCAGCGATCGCAATCTCCTCATAGAAGATGCCCAGGTCGGGCAAGGCGAGCGGATCGCCCGCAGACCGGCCATCGAGATAGTAGACCCAGTAAGGATCGTTGAGCAGCGCCACGCGGGAATCGGTCATGCGCCAGTCCGTCATCCACCGTTGCTGGAAGTTATCCCACGCCGCGTAGCGGTTGTTGGGCGGCAGGTTCAAATTGAGCAGGGCAAATTCGGGCCAGCGCTGCTCCCACCCGCCGGCGATGCGATCGTTGATAACCTGGTACAGGTCGCCGTTGGCCGCGTTTTCGGTGGCGGCCATGATCTGCGCAATCAGTTCCGGGTGATAGCTGCCCGTGTAATGGCTCAGGTAGAAGGGCCACAGATAGGCGCCGTACTCGCGGATGCCGGTGGTGTCAATCAGCCAACGCCAGGCCGATTCCAGGTACGATTTGGCATAGGCTTGTTCTGTCTGCGCGTCGGGTTGACCGTCCATGCGCTCGAAATAGTCAATGGCCCAATTGGCCGTTGACTCCATCCACCATGAATCGTAACAGTCGGCGGCCGGGTTGTAGGCGAACTGGATCATGTGCATGAACTCATGCGCGACCGTGTTGGTTTCAGATGAGCCTTGCTTGAGCACCTGCATGTAGGTGGGCGCTGCTTTGCAGCCTTTACCAGGATAGGTGCTGACCATCGCCAGGGTGCTCTCGTAGCCGGGCAGGGGATCATACACCATGTAGACATCCAAACGGCCATCGCTGGGATTGCAGCCCAGGCCTGCGTCGCTCAACGGCGCGCGCAGCAGATCGGTCAGGATGGGGTAGATGCGCGTCTCCAGGTCGGCGCTGATTCGTTGGGCGCGCTGCCAGAAGCCGGTGTCATTGGGCGGAAACCACACCACGAAATGGTCGGTTTCCAGGGGGATGAGCAGGTTCTGCGCCACTTCGTTGCAGCGATCGCCGATGTGATCGGTTGGCTGCGCGGCCGCCGCCATCGTCTGCGCGCCATGGATGCGCCGGTCGTACCAACTGCCGACGTACACCGGCGGGATCAGGAAAGGAACCAGGATTTGGCGTGTCGCCGGCGTCAGGGTTTCGAAGCGCTGCGTCGCCTCGGCCACCGCGTTGGAGTCCATCACACCGCGGTCGTCTCCGCGCAGCCGCGACGGCAGGCGCGTATCGCCAAAGACAGCAAACACCTTGTAGATCAGGGCGGTTTCGGCGTTGATCTCCCCTCGCTCACGCGCGCGCTCGATCAGATCGGTCGTCGGCGGCAGGCGCTGGCGGCTGATCATCGGCAAGAACACGGTGGACGGGCTGGAGACAGGCGCGTCCGTACGCCCGGCGTGCGCCGAAGCCGTTGCCGGCCAGAGCAGCAGCCCGCACCCGATCGCCCACGCGACCCAGGCCAGGTGCAAACGAAGCGCAACAGGTGTCGGAAGCATATGGATGTGTCCTTTGATCTGGCGACTGCGGGGCCAACGCCCTTGTGAGCTTTGCCGCTCTCGGAGGCGACATGCCTGGAAGTATACGAAGGAGTCGTTTAGAGATCGTAAAAAGAACAAGGCTCCAGCCGGGGGGCAACCTGGAGTCATTCCAACACTCGTCATGGCTCAAGCGTCAGCATCCATCCACGCGCGGATGAGCGTCACGGCCGCATCCAGATCGCTGCCCACGGCCAGGGTTGCGGCGCGACCGGCGAGCAGGCGATCAGCGGCGGCGTGCATGGCGGCCAGGTAGTCAGCGCCCATTTGATCCTGAAAGCCGATGAGCGTGCGGCGCAACGCCGCGGGGTTGACCGCTTCCAGCGCGCTGGCTTTTCCATGGGCTCGGCGCAGCATTAGCACGCCTGCTACCGGCGCGGTTGGCACGGCCGCCCCGGGCCAAAGCTGGTTGACCTCGACGCGGCGCTTGATTTCGCCGTTCAACTGCGTCACATAGGGCGCGGTCGCCAGCTCGGGGAAGAAGCGTTCGCCGTCAGGCAGAAGGTGCAGGCGCCAGGGCGCGCCCCAGGCTTGCAGCGGGCGGCTGTCTTCATCCAGGTAGATTACATCTTCGGCCAGCAGTTGAAACCCAGCGCGCAGGCAGGCAAAGGCCAGCGTGGACTTGCCCGCGCCGCTGGGGCCGGTCAGCAGAACGCCGCGCCCGCGATCCACCAGGCCGGCTGCGTGCAACACGGCGCGGCGGCGGCGCGTAACCAGAAAGAAGGCCAGACATTCCAGGAAGCCTTCTTGCACGAAGAGAGGATCAGCCAGCAGCGTCGGGGTGATGAAGGCCATGCCAAACCCCGCCGCGCGATCGGCCATGCCCAGGCTGCTGCCAACGCTGAGCATGAAGTAATCATCCTGCGCACGAAAGACCGGCGCCGGCCGCGTCGCGCGATCAAGCGTTTCGCTGGCCGTGTGCAAAAAAAAGTTGAGGCGCAAGGCCGGCGCGTGCGAGTCGGGCGCGCCCCACGGGCCAAAGGAGTCGGCGGCCATCGCGGCCAGGATGGGCGCATTGGTGGCGAACGCCAACGGCACGCCCAGCGGTTGGTAGCGCGCGGTCAACGGCGTGGGCGTCTGGCGCCAGAGTTGATCGGCGGCGGGCAAGAAAGCCAGCCCGGCCGTTTCCTGCCAGGCCACTGAGTGAGTGGTCATAATCGTAGGATCCTTCTCAGAGGGTATTGGACGTGAAACAGCGTGATGATCGAGACAAAGGTGAAATTGAGAAATCTATCACAGAACATCCGGTAAGCGGTGTCATACTCCACTCTGTTACTACTTCGTCTTGACTCATTGCGTTGGGAGAGTTTTTCGCCATGCAAAATCGTATGATGCGCAGCAGCCAGCAATCACGGACGACCGGCCACGAGCGTTTTGCGCTGCTTGTTTTTCTTGGCTCCTATGCCCTCGTCTTCGTCACCTTGACGATCGTGGTGCTCAACCTGCACAACATCAGCGTTGAATGGCCGCCGGCCGGGGTGCAGCCTCTCTCGCTGTGGAAGGGCCTGGTCGTGACGTTGTTTTTGCTGGCGAGCAGCCTGACCCTGCACCTGGCCCTGCGCGCAGGACGCCAGGGCGATTCAACCCGCTTCAATCGCCTCATGCTGGTCACAATCATCCTGGGGTTGCTCTTCCTGGCTGGTCAAATCTACCAGTTTACGACGGCCGGCATGACCATTCAGAGCGGCGTCTACGGCGCGGTCTTCTTTACGATGGCCGGTTTTCACGCGATGCACATCATTCTCGGCCTCGTTCTGTTGACGCGACTGCTCGATCAACTGCACAGCGCGGTGGATGCCGAGCGCCTGCGCGCCACGCCCATGGCTGCAATGGTGTGGCATTTCCTTGATCTGATGTGGCTGCCCTTCTTTATTGTCCTCTACCTGTTGTGAGCAGATAGCAATCCCTCGTCCACGCTGCGCAGACGCGTGCGCAGCACGCGCTGGGCCAGGCGGATATCCAGCGTGCAATCACGCGGGCGCACCAGGCCGCTGTTGGCGACGACAGCGGCCGTGATGGCCGCGGGATCGAGACCGGCGAAGGCGCAGAGCTTCACGCCGAACGCGTAACGGCTCAGGCGCTGTGGGCCGGCGACGTTGAGCACACCCCGGAAATCGAGCTGCGTCAGCTCCAGCAGGGCCGCGGCCAAATCCTCAACCCATACCGGACAACGGTACTCATCAGTAAACAGCGTGATCGGCCGCCGTGCGCGCACGCTGTCCCACACCCACTGCGTCCGCGGGTCAACCGGCGCCAGGCCGGTCACCAGGGACGTACGCACCATAACCCAGTCTGCCAAACCTGACGTGCGCACGAGCGTCTCCGCCTGCGCCTTGGCCTGTGCGTAGGGCGTGATGGGATCGGGGGACGCGTCTTCGGCGTAGGGTGGATGTTCGCCATCGAAGATGACATCAGAGGAGAGATGCACGAGGCGAGCGCCGTGTTTGGCGGCGGCGGCCACGACATGCTGCGTGCCAGCCACGATGCTTGCTGTCAGACTGGCCGGCTGCGCAAAATTGGCCGCGGTGTGGATGACTACCGTGGGCTGCACGGCCTCCCACAGCGCGTCTACGGCCTGGGCGTCGGTCAAATCGAGCCGGCAGGTTGCGTGGCCGGGCAAGCTCACGGGGTGCTGGAAGTAGGTGCCCACCACGCGGCCAAAACGGGCCAGGGCCGGATGGCGGGCCAGCCCCTGCCCCACGTAGCCAGACAAGCCGGTAATGAGCAGGGTGGATTGTTCGTGTTGGGCGATGGGCATTGCGGCTGGCCGCGGCGCCGCCGGGTTAGTCGTGCTTGCGTCGCAGATCATCCAGGTCTTCCAATTCGAGCTGCTGCAGCGCCTGGATGGCGGCGAGCTGTTCGGCCTGGCGTTTGCTGCTGCCGCGACCTTCGCCGTACACCGCGTCGCCCAGAAAGACCTGGACGGTAAACTCCTTCAAGTGATCAGGGCCTTCTGCGCTGACCGTCTGGTAGCGCGGCGTAACCTGGCGCTGGCTTTGCACGCGCTCTTGCAGCCGGCTCTTGGCATCCTTGTAATCTGCCTGCTGCTGCAGATTGTCGAGAAACGGAACGATGAGCGGCAGCAGGAGGTCATCCACACGGGCCAGGCCGGCGTCCAGGTACACAGCGCCGATCAGCGCTTCGAAGGCCGCGCACAGTGTGGCCGGGCGATTGCGGCCGCCCGATTCGGCTTCGCCGTGCCCCATCAGCAGATACTGTCCCAGGTTCAGCCGCCGGGCAAAATCAGCCAACGTTTCGCGGCGCACCAGCGCGGCGCGCATGTTGGTCAGGTAGCCCTCTGGCTGTTCGGGGAACCGATGATAGAGATAGGCGCCGATGACGAAACCGAGCACGGCATCTCCCAGGAATTCGAGCCGTTCGTTATCAGAGAGCGGGAAGTCTGGGAACTCATTGAGATAGGAGCGGTGCGTCAGCGCGCGCTGCAACAATGTCTTGTCCTGGAAGACCAGGGCAGTCTTCGCTTCGACCGCGGCGATCAAGTCCAACATGGTCATAGGCATCTCGAAGTCAAGGATAGCGGCGGGGAGGGTGACACGGCTGGCCTGCGCGGGGCTGGCGTCACACCAACCTGGATCATCCCGGCGGACATTATACCAACGGCTGGCGCATTGCGCAACCAATCAGTCTGTGTGGGGTGCATTTCAGAATGGGGGCGGGTCGGGCGATTGAGGCTTCGTCGTGAGCGACTCGACCGAGCTCCCCGAAGTCTCGGTCGAGCCGCCCACGTCGAAACAGGTCGGGCGACTCAAATCGTTGTAACCGCTGCAAAGCCTGCCTTTGCGGACCATGGCCCTCAACCTGACCACAGGTCTTCCAGGTGTTTACGCCCAGCCTCCAGGGCTTGGCGCTCCAGGAACCGTTTCATCGTTGTCCAGGAGGTACGATCTAGCATCTGTGGCATGGGGGCAGCCTCGGCGTCGGCGAAGTAGGCCAGCGCACGAACTGCGCTCACGGCAAAAGTGCGTACGCGCGCGTATTTCACGGCGGCAACCTCGAAGATCTGGCCGATGGTTACTCGTTGCAGAATGAAGTAGAGATCAATATAGTCTTTGCGTGTACCTCTGGACATGATGGCCGCCAACTTCATGGCGCCGATCTCCGCCACCGTGGCCACCGGCACGCCTTTTAGCCAGCATGGCGCCTGGGCCAATGGGTAGAGGGCTAGGCGAAAGAAACTGATACCAACTCCTCGCCATGTGGCCACAAAGGTCATGTCCTTGTCATGGCTGACCGAGAGCGTGGGGTCGTCAAAAGCTGTTGCCATAGCAGAGCGCTCTTCCGGTCCCACGGCGTCAGCGGCCGCTGAGAAGAAATCAAGGTCAACTGACAAACGATGGCCGAGATGTAGGGCCAATCCTGTACCGCCGGCCAGGTAATAGCGGTTAAGAAAGGGAAGAGTAGCAGCGAGATGAAATGCCTGTTGAGTCTCGGGTGTGAGCGCTTCCCAGTGCGGGTTCGCAAGAGTCAGTACATCCATACTTCCCTCGCTTCGTTGGCGAACGGCGAGTGGCGCCAACGATGGATGCGCAGCAGCTTGCGCCAGTAATTGAAGGTCACGCGTGAGAGCATGCGCTCACCTCGCACGCGCACGAAGGTGCGGACGCGATCAACGCCGTAGCTGGCAACCAGCCAGCGGATTTCGTCCCAGGTGCCGTATTCGAGTGTGCGTTGGATAATCAGATCAGCGTCTCGGTCCAGGTCAAGGCTCGGCAGATCGTATTCCTGGAAGTGGGGACGCAGTCCGCTTGGAATGTGCGTCGTTGTCATGTTGTTGCCGTATATGAGCCGTTTCTCCTTACACAAGGCTTACCCGATCTCGCCCCGCACCCACGCCAGCGCGTCGCCTGGCGTCTCGATGCGCAAGCCCGATCGCCGGGCTACTTCCGGGTCTTCGATGAAATGGCGGCGGTTGAGGGTGACCAGGCAGCCGGTCTTGATCGTGATTGTACCACCGCCACTTGGGTGCGTCAACGCCCGGCCGGTTGACGTGGGTGATCTCATGTCTCCGCCTGCGCCGAGCGGGATCAGCGCCCACCACGACGGAGACAGGGGTGAGACCGAAGAGAGCCACGCCGCAAGAGATCAATTCCAACCAGCGGCGCGCACCCTTGTCACCTGGCTTCGTTGCGGGTATAATTTCTCCTGACGGGGTGCCGCGAGCGCTGGAAGGGGAGAATGATCATGAGCCTCAGCAACTTCAACGCCTGCTCTTAACCGCGCCCACATTGTCCGAGGATGATCTGCAAGGGTTTGCTCAAGTTCATGATGGTTGGAGGCAATCATGCGATGGTTGGATGTCCGTAACGCCTATCCCGACCGATGGTTGGTGATCGAAGCACTAGAAGCGCACTCTGCCGAGAATCATCGTATTCTCGACCGTATTGCCGTGATCGAGACTTGCCCAGATGGGACCACGGCAATGCAGTGCTACAACGAATTGCATCGGCAACATCCCCAACGCGAGTTCTATTTTGTCCACACGAGTCGGGAGATGTTGGAGATCCTGGAGAGCAGATCGGTCAGCACATGGAGGAGCCATGCAGTTGCAGTTGAAGTATGACCTGCCGTGCGTC